>NZ_JACIXG010000030.1 GCF_014360585.1 Nocardioides sp.
CCCGACCCACTTCGTGGCCCCGGTCCTCACCGGGGCCACGAAGGCACAAGGAGATCGCCATGCAGACCATCCAGCTGTACGTCGAGGGCATGCGCTGCCCTCGGTGCGTCCGTGAAGCCACCGCCCGGCTCCGGGATCTCCCGGGGGTCGCGACGCTCACCGCGGACCGGGCCACCGGCCGTATCACCGTCACAGGGGAGGTCTCCGGCACCGCACTGCTCGACGCTCTGGCAGGCAGCAGCTTCACCGCCGAGATCCTCAGCGCGACCACAGACGCCTGACCGAGCCCAGATCACCTCGTGGCGTACGCGACGACCTGCTGCCCGATCGGCGAGAGCCTGCCCTCCTCGATCACCAGGTCCCAGCCGTGGCCTGACTCGGCGGGTACGAACTCCGAGGACGTGGCCTCCGCCAGCGCGCGGGCCGCATCGGCCTCCTCGGGCCCGTCGCTGTCCTCCGAGATGGCGATCAGGCCAGGCGTCTGGATCTTGTCGGCGACCGTGGCCAGATCGACGCCGGCCCAGATCGACGGTCCCGAGAGGTCGACCCAGCCGTCGACATCCAACCCCGCGGCAACGGCCCGCACGGTCTGGCTACCGCCCATCGAGGCACCGACCAGCACGACAGGTGTGTCCGGCCACTGCTTCCTGGCCTCGCCCAGCGCCGCCCTCACCTGCGGCACCGGGTCGTCGAGGTCCTTGATCCCGCAGTCGGCGGCGGCGTAGCCACACTGGTCGTAGGAGAGGCCGGCGACGCCTTCCAGAGCCGCGAGCGTCGCGAAGTCACCCCACCCGCAGCGGTCCCCGTCGGTCTGGTGAAGCATCACCAGCACCGCCGACGGTTGCCGACCACCCGGCGGCGAGAAGCGGATGGCCGGCAGCTCGAGCTCCGCGCCGGACGCCTGCATCGGCTCCACCCCGACGTCGGTCTCCGGCAGGAAGCAGGAGGTCAGCTCGCCCTGGATGTACGGCCCTCCGGTCGGCAGCGCGGGTCCGGACTCCTTCGCCTCCACTGGCGCCTCGACGCCGCTCTCCGCCCCGCACCCGGTCAGCAACATGCCGATGACCGCTACCCCTGCCGCTGCACTCTTCACGCTCCGCATATGTCAATATTGACATATGCCAGACTCCGCAGCACCCGTTTCCAACCTCGGCTTCGCGATCCTCGGCCTGCTCGCGCGGCGGGCGAGCACGGGCTACGAGGTCGCGCAGCGGATGCGCCAGCCGATCGGCTACTTCTGGACCGCCCGCCACTCGCAGATCTACCCGGAGCTGAACCGTCTCGACGCCGCCAGACTGGTCGAGCACGAGGTCATCGAAGGAGCCGGTCCCCGGCCGACGAAGCGATACCGGATCACCCCTTCCGGCCAGACCGCCCTGGCGGCCTGGGTGGTCGGAGACCTCGAACCCCAGCCGGTCCGTGACCTGGAGGTCCTGCGGCTGTGGTCGATCTGGACCGTGGAGCCCGACGCCGCCCACGATCTGATCGGGCGGCTCGAGGGCGCCCACCAGAGCGCCCTCGACCGCTACCTCGAGGAGCTGGCCGAGATCTCCGACCTCCCGGGCGTCCGGGATCCCTCGAAACCGCTGTTCGCGAGCCGGATCACGCTCGAAGGAGGCATCCGGTCGCGGCGTACAGCGTTGGAGTGGTGTGCCTGGATGCGTGCGGAGCTCGCGGCCGCCGTGCGCTGATCAGCCCAGGTTGGAGACCTCGGCTGCGATCGTGGTGTCGTCGCCGTGCCCGGTGTGGACGACCGTCTCGCCGGGAAGCGGGAACAGCTTGGCCCGGATCGAGGACTCGATGGTCGGCCGGTCGCTGAACGAGCGCCCGGTGGCCCCGGGGCCACCCTGGAACAGGGTGTCGCCGGTGAAGACGCACCCCAGCGAGGGCACCGACAGACACACCGCCCCCGGGGCGTGACCAGGGGTGTGCAGGACGGTCACGTCGGTGTCGCCGATCTCGATGACCTGCCCGTCGGAGAGGTCGGCATCCCACAGATCGTCGGGGTGGGCGAGCTCCCACAGCGGACGGTCGTCGGGGTGCAGCAGGATCGGGGCCCGGACGATCTCCCGCAGCGCCGGCGCCATCCCGACGTGGTCGTCGTGGGCATGCGTGCAGACGATCGCCTTCACGCGCCGACCGCCCACCACCGCCAAGATGTCCTCCACCGAGTGCGGCGCGTCGATGACCAGGCACTCCTGGTCGTCGCCGATCACCCAGACGTTGTTGTCCACCTGGTGCGTCTCGCCGTCGAGGCTGAAGGTGCCGCTCGTGACACCGTGGTCCACGCGTACGGCCATCAGAGCACCACCACCGAGCGCAGGACCTCGCCATGATGCATCTTCTCGAAGGCGGCCTCGATGTCACCGATGCCGATCTCCTCGCTCACGAAGGCGTCCAGGTCGAGACGCCCCTGGCGATAGAGGTCGACGAGCATCGGGAAGTCGCGGCTGGGGAGACAGTCGCCGTACCAGCTGGACTTGAGCGCGCCACCGCGGCCGAAGACGTCGATGAGCGGGATATCGGGCACCGTCATGTCGGGCGTGGGCACACCGACGAGCACGACGGTGCCGGCCAGGTCCCGGGCATAGAAGGCCTGCTTCCAGGTCTCCGGGCGTCCGACCGCCTCGACGACGATGTCGGCACCTTCGGCACCTTCGTACGTCTCCGAGCAGATCCGCCGGATCTCCTCGACCGGATCGGTCTGCGAGGAGTCCACGGTGTGCGTCGCGCCCATGGCCGCGGCGCGCTCGAGCTTCTTGGGGTCGATGTCGACGGCGATGACCGGGCTCGACCCGGCCAGGGCCGCACCGGCGATCGCCGCCACCCCGACACCACCGCAACCGATGACCGCCACCGACCTGCCGCGGGTCGCTCCGCCGGTGTTGATGGCGGCACCGATACCGGCCATCACGCCACAGCCGAGCAGGCCGACAGCGGCGGGGCGCGCCTCCGGGTCGACCTTGGTGCACTGGCCCGCCGCGACCAGCGTCTTCTCCGCGAAGGCGCCGATACCCAGCGCCGGCGACAGCTCCGTGCCGTCCTCGAGCGTCATCTTCTGGGTCGCGTTGAACGTGGCGAAGCAGTACTGTGGCTCGCCGCGCTTGCAGGCCCGGCAGCTGCCGCACACCGCACGCCAGTTGAGCACCACGAAGTCGCCCGGCGCCACGTCGGTCACGTCCGGACCCACCGCCTCGACGATCCCGGCAGCCTCGTGTCCCAGCAGGAACGGGAACTCGTCGTTGATCCCGCCCTCGCGGTAGTGCAGGTCGGTGTGGCACACCCCGCACGACTGGATCTTCACCACCGCCTCACCGGCGCCAGGATCAGGAACGTTGATCGTCACCAGCTCCACCGGGGCTCCCTCGGCGCGGGCGATGACGGCCTTGACCTGCTGCATATCTCTCCTCTCAAAGCACCGGAGGCATCCGGTCACTCATGATCCATCCTGGGGGTTCGTGATATATCTCGGCAAGGGCCGATCTCGGCGCCCGAGGTTTTCCCGGGTCAGGAGCAGGGCACGCGCCCGTCAGCCGGCTGGCGGCGGCCATGGCTCACGCCTCCCGGGTGCAGTGCAGGCTCGTCGGGCAAGTACGGCACCGCCCCGCCCACGGTCCGGGGCTGACGCGACCTAGCCGAGCGGCGGGACCAGAAGGAATCGCTCCAGCAGGCGATGTTCTGCCTCTTCGTCGTCTCCGGGGTTGCTGAGGAACGACAAGATGATGCGCAGGACCCAGTCGACCAGGTCGGGATCAGCAGCGTCGGCGTCGGCAGCGAGGTAGCTCTGGGCGGTCCCGCGGATGAGCGGGGAGTCGTGGAGCACCTCGCGAAGAAGGGTGCTGTCCCCGGCGTACCACGCAGCCAGATGGGGGCGCTCGCGGACGGCGGCGAGGCACGCGATGACCGCCTCGACCACGCGGCGACGGGGATCCGGGACGTCGGCGGTGGCCTTGGCGACCTGCGCGGTGATCAGTCGCGCCTCGCGGTGCGCGAAGGCCTGGATCAGGGCCTGCCGGTTCTCGAAGTAGCGATAGAGAGTCGCCCGCGAGCAGCCGGCCGCACGAGCGACCTCGTCCATGCCCGGCTTGCCGACGCCGCGCTCCACGAAGAGCTCGCCCGCCGCGTCGAGGATCCGTTCGGCGGCGAGGTCCGTCTTCGCCTCGGCCAGCCAGCTCATCGGCCGACCTCGACATGGAGGCTGACGGGCCTGCGTACGTAGCTCCCCGGCGCCCACGCCAAGGAGTCGTGGTCGACGGTGAAGGAAGGCATCCGGCCGAGTATCTCCGTGAGCGTCACCCGACCCATCATCCTGGCCGCCGCGGCACCCAGGCAGTGATGGGCACCGTGGGCGAAGGTCAGGATCTGCCGCGGCCTGCGGGTGACGTCGAGCTCCTCGGCGTCGGCACCGAAGGCGCGCGGATCGCGGTTGGCGGCGGCGTAGCAGAGCAGGACCTTCCTCCCCGCAGGGATCGTGACGTCGTGGATCGTCACGTCGCGGGTGGTGGTCCGCGCGAGCCCCTGCACGGGAGAGGTGAGCCGCAGCAGCTCCTCGACTGCGGCCGGGATGTCGTCCCGAGCCAGCTCGCGCTGGTCGGGCCGCTCCGCCAGCAGCGGCAGGCCGCCGCCCAGCAGCCCGGTGGTCGTGTCGTTGCCACCGGCGACCATCGTGAAGGCGAACGCGAGCACCCGGAGCAGGCCGGCGTCGTCGTCGGCCTCCCCGGCGGCGACCAGATGGGAGACGGTGTCGTCTCCGGGCTCACGTCGGCGACGCTCGATGAGCTCTGCGAAGTAGCCCATGAGCTCGGCGGCGGCTCCGGCTCCGATGGTCCCGTCCTGGGCGGCGTTGGCCGTGACGATCGCGTCGGTCCACACGTCGAAGCGGCCCCAGTCGGCCTCGGGAACGCCGAGATAGTGGGCCACGACCATGCTAGGCAGGGGCTTGAACAGCTCCTCGACGATGTCACCACCACCTGCTGCCCTGATCTGCTCCACCCGTTCGACGACGAACCGGGTGACCCGAGGCGTCACGTCCTCGACCTGCTTCGGCGTGAACCCGCGGTTCACCAGCTTGCGGAACGCCGTGTGAGCCGGCGGATCGGTCATCACCATCGGCGGGTTGTCTTCCAGGCCGATCCGATCGAGCTCGTCCTGAGCGGTCGTCAACCCTCCGGTCGAGCTGAACGTCTCGTGGTCGAGCACTGCCGCGAGGACGTCGTCGTGCCTGGTCAGGACCCAGTAGTCGCCTCGGGCGACGTGGTGGACCGGGTCGTGCTCCCGCAGCGCGGCGTACATCGGCCACGGGTCGGCCCAGGTCTCACCGGTCGGAGGAACGTACTCGATCGACCGATGAGACATATTGCCTGTCATGTCTCATGAACTCAACAGGCTGCCCGTCTTTGTCAAGAGCGCGGCGAGATATCGTGACACCGACCACACTCGCAGCGGGACATAGTTAGTGCCACAGGCCCCCGGGCCCGTAAGTCTTTGTGTGTAGCCTCTGCGGCGGCCGTCGCGAACCCCGCGTCAACCGAAGACAGCCTGACCACTATTGTTATGTGATCGGCGTCACACGAAGTATCGAGCAAGGAGGCGTAAATGAGCACGACACCTGAGGGCGTGCAAGACGGTGCGGCAGCAAAACGCGGAGCATTCTCGTCGCGGCAAGTCTTCATCTTCGCGGCGATCGGCTCCGCCGTGGGCCTGGGCAACATCTGGCGTTTCCCGTACGTCGCCTACGAGAACGGCGGTGGCGCGTTCGTCATCCCCTACATCGTGGCGCTGCTGACGGCGGGTATCCCGTTCCTCTTCCTCGACTACGCTCTGGGCCACCGCTACCGGGGCTCCGCTCCGCTCTCCTTCGCACGCCTCCGCAAAGGCACCGAGGGCCTGGGCTGGTGGCAGGTCGGCATCTGCTTCATGATCGCCATCTACTACGCAGCTGTGATGGCGTGGGCCGTTCGCTACGCGATGTTCAGCGTCACCGAGGCCTGGGGAGACGACCCGGAGGGGTTCTTCTTCGGTGAGTTCCTCCAGGCGGGCGACCCGGGCGTCGACGCCACCCCGGTGTGGGGCGTGCTGATCCCGCTGCTGCTGGTGTGGATCGCGATCGTTGCCGTCCTGCTGCTCGGCGTGCAGAAGGGCATCGGCCGGACCGCCTTCTTCTTCATCCCGGTGCTCGTCGTGGTCTTCGGGATCCTCGTCGTGCGCTCGCTGTTCCTCCCGGGTGCAGCGGAAGGCCTGGACGCGCTCTTCACCCCGAACTGGGGCGCGCTGACCGATGCGACGGTGTGGGCTGCGGCGTACGGACAGATCTTCTTCTCGCTGTCCATCGGCTTCGGCATCATGATCACCTACTCCTCCTACGTCCACAAGCACACCGACATGCCGGGCTCCGGACTCGTGGTCGGCTTCGCCAACTCCGGCTTCGAGCTGCTCGCCGGTATCGGCGTCTTCGCCGCGCTCGGGTTCATGGCGCAGGCCAGCGGTGTCGCTGTCGGCGATGTCGCCACCTCTGGCGTCGGACTGGCGTTCGTCGCCTTCCCCGCGATCATCAGCGAGGCGCCGGCAGGTGCCCTGCTCGGAGTGCTCTTCTTCGTCTCTCTGGTCATCGCCGGCTTCACCTCGATGGTGTCCATCGTCGAGGTCGTGATCTCCGGTGTGCGTGACAAGTTCGACATGACCCGCAAGGGCGCCACCATCGCGGTCACCGTGCCGATGGCCCTGCTCAGCCTGGTGTTCTTCTCCACGACGAGCGGGCTCTACGTGCTCGACATCCTCGACCACTTCATCAACCAGTTCGGCATCCTGCTGGTCGCCGTGATCTCCATGCTGGTCCTGAGCTGGGGGCTGCGCGTGCTGCCGACCCTCGGTGACCACCTGTCCGACGGCAGTTCCATCACCGTCGGCGCCTGGTGGCGGATCCTGGTCAGCATCGTCGCCCCGATCGGCCTGATCCTCGTCCTCGGGCTCTCCTTCTGGGAGGACGTGAAGACCCCGTACGGCGGAAACCCGGGCTGGATGCTCGCCGTCTTCGGCTGGGGCGCTGCCGGCGCCGTCATCGTCTTCGGGTTCCTGGCCGCTCAGGCCAAGTGGCGAGACCCCGAGATCCTGTCCGAGGTTCACATCAACAAGAAGGGAGCAGAGTCATGAGTGGTGCAGCCATCGTCATGATGCTGGTCGCGATGCTGATCATCTGGGGAGGCCTGGCTCTGGCCATCGTCAACCTGCGACGCAGCCCCGACCTTCCGCATGCGGACGAGGTCCGGCGCGACCTCTGACGGTCGACTGATCGGACCCCGACGCAAGGGCCTGTCCCCGAGTGTGGCGTGAAGCCACCTCAGGGACAGGCCCTTTCGCGTCGGCGGTCCGTCGGTTGGACTCTGGGCACAACCGACGGGCCTCGAATTGTCGCGAACGGGCAGCGGCGTCCCCGGCCGTGGCGGCGACGATGAACCCATGAACTCAGCCGCTCGCCCCTCTTCGCCGCGCCGAGTCGCCGTCATCGGCGCCGGCATGGTCGGTCTGTCCACCGCGTGGTATCTCCAGGAGTCCGGTGTCGATGTCACCGTCGTCGATCGCGACGGCGTCGCTGCCGGGTCGAGCTGGGGCAACGCCGGCTGGCTGACGCCGAGCATCGCGGTGCCCCTTCCCGAGCCGTCGGTCCTGCAGTACGGCCTGCGCGCGGTCCTCAGCCCGTCGTCACCGGTCTACGTGCCGCCCACCGCGAACCCTCGGCTCCTGCGCTTCCTCGCCCAGTTCGCCCGCAACTGCACCCCGGCGCGCTGGCAGCAGGCGATGCGGGCGCTGATCCCGCTCAACAACGACGCACTGGCTGCGTACGACGAGCTCGAACGGGGTGGGGTCGAGGCGCGGACCCAGGCGGCGAGCCCGTTCACCGCCGCGTTCCGGAGCGTCGAGGACAGCCGCGCGCTGCTGGACGAGTTCGAGCACATCGAAGCGTGCGGTCAGCGGGTGGACTTCGAGGTGGTCGACGGTGACCGGGCCCGGGCCGAGGAGCCCGCCCTGGCCGGAAGCATCGCGACCGCCATCCGGATCCACGGTGAGCGGTTCATCGATCCCGCCGCGTACGTGCACGCGATCGCGGACTCGGTGCAGAAGCGGGGCGGACGGCTGGTGACCGGGACCCCGGTCGAGGAGATCCGGTCGAGCGAACGCGAGGTCGTCATCGCCGGCGAGCCATATGACGCGGTCGTCGTCGCGACCGGTGCCTGGATCGGCGCCCACGGGCGGCAGTTCGGGGTTCGGCGCATCGTCCAGGCCGGCCGCGGCTACTCGTTCACGGTGAAGGTCGACGACGTCCCGCGCGGTCCGGTCTACTTCCCGACCCAGCGGCTGGCATGCACTCCGGTCGGCGACCGACTGCGGATCGCCGGCATGATGGAGTTCCGCGACGCCGACGCACCGCGCGACCCGCGCCGGATCGACGCTCTCATGGGGGCGGCCCGGACCATGCTCGCGGGAGCGCACCTGGACCAGCGCGAGGACGAGTGGGTCGGCGCGCGGCCCTGCACCTCCGACGGCCTGCCTCTGATCGGCGCCTCCCGGGACCCGCGGGTCTTCATCGCCGGAGGTCACGGGATGTGGGGCGTGACCCTCGGCCCGGTGACCGGACGGCTGCTGGCCGAGCAGATCGTCTCCGGCGTACGCCCCGAGCAGCTCCGCGCCGTCGACCCGTTGCGCTGAGCGCGATTCATCCTTCGCGGCCTCTCGCGCTCGCAGTCGGGCGATCTCCAGACGGAGCGCGAGCCGCTGCTCGGGGTCCTCGAGGTCGATCGGGCACAGCGCGACGATGCGGGCCGCCCGGTTCCTGACGGTGTTCGGATGCACCCCGAGCGATCGGGCGGCCCGCTTCGGCTCGGCCCAGAAGTCGATCATCGCCTCGAGCGTGTCGATCAGGAAGGTTGCGCCGTCGTCGTCGAGCAGCTCCCTGAGCGGCGATACGAACGGACGGCTCTCCTGTCCGTGAACCGCCCGCGCCAGCACGACCGACGGCCACCCCTCGGCGACGGTGACGACAGAAGCGCCGTCGCCTCCGGCAGCGGCGAGCTCCGCGGCGGTCGACCGCGAGTCCTCGAGCTCGCGTGGAGTGGCGACGACGGTGCCCACGTACATCCGCACCTCGGCGTTCGTCCGGCCCTCGCCACGGACCAGGTCGGCGAGCCAACCATCCGCTCCAGGACCTGAGGCTCCGTCGCGGAGGACGGCGTAGACGTGGTCGTCGAGATCGGCGACCACCGGTCTACGCCAGCCACGTCGGCGGCAGAGCGCCTGCCACAGCTGACAGCGGGCCTCCGCCTGCAGGTCTGCCGGACCGGCAAGGACAGCCACCCGCCACGGCCCGTCCTCGAGCCACTCCGGCTGCTCGGTCGCCGCCCCGCGCACCACGGACCGGACCTGGTCGAGCTGGACCTGCTGGTGGAGCTCGGCCTGCGTACGCAGCCTGAGCAGGGAGAGGGCGACGAGCTCGGTGGCCGCGTCCAGCTCACGTTCGTGCCCGGGCGAGAGCGGGTTCGCGGGGATCGCCCAGATCGATCCCAGCCACTCACCGCCGGCACGGACCGGGACGACGTAGCGCGCCTTGACACCGCCAGCGCCTGCGGGCACGAAGAAGGGGGCGTCGGACCGTGCCATCCGTCGGAAGACCCCCAGCGAGCGGAAGTGGTCGCGCACCTCGCGGGGCACCCGGCGGCCGACGATGGTCGCTGTCCGGGCATCGTCGATGTCGGACTGGCCACGGGAGTAGGCCAGGACGTGCGAGCTCGCGTCCTCGATCGTCACCGGAGCGTCCAGCAGGGAGCTGATCCGGTCGGCGACGTCGAAGAGATCGTCGTGGAGGTGGTCGGCCGACCCTCGTGCGGGCGCCGAGGAGGTTTCGATGGCCGAGCGGACGACTGCGAGCACCGAGCTCAGCGACGCCCCCTCGACCATCCCGAGCAACGGCAGACCGGCCTCGGCGCACCGCCGGGCGACGTCTGCGTCGTCAGCCAGCGAGCGACGCAGGAGCAGGCCCGAGGCCTCGGCGCA
Source organism: Nocardioides sp. (assembly GCF_014360585.1). Lineage (GTDB taxonomy): Bacteria > Actinomycetota > Actinomycetes > Propionibacteriales > Nocardioidaceae > Nocardioides. The sequence continues at coordinate 10,045 of NZ_JACIXG010000030.1, forward strand.
GGCCGAGATGATCGCCAGCACCTGTCCCGCCTCGGTGGCCCCGACCACCGTCACCAGCTCGCCACGTCCTGCCGCCGCCTCTTCGCCGACCTCGGTGATCTCCAGCCCGAAGACCGGTCGAGGCTCACCCGCCACGACGACCTCGACGAACCCTCGAGGCAGGGCGTCGGCCAGGCCAGCGGCAGTGATCACAGCGCCACTGTGCCACGGCCCGCCGCGCCCGCCTCCTGTGACATCGACACAGGCAAAGCCGTCCGGATTGCACTCGTGCACCATGCCGTACCTCTCACCTTTCAGGTCCTCGCTCAGCACGTACTCGCGGCGGGCCAGGGCGGGCGGGACGGCCGATCTGGCCGACCCTGGTAACCCAGGTCACACGGTGGCCCTATTGCGCCACGAGCCCCGCCCCCTCAGGATGAGATGACCAGTCGTCTTAAGAGGAGCGTCCCTTGTCTCTCGATCGCGCACCGACCACCGCCCTGGCCCGCCCGTTGACACTGCCCAACGGCGTCGTCGTCCCCAACCGGCTGGCCAAGGCCGCGATGTCGGAGTGCCTGGGCGACACGCGACACTCACCGACCGAACGCCTGCCGACGCTCTACCGGCACTGGGCGGAGGGCGGGGCCGGCCTCGTCCTCACCGGCAACGTCATGGTCGACCGCCGCGCCATCGGCGAGGTGGGCAACGTCGCGGTGGAGGACGACCGTGACCTCCCGCTCCTCCAACAGTGGGCCACCGCGGCCGGATCGGGTGGGGCGGTCACCCTGGCCCAGCTCAACCACCCCGGACGCCAGGTCCTGCTGGGGGTCGGCAACCACCCGGTGGCTCCGTCACCGGTGCGGGTCACCGGCGCCGCCGGCGTCTTCCGTACGCCCCGCGAGCTGTCGTCCGCAGACATCGAGTCGATCATCGAGCGCTTCGCCCGGACAGCCGGCGTCATGGTCCGCGCGGGGTTCGGTGGTGTGCAGATCCATGCTGCCCACGGCTACCTGGTCAACCAGTTCCTCTCGCCCCTCACCAACCAGCGCACCGACAGGTGGGGCGGTGACCTGGAGGGTCGCAGCCGCTTCCTGATCGAGGTCGTGCGCGCCGTACGGGCCGAGGTCGGCGCTGGCGCGGTGCTCGCCGTGAAGCTCAACTCGGCTGACTTCCAGCGAGGCGGCTTCGACAACCATGACGCGGAGGCCGTGCTCGGCTGGCTCGAGGAGGAGCGCGTCGACCTCGTCGAGATCTCGGGCGGCAACTACGAGTCGACCGCCTTCATGGGCGTCCCCGCAGAGCCGGTCGCCGCGTCGACGCGCGCTCGCGAGGCGTACTTCCTCGACTTCGCGGAGAAGGTGCGCGGCCGGTTGAGCGTGCCGCTGATGCTGACCGGAGGCTTCCGGACCGCCGCAGGGATGGCGGAGGCGCTCGAGTCCGGCGCCGTCGACATCGTCGGCCTGGCGAGGCCCACGGCGCTGGAGCCGGACCTGCCCCGGCGTCTGCTCGACGGCAGCGCCGAGGCGACCACCAGGACACCGCGCCAGCTCGGCATCCGTAGGTTCGACGGTATGGCGAACCTGCTCTGGCACACGGTCCAGCTCCAGCGCATGGGGCGTGGCCTGCCACCGGCCCCGGACCGCCATCCCCTGATCAACCTGGCGGACTACTCCCGTCACTACGCCCCGTACCTGCTCAACCGCCTGTCTGGCGCATCCCGATGAGCGTCAGCTCGCCCACCACCGGAAGGACGCACATGTCGCTCGAGGAACTCCGCCACAAGGCCCTGGCCGCCTTCATGGCCCGGGTGCTCAACATCCACGCGGAGGAGGACGTCGTTCCGCGCGGTGGGTTGCTGCAGCCGCATCACGAAGGGCGGCGCTACTCGATGTTCCACTACAACGTGGTCATCCCCGACCTTCCGGAGCCGCACCGTTTCCTCGCGTGCGCGGTGCTGGCCGGCCGCACCGGCACGCTGGTCTTCGACGACGATCCCGTGGTGGCCGGAACGCCCCGCAACACCGCGACGCTGGCTCTCGGCACCGCCGCGACGGCGCCGGACGGGTTCCACGTCTACGACATGCGCACCGACTGCGACCTCGCACCGGACGGGTCGCACCTTCAGTTCGGTCAGGAGCTGATCATCACCGGGACGTTCCCGGACTTCCACGTGGTCGTGCACCAGGGCGACCTCACGCTCGACCTCCGGGCCACGTGCACCGACCAGATCACCTCGTTCATCCGGAGCGCTGTCTACGACCACGTCGGCTACCCCGCCCGCTACGAGGGCGAGCTGACCTGGCAGGGCGAGACCCGACCCGTCTCCGGAGTGCTGTCCCTGGAGTACGCCCGCGCCGCGAGCCTCGCCGGGTTCCGCGATCGGGTGGTCCCGCCGCGGCTCAAGCTGCCGTGGAACCTCTTCACCTACCACGTGATCAAGACCAGCCCCGACACCCTGCTCATGCTCGCCAGCTGTGAGGCCTGGGGCGAGCACCTCAGCACGACGGCGTACCTCAAGCAGGTCGACGGCGCCTCTGAGCGGCACCTGCGCAACGTCGAGTTCGACGTGCTGTCCTACCGCGACGAGGAGCAGGTGGCGCCCGACGGCCGGCGCATGAAGGTGCCCGAGCGCTTCCGGTGGCGGATCCTCGACGAGGACGGCGCACCCAGCACGGAGATCGTCGGGAGCGTGGACACCGAGCTCATCTACGGTCTGGGCCGGGGCTGGATCGGCGGCTACTTCTACGAGGGGCACCACGAGGGCGAGGCGGTCTCCGGTGACGCCTACTTCGAGTACGTCGATGTCCCGACGTCCGCCGGCGCCTGAACCGGCCGCCGGGGCAGTGGCAGGATCTTCGTCATGAGCACGGCTACAGTTCGCGAACGCATCCTGGCCTCAGGACTGGACCTCTTCCACGCGCACGGCTTCCACGGCACCAGCGTCAACGACATCACGCAGGCCGCGGGGGTGCCGAAGGGCTCGTTCTACAACCACTTCGCCAGCAAGGAGGCGCTGGCCGTCGCGGCGGTCACGAAGTACGCGTTCGAGGCGCCGCTGCCGCTGCTCACCGACCCGAGCGTCGGCGGCCCCGCCGCGAGGATCACCGCGCACTTCGAGGCCCTGCGCGAGACCTTCGTGGCGTCGGGGCGGACGCGGGGGTGCCTGATGGGGAACCTGTCGGCGGAGATCGCCGACCACAGTCCCAGCGCTCGCGAGACCCTCACAGTCATCTTCGACGGCTGGACGGAGATCCTGGCCGGCGTACTCGAGGAGATCCGGGCCGGCGGTCAGCCGTTGCCCGATGAGCCGCAGGTCCTCGCGGAGGTCCTCGTCAACGCCTGGGAGGGTGCTCTGCTGCGGGCCCGCGCGACGCAGACCGACCAGCCGCTGGATGCCTTCTTCGGCACCGTTCTCGGCCGCTTGGTCCTGTCCTGTCGGTAGTGATCCCGGTACGCGGTGGGTGAAGCGCCCACCACAGACAGACGCTCAGGACCAGCACCGGTCAGCCACCCCAGCCGTGAGCCTGCGACGTCCCGAGATTCGGCTCACATCCGCTGCCTCCAGGCTGGTCACAGAGCTGCGATGAGCGCGCGGCAGGCCTCCTCGCACCGGCGGCACGCCTCGGCGCAGATCTTGCAGTGCTCGTGCATCTCCGCATGCTGCGCGCACTCGTCGCCACATGCCTTGCACACGGCCGCGCAGGCCTCCAGGAATGCTCGGGTGATGTTCGCATCGAACCCGGTGTGCCGTGACAGCGCCTTGCCGGTGGCGAGGCAGATGTCGGCACAGTCGAGGTTGGTACGGATGCACTTCGTCAGGTCGGCGACCGTGTCCTCACTCAGACACGCGTCCGCGCACGCCGTGCAGACCTGACCGCACTCGAAGCACGCGGCGATGCACTCGGCCAGCTGGTCCTTGTCGAGGCCACCGAGGCCCTTCGGGTGGCTCTCCAGCATCTTCGACAGGGTCATGACTCACTCCTCCGTCCACGGCGCGGGGGCGCCTCGCTGCGACTGGGGACCGCGCCGTCGAGTGGACCGGTACCCGAGGAGAGGGCAAGCACACGTTCGCGTGAGGAACGGGTCGGCCGATGTCGCTGCTCCTCGGCGAGCCACTCGTGAAGGCGTCGGAGCGATCACCAGCCGGTGAGCTGAACGCTGGCGCCCGCATGGCCGACGCCGTTCACGGGTACGAATTGGTCGAGGCGATCAACAGCACAAACGACAAGCGAACGCGGAAGGCACGCTCCCGACCGTGAGGAGACGAGCATGGGCTCGAAGTCCCACACCACGACCGACCACGACGAGATTCGTACGTGGGTCGAGCAGCACGACGGAACGCCGGCGACTGTCGCCGGCACCGGAGGCGACTCGGAGCCAGGAGTTCTTCGGATCGACTTCCCCAGCGGCGCGGGGCAGGACCGGCTCGACCACGTCAGCTGGGAGGACTGGTTCGCGAAGTTCGAAGAGGAGAAACTCTCGTTCCTCTACCAGGAGGAGAAGGCCGACGGCGACGACAGCACCTTTTTCAAACTGGTCAGTCGCTAGCCGAGTTTCTATTCCTCGCTCCGTCACTGCTCGGCGAAGACGCCTCGAATCGATCTGAGGCCGCCGAGCCCATGGGGGAAGTACCGTGATCAGGATGGGAGAACATCACGTCGCGCGTGACACCAGGAAGGTTCTCGAGTCGCACTTGCGCCGTCGCAGCAACGGCGACCTGGAGTCCGACCTGGCCGAGAACTACGCGGACGACGTGGTGCTGCTGTCATCGGAGGGTGTGCATCACGGCCATGACGGCGTCCGACTGCTCGCCACTATTCTCGGGAGCTACGTCAGCTCCGCCGACTACCACTACCAGCAACTGCTGGTCGAGGGCGAGGTCGGAATGCTCCAGTGGTCCGCCTCCGGTGCCGGCGTCCGCATCCACGATGGCGCCGACAGCTACGTTGTGCGCGGTGGGCTCATCGTGGCGCAGACCATTCACTACTCGACGCGGCCCACTGACGACACATCCAACTGAGCCCAGGGGAAACGAAGAGATCAGCGTCTTCGACGACGTCGGCTGCGTCGGGGGACAGAGCGCCGGTGGCCTGTCTGGGCCATCGCCGTCGCTTAGGAGATGGCCGTGCTCGATTCGTTGGTCATCGCGGCGGGTGTGCTGACCATTCTGACGGTGTTCCTCGATGCCGCCATGACGACCCTGACGGTGTCTACGGCTGCCGGACCGCTGACGAGCCACGTGCTGCCGACAATGTGGAGAGTGCTGCTACGGATCGCCGGACAGGGTCGCCGGCGCGCACTCCTCTCGCCCGCCGGCGCCGTGCTGCTCCTCACCACCGTCCTGATCTGGGTGGCCGGGCTGTGGGGCGGTTGGTGGCTGATCTTTCTGGGGGCCGACACCGTCGAGCAGTCGACCACCGGGCGGCCAGCGGGGTTCTGGGACGCGGGCTACTTCAGCGGGATGACAGTGATCACGCTCGGGACCGGCGACTTCGTCGCGGACTCGACCGGTTGGCGGGTCCTCTCCGCCGTCGCCAGCTTCACCGGCCTCTTCCTGGTGACCCTGGCCATCACCTACCTGGTCTCGGTGCTCTCCGCCGTGGTCGCCCGCCGAGCACTGGCCATCCACGTCCGAGGCTTGGGCCTGTCCGCCGAAGACATGGTGACCAGGGGATGGGCCGGATCTGGTTACAGCCCGATGTTCGAACAGCAGCTCATCGCCCTGACCCCGATTGTGGCGACCGGCGCCGGTCAACACCTCGCCTATCCGGTGCTGCACTACTTTCACGCCACCAAGCCGGCGCTGTCGGCGCCACTGGCCTTGGCCAGCCTGAGTGACGCGCTTCTCCTCGCCGGCGAACTGACAGCCCCCTCAGCCCGTCCGGACCCCGCGTCCGTCAAGGCTCTGACCTACGCCATGGACCAGTATCTCGACGCAGCAGGCGAGGTGGCTTGGCTACCGGAGCAACCCGCGCCTCCGCCGCCGTCGACCCGCGGGCTCGAGGAGCATGGCATCCCGCTCGCCGACGCCCGAGAACGGGAGATGGCCATCGCACACGCGACACGTCGACGCACCAGCCTGCACAGGCTCGTGGCCGGCGACGGGTGGACGTGGGACCCCGCAGAAAAGGACGAAACCCCGGATCCGAAGACCCGGGGCCAGTCACAACGTGCGCGAGGGGGGAGTTGAACCCCCACGTCCTTTCGGACACACGGACCTGAACCGTGCGCGTCTGCCTATTCCGCCACTCGCGCGTTGCAGCAGAGGAAACGTTAGCCCACGCGCGGCCGCCGCCCCAAAACGACGGCACCCCGCCCGCCTTGACGCTGGCGGTCACCGGATCGTGGGAGGATCGAAACCGCGCAGAATGCGGGAAGTGGCAGATCCCCTAGGGTGCACCGATACGATCGGGCCGAATCCGGGGGCACCACTATGCCCGTACGCGACTGACCACCCGACCCGACCGGCCCAACCGGCACCTGAGAGGAGAGCATCGACGTGAGCGGCCTGCAGAAGTTCGAGCAGAAGCTGGAGCAGTTCATCTCGGGTGCTTTCGCCAAGGCGTTCCGGTCCGAGGTGAAGTCGGTGGAGATCGTCGCCGCGCTCCAGCGCGAGATCGACAACAACGCCCAGGTGCTCAGCCGCCAGCGTCGCCTGGTCCCCAACGACTTCTTCGTGGAGCTGTCCACCAGCGACCTGGGCAAGCTGGAGTCCTACGGGCCCCACCTCAAAGAAGAGCTGAAGCGCCAGCTGATGGACCACGCCGAGGCACAGGGGTTCGTCTTCCCCGGCCGAGTGAGCATCGAGTTCGGCGAGGCGAAGGACCTGACCATCGGCCGGTTCCGGGTGCGCAGCCGCGCCCAGGCCGCCGTCTCCGGCGCCGACATGAGCGACACCCAGGTCAGCCGTGCGCAGGCCTACCTGGAGATCAACGGCACCCGGCACCCGCTGCACGGCAACCTCGTCGTGGGCCGAGGCACCGACGCCGATCTGCGCATCAACGACCCGGGCATCAGCCGCCGCCACATCGAGTTCCGCTCGAACCAGGCCGGCGACCGCGTACGTGTCGAGGTCTATGACCTCGGCTCGACCAACGGCATGCTGGTCAACGGGCAGAAGATGGCGAGTGCCACCTTGGACGACGACTCTCAGGTGCGCATCGGCACCACCGTCATCACCGCGCACATCGTTGAGGAGCGCAGTTGAGCGAGCTCACCCTTTTTCTCATCCGGGTCGCCTATCTGGCGATCCTGTGGATCTTCGTGCTGGCCGCGCTGTCGGTGATCCGCTCCGACATGTTCGGCGCGCGGGTCACCAACGCCTCCGCCGGCCAGCCCGCGGCGCCGCCGGCTCGCGGCAAGGCCCCTGCGGCGAGGGCACCGAGGCGCGGCGTACCCACGCATGTCGCCGTCACCACCGGCTCCAACGCCGGTGTGACCGTGCCGCTCTCGCAGGCCCCCATCGTCATCGGCCGCGGCAGCGATGCCGCGATCATCCTCGACGACGACTACGCCTCCACCCGCCACGCGCGGATCGCCGTCTCCGGCGACCAGTGGTTCGTGGAGGATCTCGGATCGACCAACGGCACCTACATCGGGTCCGTCCGGATCAATCAGCCGACAGCCATCTCTCTCGGGACCCAGGTGCGCATCGGTAAGACAATCCTGGAGTTGCGCAAGTGACCGCTGCGACCGATCCAACCTCTGACCCCGCACCCAGCCCCAGGCCCGCCGACGGCCGACCCTTCCGCCTCGAGTTCGCGGCGGTCTCCGACGTCGGGCGGGTGCGCAAGGACAACCAGGACAGCGGGTACGCCGGCCCCTGGCTGTTGACCGTCTGCGACGGTGTCGGCGGCGCTGCCCGCGGTGACATCGCCTCCAGCACCGCCGTCCAGCAGCTGCGCAAGCTCGACGAGGAGCCGGCCCTCGGGCTGGTCGATGACGATCTGATCGGTCTGGTCTCCCACGCGCTGCACATGGCCCACGACGAGATCGGCCACCTGGTCGACCACGACCCGACGCTCAACGGCACGAGCACGACCTCGACCGTCGGATTCTTCGACGGCGCCAAGCTGACCGTCGGCCACGTGGGCGACAGCCGTGCCTATCTCCTCCGCAATGGTGCGATCCACCAGGTCACCCACGACCACACCTTCGTGCAGACGCTTCTCGACGAGGGGCGGATCACCGAGGACGAGGCCAAGACCCACCCTCACCGCAACCTGATCCTCAAGGCCCTCGACGGGACCCGGGAGCTCGAGCCCGACCTGTTCATCGTCGACCTCGTCGCCGGGGACCGGCTGATGTTCTGCAGCGACGGCGTCTGCGGCTACGTCGACGACCCGCGGATCGCCGACATCCTGGCCACCGGCACGCCCGAGTTCGCAGCGGTCGAGCTGGTCCGGGTCTCTCTCGACTCCGGCAGCACCGACAACGTGACCTGCGTGGTCGCCGATGTGGTGCCCAGCGACACCATGCCGTCTGCGGGCCTCGAGGCCCAGATGGTGGGTGCGGCGGCCGAGCTCAAGCGGAAGACCACCAAGACCGGCCAGATGACCGCCCTGTTCCGCGGTCACCGGATGGGCGACACCGGCGAGCTGGACCCGATCGACGAGGAGATCCCCGACGGAGCGATCGCCGCCGACCCGGAGGAGATGCGCTACGCCCTCCAGCCGCCGAGCAAGCACACGAAGCTGCGCTGGACCTTCGGGCTGATGACGTTTCTCGGTGTCGTCTGGATCGCGGTCGCGACCGGGTTCGTCTGGTCGCAGAACCAGTGGTACATCGGCGAGCAGGAGGGCAACGTCACGATCTTCCGCGGCGTACCCACCACGATGATCGGCTTCGATCTCTCCGAGCCCTACCAGACCTCCGACCTCGAGGTCGCCGACCTGGCCGAGACCTACCAGAACCAGCTCGAGGACGGCATCCACAGCAAGGACCTGGCCGGCGCGCAGGAGAAGGTGCAGTCGCTGGCCGACCAGAGTGCCGTCGACTCGGGCAGTGGGTCATGAGCGAGCGACAGCGAGCGACAACAGGACTCAGGCCGCCACGTCCGTACTCTTGCGCCTGCGCCACGGCAACGACCGGAGCTAGGTCGAGCGGCGAGCTTGCTCGTCCGCTCGCGCCGAGCGAGGGAGTCACCGCGCGAAGGGCGGAGGTGGCGGCATGAGCGGTTTCACTCCGGCGAGCTCGATGCCCATCTTTGTCCACCGGTCGCGCCGGGGAGCCGAGCTGGTCCTGATGATCCTGGCCGTCGCGGTCGGGATCGGCGCCTACACCGCGGTCGGCCTCGGTGTGGAGGGGAAGATCCCGGTCGACATCGTCGGCTATGGCACTTGGCTGGTCGTGCTCCTGGTGGCGGCTCACGTCGGCGTACGTCTGATGGCTCCTTACGCCGATCCTGTGCTGCTCCCGCTGGTGGCGATGCTCAACGGGGTCGGTCTGGCCGTCATCCACCGGCTGGACCTGGCCGCGGGGGCGAGCGAGACCGATGCCTTCGCCCGCCAGCAGCTGATCTGGATGACGTTGGGCGTGGTGCTGTTCCTGATCACGCTCTTCCTTGTCCCCGATCACCGGATGCTGCAGCGGTTCACCTACACCGCCGGCCTCGGCGCGGTGGTCATGCTGATCCTGCCGATGCTCCCGTTCATCGGCAAGACGATCAACGGCGCGCGGATCTGGATCAACCTCGGACCGGTCAGCTTCCAGCCCGGCGAGGTCGCCAAGGTGCTGCTGGTGATCTGTTTCGCCGGTTATCTGGCGGTCCATCGCGACGCTCTCGCGCTCGCCGGCCGCCGGTTCGCCGGCATCGACCTGCCCCGCGGCCGTGACCTCGGCCCGCTGCTGATGATGTGGGCGATCAGCCTCGCGATCCTGGTGCTGCAGCGCGACCTCGGCTCCAGCCTGCTGTTCTACGGCCTCTTCGTGGTGACGCTGTACGTCGCGACCGAGCGCAAGGGCTGGATCGTCGTCGGCGGCCTGCTCTTCGCAGGTGGTGTCTTCGCTGCTCTGACCCTGTTCAGCCACGTACGCGTCCGGGTGTTCACCTGGCTGGACCCGTTCAAGTACTACCCCGTGGGCGATGATGGCGTGACCTCGTCGGGGCAGCTGGTCGAAGGGCTGTTCGGCATGGCCTGGGGCGGCATGATCGGCCGCGGCTTCGGCTCCGGCGAGCCCTGGCGGATCCCCTACGCCAACTCCGACTTCATCATCCCGGCGATCGGTGAGGAGCTCGGTCTGACCGCGATCCTCGCGCTGCTGCTGTGCTACGGCCTGATCGTCGAACGTGGCCTGCGCACCGCGATCGTGGCCCGCGACGACTTCGGCAAGCTGCTCTCCGTCGGTCTGGCCAGCTCGATCGCCCTGCAGACCTTTGTGGTCGTCGGTGGCGTGACCGGGCTGATCCCGCTGACTGGTCTAACCACACCGTTCCTCTCGTATGGTGGGTCTTCGCTGGTCGCCAACTGGGTGATCGTGGCCCTGCTGTTGCGCGTCTCGGACCAGTCCCGCCGTCCCCTGCCGACGGCACCGTCCGATGAAGACCTCGCCGCTGAGGAGACCCAGATCGTCAAGCTCGACAAAGGGGCGTTGAACAGATGAACCGCCCTATCCGCACGCTGAGTGTCGGCTGCCTGATCCTGTTCGTGGCGCTGATGCTGAACGTGACGTACGTCCAGTTCTTCAAGGCCAGCTGGTACAACGAGCGCGGCGACAACCGACGGGTCACCGAGGAGGCCTACTCGCAGCAGCGCGGCGACATCCTGGTCGGCAAGAAGGCGGTCGCCACCAGCGTGCCGAGCGACGGCAAGTTCGAGTGGCAGCGCAGCTACCCCGGCGGCAAGAAGTACGCTCCGATCACGGGTTTCATGTCCTACTCCTACGGCCAGACCGGGATCGAGCGTTCCCAGGACTCGGTGCTGTCGGGCAAGGACAACAAGCTCTTCACCAACCGACTCGTCGACCTGGTCACCAACTCGGAGCCTGCCGGCGGCAACGTCGAGCTCACCATCGACCCGAAGGTCCAGGACGCTGCGTACGAGGGTCTGACCGCGCTCGGCGAAGACGTCCAGGCGGCCGCGGTGGCGATCGATCCGAAGACCGGCCAGATCCTGGCCATGGCCAACACGCCGACCTACAACCCGGACCGGCTGGCGAACAACGACATCAGCGCCGCGCAGAAGTCGTACAACCAGCTCTCGAAGGACGACGACGAGCCGCTGCTCAACCGCTCGATCCAGACCGCGCTGCCGCCGGGCTCGACGTTCAAGCTGGTCACCGCCGCCGCAGCGATCGAGAACCTCGGCTTGGACGGCGACAGCAAGGTCTACGGCGGCGCCTCCCTCGACCTCCCCGGCACGGACGTCAACCTGCCCAACCTCAACGGCACGAGCTGCGGCGGCGAGCAGATCACCCTGACCCGTGCGCTCGAGGTCTCGTGCAACACCGCCTTCGGTCAGCTCGGTATGGAGCTCACCGACGAGCAGATGCAGGAGCAGGCCGAGGGGTTCGGCTTCGGCCAGGACTACCTCGACGACCTCGGCCCGCTGGCCGCCAGCAAGTACCCCGGCAACGGCGGCGACAAGGCCAAGCAGGCCCGTGCCGCCATCGGCCAGCAGGACGTGATCGCGACCCCGCTCCAGATGGCGATGGTCTCGGCAGGCATCGCCAACGGCGGCGAGGTCATGAAGCCCTACCTCGTCGACCGGGTCACCTCCTCCTCGCTCGACGTCATCGACCAGGGCAACCCGACGGCGATCGACAACCAGCCCGCGGTCTCGCAGGACACCGCCGAGATCCTGACCGACATGATGGTCAGCACCGTCGAGAACGGCACCGCCACGGCGGCCGCGATCGACGGCGTGAGCGTCGCCGGCAAGACCGGCACCGCGCAGACCACCCCGGACCGACCTCCGTACGCCTGGTTCACCTCGTTCGCCCCGGCGGAGAACCCGTCCATCGCGGTCGCCGTGATGGTCCAGAAGAGCGGCACCGAACGCAGCGAGATCGCTGGCGGTCGACTGGGCGGACCAATCGCGAAGGCCATGATGGAGGCAGCGATCTCATGAGTCGTTACGTATTCCACGAGCTCATCGGCACCGGCGGGATGGGCGAGGTGTGGCGGGCGACCGACACGACCCTCAACCGCGAGGTCGCGATCAAGCTCCTCAAGCCCGAGCACGCCGAGGACCCGATCGGCCGCTCCCGCTTCGAGTCCGAGGCGAAGCACGCCGCCGCGCTCCACCACCCCAACGTGGTGGCCGTCTACGACGTCGGTGAGATGCCGACCGCGTCCGGCTTGATGCGGCCGTTCCTGGTGATGGAGCTGGTCGACCACAAGCCGCTCTCCGAGCTGCTCCGTGACGGTCGGCCCCTGGCCCCGGAGGTCGTCCGCGACCTGCTCGGTCAGGCTGGCGACGCACTGGCCGCAGCGCACCGGGCCGGCATCGTGCACCGCGACGTGAAGCCCGCCAACCTGCTGGTCACCCCGGAGCGGAAGGTGAAGGTCACCGACTTCGGCATCGCCCGCGCCCAGGCGTCGACCGGGATCACCGGCACCGGCCAGGTGATGGGCACCCCGCAATACCTCAGCCCCGAGCAGGCCCGTGGCGAGAAGGCCACCCCTGCCTCCGACGTCTACTCCCTCGGCGTGGTCGCCTTCGAGTGCCTCGCCGGCTACCGGCCGTTCCAGAAGGAGACCCCGGTCGCGACCGCGATCGCCCATCTGCACGACCCGGTCCCCCCGCTGCCCGACCACGTGCCCGCCGAGCTGGCCGCGATCGTGATGCGAAGCCTGCAGAAGGACCCTTCTCTCCGCTACGCCGACGCCGCGGCGTTCACCACCGCGATGGTCGGCCAAGGTGCCGCCGCCGACCCGGACGCCGATGCCACCACCGTCGTAGCCGCCGCGCCCGGTGACGCGACCGCGACGTCGGTCATGGACCCGGTCCCCTCGCCCACTCAGAACTACGTCGGCATGCAGGGCGGCCCGGGCGGTCCCGACGGTCCCCCGCCCCGCTATCAGGACCCCTACGACCGTTACGACGACGAAGAAGACCAGAGGCCCTGGTACAAGAAGCCGTTCAACATCGTCGTGATCGTGATGCTGGTCGCTGTGATCATCGCGATCATCTGGATCGCCTCCACCCTCGCGGGCAGCCCGGACACGTCGTCGGCGAGCGACGCGTCCGCCACCCTGTCGGTCACTGCCAAACCGACCCCGTCGGAGGAGCCCGAGGAGGAGCCGAAGCCCGTCGAGATCGACGAGGACGACTACATCGGCCGCAACGTGGACGACGTGCGCCGTGAGCTCCAAGACATGGGCCTCAAGGTCGATCCGACCGTCCAGGACAACGACGGCAGCAACGAGCCTGACACGGTCTCCAGCCTCGACCCGACCCGCAACCTCTCCGAGGGCGACAGGGTCACCATCCGCTACTACGGCGAGCGTCCTGAGGTCGAGCCCCCTCCTCCCAGCCAGGACGAGCCTGACGAGGAGGAGAGCGACGAGGAGGAGCCGCCCGAATCAGACCCGACCGACGACTGGGGCTTCCCAGAGCTTCCTGGCGGCGAGAACACCGACGGTGGCGGTAACGGCAACGGCAACGGGGGCGGCAATGGCTGAGGGGCCTCTCCTCGCGGGCCGCTACGAGGTCGGCGAGCTGCTCGGCCGAGGTGGGATGGCGGAGGTCCGCAAGGGCACCGACCACCGGCTCGGCCGCGTGGTCGCGATCAAGCGGCTCCGGATGGACCTTGCCAGCGATCCGACCTTCCAGGCCCGCTTCCACCGTGAGGCGCAGTCCTCGGCCAAGCTCAACCACCCCTCGATCGTGTCGGTCTACGACACCGGCGAGGAGAAGGCGGTCGACGGGGTCGCCCAGCCCTACATCGTGATGGAGTACGTCGCCGGCCGCACGCTGCGCGACGTACTCCGTGAGGGTCGCAAGATCCTGCCCGAGCGAGCGCTGGAGATCAGCTCCGACGTGCTCAATGCGCTCGACTACAGCCACCGCAACGGGATCATCCACCGCGACATCAAGCCGGGCAACGTCATGCTGACGCCGGCCGGCGACGTCAAGGTGATGGACTTCGGCATCGCCCGGGCGCTCAACGACGCCCAGTCGACCATGACCCAGACCGCGGCCGTCGTAGGCACCGCCCAGTACCTCAGCCCCGAGCAGGCCCGCGGCGAGCAGGTCGACGCCCGCTCGGACGTCTACTCGGCCGGCTGTCTCCTCTACGAGCTGCTTACCGGGCGACCGCCGTTCGTCGGCGACTCGCCGGTCTCGGTGGCCTACCAGCACGTGCGCGAGCAGGCCCAGCCTCCCTCGGCCCACGACCCGTCGCTGCCCCGTGAGCTCGACGCGATCGTGATGAAGTCGCTGGCCAAGCGGGTCGAGGATCGCTACCAGTCCGCGCAGGCGATGCGCACCGACATCGAGCGCTACCTCGCCGGGCGTCCGGTCCAGGCGACAGTGCCGCCCAGCTTCGACCAGACCCAGGTCGCCCAGAACCGGGCGGCTGCGGGCGACCCCTACGGCGGGGACACCAACGGCTACTACCCGCCCCAGGACGACCGGTCCGACGGCCCCCGCCCGTGGGTGCTCATCCTGCTCGGGCTGGTGATCGTCGGCCTGATCGCGGTGGGCGCCTACTTCTTGCCTGAAGCGTTGAAGCCACCGACCACCCCCGTACCCAACGTCGCCGGCCTGACCGAGGAGAAGGCCCTCGCAGAGCTCAGCGCGGTCAAGCTCAAGGGCGAGGTCGCGCAGGAGACCAGCGACACCGTGGCGGTGGGTGTGGTGATCTCCCAGTCGCCCGATTCCGGCGAGGAGTTGGAGGAGGGCAAGACCGTCACGATCACCGTCTCCACCGGACCACCCAACCGGCAGATGCCCAACGTGGTCGGGTCGCCGCAGAAGACCGCTAAACAGCTGCTCGAGAACGACCCCTACAACTTCACGGTGAAGGTCGAGACGACCGACTCCGACCAGGACAAGGGCACGGTGATCAAGACCGACCCGGTCGACGGCGAGAGCGTTACCACCGGAAAGTCCACCGTGGTCACCCTCACCGTCTCCAAGGGACCGAACAAAGTCCCCAACGTCGTCGGGAAGACGGCCGAGGAGGCGAAGGAGATCCTCCGCAGCGCAGGCTTCACGCCCGTGGAGAAGGACGAGCCGAACACCGACAAGCCCAAGGACACCGTCGTCGAGCAGTCGCCCGGCAAGGGCACCCCGCTCAAGCAGAACAGCGAGGTGATCATCTTCGTCTCGACGAAGGAAGAGGCCCTGCCGAGCTGTCAGACGCTCATGCCTGGGACAGACCCGGCCAACCCCTCGGCGTCGGCCACCCAGACCGCCGAGCCCGGCGACCCGCCGACCTGTGACCCGGCCCTGCCGCCGAGCACCCCGGCGGCGCCGTAGCTCGAAGCTCGCCGAGCCCCTGTCTCAGTTCTGCTGAGGCAGGGGTTTTGCGTACTTCACGTCGAGCAGGCCGTCGTAGGCAGGCGCGGTGAGGTAGGTCAGCGGCTTGAGGAACCAGCCGATCTGAACGCCGGGGTCGCGGGCGTCGGCACGGTAGTTCTGCACGTGGTCGTCGCGGTCGATCGCGGCCTGCAGTTGGTCGGGGTCGCCGACCGCCTCGATGACGTACGGCTGGGGGTAGGGGACGCCGTCGAGCTGCACCGTGCTGCCGGAGCACTTGATGCCGGTGGTCGTGATGATCCGCTTGCCGGCGATGGTGACCGCCTCGGCGCCGCCGGCCCACAGCGCGTTGACGACGGCCTGGATGTCCTGCTGGTGCACGACAAGGGAGTTGGGGTCGTCGCCGGTGTAGCTCTCCTGGACCTCCGAGGGCGCGTCGCCCAGCACGATCTGCATGCCGGCACCGCTGTGGTCGGAGGTGCCGGCCGGATCGGCGAGCTTCGCCGACTGGTTCTGGAGCTTCTTCACGTCCTTGTCGCTGACGCCGCTGGTGAGCTGGTCCACCTCGCCCTGCAGGTCGGTCAGCTGGGCCTCGAGGCGGTTGTAGCGGCTTCGCTCGCCATCGACGAGCGTGGCCAGGTCGTCGTAGCGGCCAGGACGCAGATCGGTGCCGTCCGCGTTGACGAAGCTCACCGCCAGCAGGCCGCCACAGAGCAGCACCACGACGGGCGTGCCGACCCGCCACGAAGTCGCGCGGGACCACCGCTTTCGCTTTCGGGTGGGGTTAGCCTGGGTTCCGGAGCTCACGAGCACTAGGGTATGCGCAGCAATCACATTTTGTCTGAGGAGCATCACCCGTGGCCAAGCTCAAGCTCTCGAAGAAGAGTGATCTCGACCTGCCCAAGGATCCGATCTTCACTCCCCGCTTCGGGGTCGCCCTGTTGCTGATCGCCCTCGGCATCGGCTGGATCGCCTACTACTACGTCGGGGTCCGCCCCAACGAGATCGGCGGCGACTTCACCGGGCCGAAGCCGGTGCAGAAGCTCGAGGGGTGGAACTACCTGATCGGCTTCCTCTTCCTCTTCACGGGCCTGGCCGTCGCCGCCCACCCGAAGACTCCGCTCGGCCGTGGCCGCGGCGTCGTGGTCGGCATGCTCGGGTGCTTCCTGATCGGCTTGATCTGGATCTGCGTCTTCTACGTCTTCGCCAACGACCACCTGGACAAGATCCCGGTCTTCAACGACCTGGCTCAGAAGAACCTTCTGGTCGGCATCGGCTTCATGGCGGTGGGTTTCACCTTCGCCACGAAGTGGGAGTGACCCTCCCCGTAGACCACGAAAGCGGCGCAATCCTTTGGGTTGCGCCGCTTTGCGTTACACCGGTGTAGTTCTCCACAGGCTCCTCCACAGCTGTGGATTTGTCCACGCCGTGAAAACGCTGCTAAAACACCCGCCCTCAAGGCGTCAGAACGACACCATCCGTACGCCGACCAGGGCAAGCAACACCAACGTGAAGCCGGCCAGGGCAGCCCATTGCAACGGCGCCTTCCGGTCGGCGCGGAGCGAGGTGAAGATGCCCGCGACGACGAGACCGCCGATGAAGCCACCGAGGTGCCCCTGCCACGAGATGCCGTTGCCGAAGAAGGTGATGCCTGCGTTGATCAGGAGGATCGGCAGCAGCGGGGCGAGCGACTGCCCGGCCCGGACGAAGAGCACCACGAGGACACCCAGCAGACCGAAGATCGCGCCCGAGGCGCCGACGGTCGACCCGGCCGGTGCCGATGCCCACACGATCAGGGCAGAGCCCGCCAGGCCGGAGATCACGTAGAAGACCAGGAATCGCAGCCGGCCCACGATCGGCTCGAGGAACGAGCCGAGCAGGTAGAGAGAGAACATGTTCACGGCCAGGTGGATCAGCGAGACGTGCGTGAACATCGAGGTCATCAGCTGCCAGACCGCGCCGTCATCGACTCCTGGCATCCATTGGTAGCCGCTCGACCGGCAGAGCTCGCGGGGCACCGCGAACCCGCCTTCCGGCGTGAGGCAGTAACCCTGCAGCCGGATCGCGAGGAAGTCGGCGATCCTCGAAGCGGAACGACCGGTGAGCATGATGCTCAGCCACACCAGGACGTTGACACCCAGGAGCGAGAAGGTCACCGGGAGCGCCCGGAACCCGACCCGCGCGCCGGTGAAGCGCTTGGGCTGGCGTACGGACTTCTGGCCTTCACGCACACACTCGGGGCAATGGAAGCCCACCGAGGCGGGCGTCATGCAGTCAGGGCAGATGGACCGGCTACAGCGCTGACAGCGGATATGCGTCTCACGGTCGGGGTGGCGGTAGCAGGCCGGCACCCCGACCGGGGTCGAGTCGGACAAGCTAGACGATCTCGACGGTCTCGATGACGACGGGCTCGACCGGGCGGTCCATCGCGCCGGTCTTGGTGCCGGAGATCGAGTCGACGGCCTTCTTCGACGCCTCGTCGGCGACCTCACCGAAGATGGTGTGCTTGAAGTTCAGCCACGGCGCCTGGCCGGTGGTGATGAAGAACTGCGAGCCGTTGGTGCCGGGGCCGGCGTTGGCCATCGCGAGCAGGTAGGGCTTGTCGAAGGTGAGCTCGGGGTGCGGCTCGTCCTTGAAGGTGTAGCCCGGACCGCCCGTACCGGTGCCGAGAGGGCAACCGCCCTGGATCATGAACCCGGGGATGACACGGTGGAAGCCGAGACCGTCGTAGTAGGGGACGCCAGAGCGGTCGGCGTCGTCCTTGTACTCCTTGGTCCCCGTGGCGAGGCCGACGAAGTTGGCGACCGTCTCCGGAGCGTGGTTGGGGAACAAGGTGATCGTGATGTCACCGTGGTTGGTGTGGAGGATGGCCTTCTGGTCAGCCATGACCTGCCCTTCCGACATTGGGATTGGTACGGGATATAACGCCCCGATCCTCCCACATGGACGGTCGAGATCAGGCGGCTGAGGTCTCGATCGCGACCCGCGTCATCTTGGTGGCGCGGTGCTCGGCCCAGAAGCTGAGCAACGGGATGGTTCCGCACACAGCCGTGACGATGGTGAAAGGCATCGGCCAGGCTGCCTTGCGTGACAGCAGAAAAGCGGTCAGCAGGAAGATCATGTAGAGCCAGCCGTGAGCGACACCCAGATACTCCGAGATGTCAGCGCCCAGCTGCCAGCCGGCGCCGCTGCCCTTGGCCAGCCAGGCTGCGTCGCTGACCCAGTACCCGTAGTGGAGCGGCAGGCCGATGAGGCACAGCACGACGAGCAGCACACCCACGATGGTGGCCATGATCCGATAGGCGGTCAGATTGCCGGAAAGACTCACGCCTTGGAGGGTACGTGGCTTTCCTGAGCCGCTTTCTCAGGGGTCGGCATCGCTTCCTCGTCGTTGTCGTCGTCGTTGTCGTTGTCGTGTCGTTGTCGTTCTCGGGACGGGGACGCAGGGTGTCACGCATATAGCGCCACCACACGTAGATCGCGAAGACTCCGAACAGCCACCACTCGATCGCGTAGAGGAGGTTGCGCAGCCCGGTGGTCGCGTCCGGCTCGGGCAGTTGCGGCGCCGGCACATCGGCGACGTCCGTGGCGCCCTCGTTGACGGGCATCGAGCTGGCGGGCCAGTTGTCCTCGACCGGCGAGCGCACCACGTAGGCGCTGTAGAGGTCGTAGCTGGTGCGCGAGATCAGGTCGGAGATGTCGAGCTGCGGGAAGACGTTGTCGGACTTGCGGTCGTCGGCGACGTCGGTCCAGTCGCTGGGCTGCAGCCAGCCCGTGACGGTGACGTGTCCGCGTGGCGCGGGCGGTGCGGACCCGACCTCCGGCGTCCAGCCGCGCACGACGTAGACGGCCGACTCGGTGTTTTCGACCAGTACCGGCGTGACGGCCCAGAAGCCCACCTGAGAGCCCCGCTCCATCCCGTCGATGAAGATGGTCTCCTCGGGCATCCAGATCCCGGAGACGGTCACCGGGCGGCCGATCTGCTCCCACGGGAAGGCGTCGTTGGGCCCGATCACGTCGCCGAACACCTTCGGCTTCGCATGCACCAGCTCCGCGACCTGGTCCTGCTTGTCCTGCTGGCTGGACTCGTACTGCCACACCCCGAGCAGCACGGCGCCGGTCACGAAGATCACCACCAGCGCGTGTGCACCCCAAAGCCTGGGGGAGAAGATCCCAAGTGGATAGGCGCTGCGCGGGGGACTGGTCTGGGCGGCCATAGCAGCTCCCAGAGTACGGGGGCCTAGGGCGGGCCCCTCAATCCGGCCTCAACCGGCGCTTCCGGATTGACGGGCCCGCCCTCAGTCGCAGACCGCGAATGGGACGGGCTTGCTGGTGACCAGGGTGGCGGCCGTCACCGGGTTCGTCACGCGGAACCCGATCCGCCCCGTCGACGGGTCGGCGACGCCGTTGGTGAAGACCTTCTTGTACGCAGCGGCCTGGTCGCCGAGCTCGAGCCGGACGAACAGGTCGTCACGGTCCTCGCCGAGGCGCAGGGTGGCGATTCCGCCGCCGAACTCGACCGAGTAGGCCTCGACCGGCGCGAGCCGGGTCTTCTCCTTCGGCCCGCCCTCGGCGCAGCCCTTGACGACGTACGTCGAAGTGGCCGGCCCTCCGGCGACGGCGACCATCGCCTCCTGGGCGGCCCAGTTCTCAGCATCCGGTGTCACGGTGTTCTTGGTGATCAGGTGGGTCTTCGGGTCGAACTCGGCACCCTTCAAGGGACCGACACCGGCCTTGATCGCCGGTCCGGGCTTCACTCGGTCGGCGACCTTGATGACGAAGCCCTCCTTGCCGCCGCCGGCGAACCTCGCCTCCCAGGTCACGTCGGCCGCGCCCCACTTGAACTTGTCACGCAGGCGCTGGTCGACCTCGCGCAGCAGACCGCCGCTGACCTGCGCGGCCTCTTTGTCGGCCCGCCTCCACAGCTCGTTCTGATCCGCGGGACTCGACCTGCTGGTGACGGCGTCGAGCCCGAAGAGCGACTTCACCTCGTCGTAGTCGGTCACCGCCAGCGTCTTCGCGCCGTCCGGCACGAGCGTCATGGCGGCCTCGACGGGGTCCATCGTCGCGGCGTACACGGGGTAGTCGGCTTCCGCGGGGGCTGCTTTCGGCCTCTTCGGCTCGTCCTCCTCGCCGCAGCCGACCAGCGCCAATGCCAAGCCAGCGGCCAGCACGGAGATGCCCCATCGCCTCACGTTCACCTCAGCGAGTATTCCCGATCCCCGTCACGCGCGACGGCACATCCGCCAGCCGGATGGGTGTCCACATCCGCCGAGGCGTCAGCCGCGTCGTCCGAGGCGTCAGCCGCGTCGTCCGAGGCGTCACGAAATAGATGGAGGCCGCAGGCAGAATGCCTGCGGCCTCCTTGTCCCGAGCGTCAGCGACCAGCGCCTGTGAGCTCAAGGGATTCAGGGAGAGGCTCGAGCACCGGATCGATGATCCTCGACGAGGCCTCCGACCGAGCGACCCGGCTGCGGCGCAGGTCCTTGACGGTCGTGAGGCGGCGCAGCCAACGGTCGGTGCCGTCGTAGCGAGCCGTGAACGGTTTGCGGCCGTGCAACGCACGGTGGTTGTCGACGATGAGGATCTCGCCCGGAGCCAGCGCGACGTCCTCGACGTTCGCGGAGAGCTCCATGATGAGCAGCTGGAGCGCCCGGTCAGCCTCGACATCGCCCGGCAGGGCCGACATGTAGGGCGGGTCGAGCCGGACGTCGGGCGCCTGCGGGGAGCCGGAGAGAACCGCGGTCGGGGCGGCGAGCAGCTCACCCGCGCTGACGCCGGCCTCGCGGAGGTTGCGCAGGTGCTCGTCGTCGGGACGGATCAGGTAGCGCGGCTCGAACAGCGGAGCGTACTCAGGGCCGGTCACGTCGATCGAGCTGATGCCGACCGCAGTGGTCGGGACCATGTCCTCGTTGCGGAGCGAGATCAGGCCGAGGTGGTCGCACCGAAGGCTGCTGAACGCGTCCTCGATGTGAAGGTCGAGCACCACATCGCTGCTGTGGCCGGTCTGCAGGCTCTCCTGCTTCTGGATCGGCAGGATGTTGTTGACCAGCTGGCCACCCTGCAGCGAGGACCAGGAGACAGCGTCGCCGAGCTGAGCCATGATCAGCGCGAGCCAGAAGTCGGCCATGTGCGGCGCTTGTGCCTCGGGGTGGTTCCAGTGCGGCGGGGTCGGGCCGGCGGTCACCGGGAGACCGCTGATCACCAGAGCATCGGTCGCGTCGCCGTAGCGGAATGCGCGGATCGCCTGGGCGACACTGTCGGGAAGCTCGCCGCCGAGGAACGGCGCGGTCTCGAGGAACTCCGAAGCGACCGGGTTCTCGAACCGGTCGAGCAAGGACTCCGACAGCTTCGCTGCGGCCTGGGACTCTACGGGGGTCATCTCGACCCGGGTGACTACGGACTTTGCGCCCACGACATTGACCTTTCGGACTTTGCGGTGGAGGGTTTCGTCAGAGCGTTTTCTGGCGCCCGCCAAAGGACTTCGGTTGCTTTCAGGACCACTTTGTTCCGCCGTACGGAATTCAAACGAGTGATAGGTCCAAATATCGAGACGATAGGTATTAGGCCCCTTGCGCAAACAGCCTGAACCTGTTTAGGGAATGTATCTACATTGCCGTTTGCCGGTTACCGGCAAATTGCCCGCAGAGCGCGGGTTTCAGCACCCGATCAAGGGGCGCCAAGCACGGCTGGGAACGACGAAAACGGACATGCCTTGACAGGCATATGCCAAGTGAGGCATGTTTTAGAGGTGCCCACCCGAGACATCTTCAACGCGATCGCCGACCCGACCCGTCGGCAGATCCTCGACCTGCTCTGTCAGCGCGAGATGGCGGTGGGTGAGCTCGTCGAGACCCTCGGGCTCGCCCAGCCGAACGTGTCCAAGCACCTGCGGACACTAGGCGAGGCGGATCTCGTGCACGTACGCATCGACGGCCCGCGCCGCCACTACCGGCTGCGCGCCGAGCGGCTCCGCGAGCTGGAGGAGTGGCTGGCACCTTACCGACGCAGGTGGGCCGACCGCCTGGATGCGCTCGAGCGCCACCTGGACCAGCTCGACGACCCCGACCACGAGGAGGACTGAGAGATGACCGAGACGACCACCGGCCCCCTGGGCGACGTGCTCCGCGACGGGGAGCGGATCGGGCTTCGCTACGTACGACTGCTTCGCCACTCCCCGGAGAAGGTGTGGCGGGCCCTGACCGAGTCTGACGGACTGCGGCACTGGTTCCCGACCGACATCGTCGGTGAGCGCGCTGCCGGAGCGCGGCTGAGTCTGCCGTTCTGGCCCGAGGGCCTGGAGCTGGCGAGCACCGCCGAGGCGATCGAGGAGATGGGCGTCGACCCCGGCAGCTATGTCTCGGAGGGCGAGCTGCGGGTGTGGGACCCGCCCCGGGCCTTCGAGTTCACCTGGGGGATGGACGGCCGCGCCGACCTGACCGACCTGCTCCGCTTCGAGCTCGAGCCCATGGCGGACGGCACCCGCCTCACTTTCACCACCTGGCTCGGCGGCCCCATCCACAACACCGACACCGCGGTCGGCTGGCATGTCTGCCTGGACGAGCTCGCCGACCTCCTCGACGACGGCCCGACGGCTCCATCCGAGGAGACGTCAGCCCTCCTCGTCCAGCGGGTCAAGGACCGGACCGACGAGCTGCGCCCGAAGTACGCCGCCCTGATCCCGGCCTGAGCAACCGCGTCCGGAGGGCGAACGAATTTCGTTCGCCTGCTGAGGTTAATACTCACTCAGCACTCTCGAACTCTGGTGGAGCGTAGGGGACTCGAACCCCTAACCCCCTGCTTGCAAAGCAGGTGCGCTACCAATTGCGCCAACGCCCCGGACGGGTGTCCGTCGGTCACCTCACCTTGTCGGTCGCGTCGGCCCAGTGACTCTTATCGATGTTCGACTGGTCGAGCTTCTTCTTGGCGAGAACGATGCCAGCCGCGGCCAGCAGTACGAGGACGATCTTCTTCATGTCTTCTCCTGCGAGTCGTGGTGAGCATCGCTGCCCGTTAGACCAGGAAAGCGTACCGGCCAGCCATGAGGCGTACGAAATCACCCGCCGTTGGAGTCGGGCGCCAGGCCGAGGGAGGCGATGGGCGTGCAGGTCATGTGGGTGCTCGCCCACATTCGTCCGATGAAGATCCCGAACCCGTACGCCGCCGCCCGGCTGTAGGGAGAGGCGCCGGACTCGTAGGTCGTGATGAGCTCGCCGGAGACCTCGACGATCGCCTCGGCCATGTTGGGGAACTTGTACGTGCGCTGCACCGCGCCGACCGTGCCATCCGGGTTCCGCTCGCAGATGAAGATCGTGCTCGGCCGGTGACGGCCGAACGAGGAGGAGAAGACGTACTCGTCGCTGCGTACGACGACGCCCTGGACCTGCGGCGGGGTGGTCGTCGAGAGCACCGGCTCGGAGAAGTCCCACTCGCCGTTCTCGGCCCGGGCGTAGGCGAAGAGCGTCTGCTTGCCGAAGCCTCCGACATAGAGACGGTCTTCGCGGACCCGGCAGTAGGAGCCGGCCGCCACCTTCGCCGGCAGCTCGATCGGCTCCACCTCGGCGCCCTTCGCCGATCCGCGGATCGCGGAGAGCGAGTAGCGGTAGAGCCGACCGGCGCCGCCGGTGCCCTTGGAGACCCACACGTCGTCACCGTCGATCGCGACACCGCCGGCGTGCCCGGGGCCGGCCTTGCCGTCGTACCCCATCAGCAGCACCTCGGCGGCGGTCTGGCCGCTCTTCAGGTCGACCAGCACCAGCGCCGACCCGTGGTCGTGGGAGTAGTAGCTCTGGGCCAGCAGGTCGGTCTCCGGGTCATGGCCGAGCCCCTGCGGGGTCCAGTCGCCGACGCCACCGGTGGCCAGCGTCTTGGGGATGAGCGGGCCGACGCGGCCGCCCAGCCGCTCCACCCACCTGTCGGTGCGCTTCATCCCGCCCCGGACCCATCGGCGCGTACGGCCTGGGACGGAGTCGAGGTCGAACGGAAGGTCGATCTTCGTCATGTCCGTGATGTTCGCATGCGACTCCTACCGTGGGCGGATGGCGTACCGCCCGATGATCGGTACGTTCCTGGTGTGACGAGCGATCCCACTGCATCTCCGGCCACGCCGACATCCCGAGAGCTGATCGGTGCCGTGGGCGGATTCGCGCGCGGCCTGCTGCGTCCACGGCGGCCGGACGAACGCCTTCTCGCCTCGATCACCGACGCCGGCCTACCCCGGGGCGACCGCACGGTGACGGTACGCACGATGCCTCAGGTGCCGCGCAGCCTCCCGGCCGGCGGCCTCATCGAAGGGGCGGGCCTGCTCCGGCGCGTACGAAACGCGATGACCTGCTTCATCGTCATCCACCCCGAGGCGACGTTCGTCGTCGACCCTTCCTACTGCCGCGACGCACCCGGCCGGGCCCTGACCGAGCTCCCGAGCCTGCTTCGTCGGCTCGTGGCACCTCCGGCGGACACCGTTCCCACCGTGGACTCGCTCCGATCGGCACAGATCCAGCCAGACTTCGCCCTTCCCACCCACGCACACTGGGACCACGTCTGCGGCCTCCTGGATCTGCCCGGCCTGCCGGTGCACCTGCGCACCATCGAGCGCGACTGGATCCTCGGCCCCGGACGGCCTCCCGTCGGGGGAGTGCGCCCGGCCCTGACCGACGGCCGGGCGGTGGAGACGTACGACCTCGATGGTCCGCCCGTCGCGACCTTCACCGCCTCCCACGATCTGTTCGGCGACAGCTCCGTCCTGCTCGTCGAGCTCGCCGGCCATACGCCGGGCAGCATCGGTGTCCTCGCCCGCACGCCCTCGGGTTGGGTCCTCATCGCCGGCGACGCCGCCTGGCACTACGACCAGGTCGACCTGATCAGACAGAAGCCGGCCTTCCCTGGCGACCTCGTGGACGAGGACCGAGACGCCGCCTTCGCCACCCTGCACCGCCTGCACCTGGCCCGTCACCTGATGCGGGTCGTCCCGACCCACGACCACGACGCATCCGGCCAGATCTAAGCCGTCGCCCGGGTCGTTGCCTGTCGTCATCGCCGCCGGTCGTTCCACACGTTGATGTTGCTCTTCGCCGGCCGGATCTCGTTGAGGGGGAGCCAAGCGTGCCGGATCTCCGGAGCGGCGTACGTGGTGTCGACCCAGATCACCCACGCGCGCCACCTGCCCTTGTGCAGCTCCCACTTGAGCACGAGGCCGGGCATGGGTGGCGGATGGTTCCGACGTTGGCGATGCACCCATACGTGCAGCCAGTGCCTGGGCTCCGGCCAGGCGTCGTTCTTGGGAGGGTTGGCCGACACACCTCATCGTATCGAACGCATGTTCGAGAAAATTGAGAGGCCCGCGACCGGCCGGACATCTGGGTGTGGTGTATTCCTTCGGTACCTGGCTCCTCGGTGCGGTTCTCTTGTTGGCCGCCTGGGAGAAGCTCCAGTCCCGTCGGGCGGAGAATCGGCTGCTGCAGCGGGAGTCGTGGTCGGTGCGGCGTGCCCTTAGGCGGATGAAGCGGAGTCGCGACGAGTAGCAGCTGCGCCGGTGTGTTGAGAGCGTCTTGGTCTATGGGCTGAGGCGCTCTTCTCGTTGTGGTCCGGTGCCGGCGGGACGGGGGGGTGCGCGTAGAGCCCGGTCGCCGGGAGGTCGGGGCCTCGGAGCCGCCAACGCAAGGTCTGGAGCCGCTCTGGACGCCAGCAGCGACGATGGAGGGAGGCGGAGCACCAGGCCCGAAAAGCAGAAACGCCCCGAACCGGAGTTCAGGGCGAGTGCTGTGCGCTTAGGAGGACTTGAACCTCCGACCCCCACATTATCAGTGTGGTGCTCTAACCGTCTGAGCTATAAGCGCAGGCGCCAACTGGAGGGTGGAAGCCCCTACCAGCAGGCGAGAGGAACATTACCCGGCCGCTGCCCAGGGAACCAAAACGATGGGCCGCCGTCGACCTTGGGGAGGTCTGTCCGAACCCGGTTCGGACAGACCTCCCCAGGGTTAGAGTTTGCGGCATGTCCGACTCGGGGGACCTTCAGGCGATCTTCGCGCGTGAGGACGCGGCGCGGATGCTCGATGCTCAACGGCGGATGCAGGACGGGGTCGCGACCTATGCGCAGCTCACTGCAGGCGGCCTCAGGAGGATCGACATCGAGAGAGCCGTACGCCGCAACGAGCTGCGCCGAGTGCACCCGCGCGTCTATGTCGACCACACCGGGCCACTCACCTGGGAGCAACGGGCATGGGCAGCGGTGCTCTACGCCGCTCCGGCCCTGCTGTGCCGCGACAGCCTCGAAGCTCCACGCGGGCGCGACGACGGTCGACCCATCCATGTCGCCATCGATCATTCGCGCAAGGTGCTACCCCAGCCCGGCATCGTCGTACACCGGATGCGCGACCTCGAACGAAAGGCCTACGGAGGCACGCCGCCGCGTCTCAAGGTCGAGGACAACGCACTGGCCATGGCACACGAGGCCAGGTCCGAGATCGAGGCGATCGCACGGGTCGCTGAGGTGGCGAGCCGGTCCTTCGTCACTGCGGCCACACTCCAGAAGGCCCTGAACCGCGCGCACTCCTTACGCCGCCGCAAGCTCATCCAACGGTTGGTGGATGACCTCGCCACCGGCACGCACTCGGTGCTCGAGCACGGCTACCTCACGAAGGTCGAGCGGGCTCACGGCCTGCCGGCGGGACGGCGCCAGTCGCCGCGGCTCGGCGCATCCGGCAACCAGTTCCGCGACGTCGAGTACGAAGGGTACGCATTGGTGGTCGAACTCGATGGCGCGCTCGGCCACGACTCCTGGCGCGATCAGGCCCGAGATGCGGACCGTTCGTTGGACGACCTGGCGGAGCTGGGAGCAGTTACCGCGAGACTGCGGTTTCACCAGGTGTTCGACACCCCATGCCAGACCGCAGCCCGCGTAGGACGGGTCCTCGCCAGGAACGGCTGGAACGGAAAGGTGCGGCGCTGCGGGGAGACCTGCCAACTAAACGTATGAACCTGGGGAGGGTTATCCGAACCACGCTCGGACAACCCTCCCCAGGTTGCAGACTCTCGTCGGGTTCAGTTCTCCGTGAGCTCGACCTCGACGCCGCCCAGGAGCGCGGCGGCCATGTTGTAGAGGAACGCGGACAGAGTGGCTACCGCCGTCATCAGGACGATGTTGACCACCGAGACGACCATGGTGAAGCCCATGATGCGGGAGAGGCCGAGGTAGTCCTGCACGTTCCAGCCGGCGCTGGAGTCACCGACGACGTCCTTGACCGCTTGGTTGATCGCGTCCCACACACCGGCGGCACCGAGCACCGACCAGATGACGAAGACGGCGACGATCACCACGACGCTGAGCGCGATCGAGAGCAGGAAGGCCATCTTCATGACCGACCACGGGTCGATCCTGCTCAGGCTCAGCCGGGCCCGGCGCCCCGGCCCGCCGGCCGCGGCCCGCTCCGCGCCGGCAGGGCCGGAGGTGCGGGCGGTCGAGGCCACCGCGGAGGCGGCTGCAGAGGTCGTGCGCTTGAACTCACTGGCCGCGTTGGCGACCGTGCCCGTGAGGCGCTGGGTCACCGGCTGTGCGGTCTCGTTCCGCTCGGTCATCGCGACTCCCCCGGTCGTGTCGTCGGCGGTGCGGTCCGTCATCAGGATTCATCTTCCGTGGTCGACTCGGACGACGCTCCGTGCTCGCCGTCTTCACCGATTGTGACATCATCTGCAACCTCTGTCCCGGCGACAGCTTCATCATCGACCTCACGGGCCTCGATGGAACGGGCCACGACAGCGACCGAGTCGCTCTTCTTGGGCGAGACGAACTTGACGCCCTGGGTGGAGCGACCGGTGGCCCGGAAGTCGGCGTTGATCGGGCTGCGTACGACCTGACCGGTCGCGGTGATCGAGAGGATCTCGTCGCCGTCGACCACGATGAACGCACCGACCAGGCCGCCGCGGTCGGCGTTGGCCAGGGCCATCGTCTTGATGCCCAGACCGCCGCGGGACTGCAGCCGGTAGTCGGAGATCTTCGTACGCTTGGCGAAACCGCCGTCGGTCATGGTGAAGACGAACTGCTCCTTGACCTCGTCCGGCGACTCGGCGCCCGAGACGGGAGCGGCGACGTCGGCGGTGTCCTCGTTGGCCTCGGAGAGCCCGGCCGCGATCTCGGCGGCGACGTGCTCGGCCCGGATGACCGACATCGACAGCAGCGAGTCGCCCTCACGGAACTTCATGCCGGTGACACCCGACGTCGCTCGACCCATCGGGCGCAGCTGACCGTCGTCGGCGCGGAAGCGGATCGCCTGACCCTTGCGGGAGACCAGCAGGATGTCGTCCTCGGAGTTGACCAGCTCGGCGCCGATCAGCTCGTCGTCGTCCTCGCGGAAGTTGATCGCGATGACGCCCGCCTGACGAGGCGAGTTGTAGTCCGCGAGGCGGGTCTTCTTGATCAGACCGGACCGGGTCGCCAGCACGAGGTAAGGCGCCTGGTCGTAGTCGCGGATCGCGAGCACCTGAGCGATCGACTCGTCCGGCTGGAACGAGAGCAGCCCGGCGACGTGACCACCCTTGGCGTCACGCGCCGCCTCGGGCAGGTTGTAGGCCTTGATCCGGTAGACCCGGCCGGCGGTGGTGAAGAAGAGCAGCCAATGGTGGTTGGTGGTCGCGATGAAGTGCTCGACCACGTCGTCGCCGCGCAGGGTGGCACCGCGTACACCCTTCCCGCCGCGCTTCTGAGTGCGGTACTCACCCGCGAGGGTGCGCTTGGCGTAGCCACCGCGAGTGATCGAGACGACCAGTTCCTCGTCGGGGATGAGGTCCTCCATGGAGAGGTCGCCGTCGGCCGCGATGATCTGCGTGCGGCGGTCGTCGCCGTACTTCGCGACGATCTCCTCGAGCTCCTCTCCGACGATCCGGCGCTGGCGGGCGACGTTGGCGAGGATGTCCTCGAGGTCGGCGATGATGACCTCGAGGTCGGCGAGACGGTCGACGATCTTCTGCCGCTCCAGCGCCGCGAGACGACGCAGCTGCATGTCGAGGATCGCGTTGGCCTGGATCTCGTCGATCTCGAGCAGCCGGATCAGGCCCTGGCGGGCGTCGTCGACCTCGGGGGAGGAACGGATCAGCGCGATGACCGCGTCGAGCTGGTCGAGCGCCTTGACCAGACCGCGCCAGATGTGGGCGTCTTCCTCCGCCTTGCGCAGCCGGAATGCCGTACGCCTCCGGATGACGTCGATCTGGTGCTCGACCCAGTGGGAGATGAACTGGTCGAGGGTCAGGGTGCGCGGCACCCCGTCGACCAGCGCCAGCATGTTGGCGGAGAAGTTGGTCTGCAGCTCGGTGTGCTTGAGCAGGTTGTTGAGTACGACGCGGGCGACCGCATCGCGCTTGAGCACGACGACGAGCTGCTGCCCGGTGCGGGAGGAGGTGTTGTCCTTGACGTCCGCGATGCCCTGCACCCTGCCGGTGTCGGCCAGGTCGGCGATCTTCTGGGCGAGGTTGTCCGGGTTCACCATGTAGGGGAGCTCGGTGACGATCAGGTTCGTACGACCCGACTTGTCCTCGTCGACCTCGATCACCGCACGCTGGGTGATCGAGCCACGACCGGTGCGGTAGGCCTGCTGGATGCCCTCGTTGCCGACGATCAGCGCGCCGTTGGGGAAGTCGGGGCCCTTGATCCGCTCGAGAAGCGCGTCCAGGAGCTCCTCACGAGTGGCGTCGGGGTGCTCGAGCGCCCACTTGGCACCGGAGGCGACCTCACGCAGGTTGTGCGGCGGGATGTTGGTCGCCATGCCGACTGCGATGCCGGCCGAGCCGTTGACCAGCAGGTTGGGGAACCGCGCCGGCAGGATGGCCGGCTCCTGGGAGCGGCCGTCATAGTTGGGACCGAAGTCGACGGTGTCCTCGGTGATGTCGCGGACCATCTCCAGCGCCAGCGGCGCCATCCGGCACTCGGTGTAACGCATGGCCGCGGCAGGGTCGTTGCCGGGCGAGCCGAAGTTGCCCTGGCCGTGGATCAGCGGGTTGCGCAGCACCCACGGCTGCGCGAGCCGGACCAGGGTGTCGTAGATCGCCGAGTCGCCGTGGGGGTGGTAGTTACCCATCACCTCACCGACGACACGGGCGCACTTGGAGAACCCGCGGTCGGGGCGGTAGCCCCCGTCGTACATCGCATAGAGCACCCGGCGGTGGACGGGCTTCAGGCCGTCGCGTACGTCAGGCAGCGCCCGGCCGACGATGACGGCCATGGCGTAGTCGATGTAGCTGGCCTGCATCGAGGACTGCAGCTCGATGGTCTCGATCCGGCCGCCGGCAGCGGTCTGCCCGGGGCCTTCCGGAGGAGTGTCGGTCACGATTTCACTTTCTGCATGCGTCTATCGGTATCTAGGGCCTCGGCGAGACTCAGATATCGAGGAATCGGACGTCCTTGGCGTTGCGCTGGATGAAGGAGCGTCGCTCGGCGACGTCCTCACCCATGAGGATGGAGAAGATCTCGTCGGCGTGAGCGGCGTCCTCGAGGGTGACCTGGAGCAGCAGTCGCTGCGACGGGTCCATCGTGGTCTCCCACAGCTCGTCGGCGTTCATCTCGCCCAGACCCTTGTAGCGCTGGACCGCGTTCTCCTTGGGCAGCTTCTTGCCCTGCTCGAGACCGTCGCGCATGAGCGCGTCGCGCTCGGAGTCGGAGTAGACGAACTCGTGCTCGGCCGGCTTGTTCCAGCGCAGCCGGTAGAGCGGCGGCTGGGCGAGGTAGACGTAGCCCTGCTCGATCAGCGGCTTCATGAACCGGAACAGCAGCGTCAGCAGCAGGGTGTTGATGTGGTGACCGTCGACGTCGGCGTCGGCCATCATCACGATCTTGTGGTAGCGCAGCCGGTTGATGTCGAAGTCGTCGTGGACGCCGGTGCCCAGCGCCGAGATGATCGACTGGACCTCCTGGTTGGCGAGCACCTTGTCGATCCGCGCCTTCTCGACGTTGAGGATCTTGCCTCGGATCGGGAGGATCGCCTGGATGCGCGGGTCCCGGCCGGACTTGGCCGAGCCGCCCGCGGAGTCACCCTCGACGACGAAGATCTCGCACTCTTCAGGGTTGGTCGACTGGCAGTCGGCGAGCTTGCCGGGCAGACCGCCACCGCCGCCGATGCCCTTGCGGTTACGGGCGAGGTCGCGGGCCTTGCGGGCGGCGATCCGGGCCGAGGCGGCAGCCATCGACTTGCGGATGATCTCCTTGCCCTCGGCCGGGTTCTCCTCCAGCCAGGCGCCGAGGCGGTCGTTGACCGCGCCCTGCACGAAGCCCTTGACCTCGGTGTTGCCGAGCTTGTCCTTGGTCTGGCCCTCGAACTGCGGCTCGCTGATCTTCACCGAGATGATCGCGGTGAGACCCTCACGGATGTCGTCACCGGTGAGCCGGTCCTCCTTCTTCTTGATCAGGCCCCACTCCTCGCCCCAGCGGTTGATCAGGGTGGTGAGCGCGGCACGGAAGCCCTCTTCGTGGGTGCCGCCGCCGGGGGTGTTGACCGTGTTGGCGAAGGTGTGGACCGACTCGTTGTACGAGGACGCCTGCCACTGCATCGCGATCTCGACGCTCATCGGGTTGGGCGCCTTGTCGTCGGTCTCGGTCTCGAAGGCGATGATGCTCGAAACCGGCGTCTTGCGCTTGTTCAGGTGGTCGACGTAGTCGGCGAGACCGCGCTCGTAGTAGAAGGACTGCTCCAGGACCCGCTCGCCGTTGCCGGAGCTGTGCAGCTCGTCGGCGCCGTCGGTGTCCTGCTCGACGG
This sequence comes from Nocardioides sp., assembly GCF_014360585.1. GTDB lineage: Bacteria > Actinomycetota > Actinomycetes > Propionibacteriales > Nocardioidaceae > Nocardioides. The sequence goes on from NZ_JACIXG010000030.1 coordinate 42,185, forward strand.
TGCCGTCCTCGACCGCCTCGGCGATCGCGGACGCCTGCGGCCGCTCGTCGCGCAGCTCGATCCGCAGCCCCTTGTTCAGGAACGCGGTCTCGCGGAAGTGGCTGGAGATCGTCTCGAGGTTGTACTCGGTCGACTCGAAGATGTCGCTCGAGGCGTTCCACGAGATCGTCGTGCCGGTGCGCTCGCCCTCTTCGAGCTCGCGCACCTCACGAAGGTCGTAGTCGGGTACGCCGCTGGTGAACTGCTGCTCCCACAGCCGGCCCCGGTTCTTGATCTCCATGTGGAGACTGGTCGAGAGCGCGTTCACCACGGAGGAGCCCACGCCGTGCAGACCACCGGAGACCTTGTAGCCGCCTCCGCCGAACTTGCCACCGGCGTGCAGCACGGTCAGCGCCAGGGTCGCGGCGGGGATGTCCTGGCCGGACGCGGTGTCGGTCGGGATGCCTCGGCCGTTGTCGGAGACGCTCACCCAGCCGTCCTCGCGCAGCGTCACCTTGATGGTGTCGCAGTAGCCGGCGAGGGCCTCGTCGACCGCGTTGTCCACGATCTCCCAGATCAGGTGGTGCAGTCCGCGGGCCCCGGTCGAGCCGATGTACATACCCGGTCGTTTGCGGACCGCTTCGAGCCCTTCGAGAACCTGGATGGCAGACGCGTCGTATGCGAATCCGTCTACGGTCTTGTCGTCCGGCATGGGATTCGTCTGGTCGGCAGCGGTCACCGGTGCGATCCACCTGTCATTTCGGTCCGGAATCGGACGTGGTGTCGGTCGGGCATACAGCGGGCCGACCTGCGCCGGGTAGTGGCACCTAGGACGGTCGACCCAATCCTCATAATACCCCGTAGAACCCCGGATTCCACGCAGGCAGCCCATCCTGAGGGGGAACTGTGATCGAAATGAGCGTCTGTGCGTCTCCTGACGGCGTCTCTGCGCCCTCAGCAGGGGGCTCGGTGAGTCCCTATACGTCCTCAGGGCGCCTAGAGCGGCAGATCGGGGCTCACGCGCCGAGTCTCGAACACCTGTTCACGAGTGGCCGAGCTTCGGCCTCAGCCGTAGGTGTCGCGCGGCCCCCGACCGTCGCGTAGACCGCGGGGCCCCTTCTTCCACGAGGGCAGATGAGGACCGAGCACCTCGATGAGGAGGACCGTGCCGTGGCCAAGCTCCTCGTTGAGCCGCTTCACCAGGGTCGGCGCGAGCAGCTTGAGCTGGGTGGCCCACGCGGTCGAGTCGGTGCGCACGGACAGCTTGCCGTCGGCGTACGACTCAGGGGTGGTGTGGTCGGCGATCTCCTCGCCGACGATGTCCGACCAACGGGCCATCACGCCGTGCACCCGCAGCGAGGTGTCCCAGCCGTGGTCGTTGACCATCCGGCTGACCACCGAGTCGATGAGCTGGGGGTCGCGGTCGTCGGGGCGGGCGCCGGAGACCGTGCCGCGTCGGGTGGCGTTGTCCAGCCGCGTACGCCGCTTCTTCCGCATCCCTGCCTTCGGGGCGGGCATCTTGGCTGTGGCCCGGGTCAGCGAGCGGGCGAGGTCTAGGCCGTCGGCGCGCTTCTCGGGCTGTTCCTCTTCCTCTGGCGTGGTCTCGACAAGCTCGACCACCGGCTCGTCCACTGGCTCGTCACTCATCGCGGGTCACCTCGCCGGCCGTGACGTGGTAGCGAGCCCCGGCGAGCGCGGCGGGTACGTCCTCGGGGACCGCGGCGGTGACGAGGACCTGCTCGGCATCGGCCACCAGCTCGGCCAGCTGGACACGCCTTTGGCTGTCGAGCTCCGCGAAGACGTCGTCGAGGATCAGGATCGGGTCGTCGCCATCGGCCCGCAGCAGGTCGTACGCAGCCAGCCGGAGCGCCAGCGCGAAGGACCAGGACTCGCCGTGACTGGCATAGCCCTTGACCGGGAGTGGCTCGGCGCCGGCGCCGTGTCCTAGGTGCAGCAGCAGATCGTCGCGGTGGGGGCCGACCAGGCTGATGCCACGGTCGAGCTCGTCCTTCTGGCGTCTCGCCAGCTCAGACAGGATCAGCTCGCGAAGGGACTCCACGCTCGGGGTGGTGGTCTCGACAGGCTCGACCACCTCGACCACCGACTTGTAGGTGATCTCGGCATCGTCCCGGCTTGCGCCACGGGCGACCGTCTCGTAGGCCTTGCCGACGTACGGTCTCAACGCCTCGACGAGGGAGAGTCGCTGAGCGAGGATCTCGGCGCCGATGCTGGCCAGGTGTTCGTCCCAGACGGCCAAGGTGGCCAGCGCACCCTCTCGCGCGGAACCGCGTGCGAGGCCGGCGGTCTTGAGGAGCGAGTTTCGTTGCTTGAGGACGCGGTCGTAGTCGCTGCGCACCCCGGCCAGGCGGGGGGAGCGCAGGATCATCAGGTCGTCGAGGAAGCGTCGCCGGTCGGAGGGGTCCCCCTTGACGAGGGTCAGGTCCTCGGGGGAGAAGACGACGGTGCGGACCAGCCCGACCAGGTCACGGGTGCGGGGGAGCGGGCTTCTGTTGATCCGGACCTTGTTGGCACGGCCCGCGTTGATCTCGACCTCGAGCGTCGCGGTGCGACCGTCACGCACCACCGCGGCGCGCACGACGGCTTGGTCGGCACCGGCCCGGACCAGGGGCGCATCGGTGGCGACCCGGTGGGACTGCAGCCGGGAGAGATAGTCGATGGCCTCGACCAGATTCGTCTTGCCCTGGCCGTTTCGCCCGACGAAGGCCGTCACACCTGCCTCGAGCGGGACCTCGACGCTCTGATAGGAGCGGAAGTCGTGGAGAGAGAGGTGTGAGACGTACATCGGATTTCCTCTCTCGTTAAGGTGCCTGCATGACCCAGTCTCCCAACCCTTACGGCCCACCTCCAGGGCAACCCGCCTACGGCGCACCGGCAGGGCCTTTCTATCTGTCGGTGATGGGCCAGGTCCACGGGCCGTACCCGGTCGAGCAACTCGCCCACATGGCGGCCGCGGGCCAGATCAAGTCCGACACCCCGGCCAGCCTCGGCACCGACCAGCAGTGGTTTCCCGTGAAACAGGTGCCGGGTGTCTTCTCGAGCCGGGAGTGGCTCGTCGCGCTGCTGCTCTCGATCTTCCTGGGTGGGTTCGGAATCGACCGGTTCTACGTCGGGCAGATCGGGCTCGGCATCCTCAAGCTGGTCACCTGTGGTGGCTTCGGGATCTGGGCGGTCATCGACATCATCCTGATCATCGTGAGAAAGTTCCCGGATGTCGACGGCAAACCCCTCGCCTGACCTGCGTCAGCGCGTTGCGGCGGTGAGCTCCACGGAGATCACCGCCGCCATCGGCGTCGGCGGAGTCGTGATCGCGACGCTCCTGCCCGCCGGCGGCATCGAGGACGGCCCGGTGCTCTGCCCGTTCCGTGCGCTCACCGGCCTGCCCTGCCCGGGCTGTGGCCTCACCCGGTCGTGGGTCTACCTGATGCACGGCGACATCGGCCTGGCGCTGGCCAGCAACTGGTTCGGCCCGGTCCTCATCCTGGCGGTCATCGCCTTGGTCGTCACCTCCGTGCGCGCCCGGTCTGCCGGGAAACGCCCCGCTGACCTGGACAATCTCGTCCGCAAACCGATCGTGCTCGGGACCTTCGCGCTCTTCCTCACCTACGGTGCCGCGCGCCTGATCCTCACCCTCGCCGGAGTAGTAGACCCCATCTAGGTGGTCGAGCCGGTGGTCGAGCTTGTCGAGACCACCCTCACAACCGAGGACTCAGGCCTCGGACTCCGAGATCACCGCGTGCCCACCGAACCCGTTACGCATCGCGGCGACCGCCTTCATGGCGTGGTCGTCCTTCTGCCGCGAGACGAACCGCGCGAAGAGCGAGGCCGAGATCGCGGGCATCGGGACGGCGTTCTCGATCGCGGCCTCGACGGTCCACCGGCCCTCGCCCGAGTCTTCGGCGTAACCCCTGATCTTGTCGAGGTGCTCGTCGGCGCGCAGCTGCTCGACGAGAAGATCGAGAAGCCAGGAACGTACGACCGTCCCGGTCCGCCACGACGCGAAGATCTCCGGGACGTTGTCGACGATGTCGACCTTGTCGAGAAGCTCCCAGCCCTCGGCGTAGGCCTGCATCATCGCGTACTCGATGCCGTTGTGGACCATCTTGGAGAAGTGGCCGGCGCCGGGGGTCGAGCCGCAGTGGACCAGACCGTCCTCGGTGCCGGACGGCTTGAGCGCCTCGAAGGCGGGCATCACCTTGGCGGCGTTCTCGTCGGAGCCGCCGTACATCAGGGCGTAGCCGTTCTGAAGACCCCAGACACCTCCGGAGACTCCGCAGTCGACGAAACCGATGCCCTGCTCAGCGAGGCTCTCGGCGTTCTTGGCGTCGTCGGTGTACTTCGAGTTGCCGCCGTCGACGACCAGGTCGCCCTCACCGAGGAGCTCCTTGAGCTCGGCGATCGTGGAGCGGGTCGGCTCGCCTGCAGGCACCATCACCCAGACCACCTTGGGGCTGGGCAGCGCCTCGACCATCTCCGCCAGACTCGCCACGTCGGCGAGGTCCGGGTTGCGGTCGTATCCGACGACGGTGTGGCCAGCCTCCCGCAGCCGGGTGCGCATGTTGCCACCCATCTTGCCGAGGCCGACGAGTCCGATGTGCATACGAGATTTCCTTCAGATTCGGTGGTCGAGCTCAGATCCGGTGGTCGAGCTTGTCGAGACCACCCTACGAGCGAGGTGTGAGCGAGAGACGGTCAGGAGAGCAGGCGCCGCGGCATCAGCAGGTAGCGGAACCCCGGCTCCTCGCCGCCCTCGGCCGGCTTGCCGCTGATCACCACCGGCTTCGGAGCCTGCGTGAAGGCGAGCTCGACGACCTGCTGGTCGATGGCCTGCAGCCCGTCGAGGAGGAACTGTGGGTTGAACCCGGTGGTCAGCCCCTCACCCTCCATGGTCGCCTCGATGGACTCGGACGCCTGGGCCTCGTCGCCGGAACCCGCGTCGAGGGTGAGGACGCCGTCCTCGAAGACCATCTGGACCGCGGTGTTGCGCTCGGCGACCAGCGCGACGCGCTTGACCGACTCGATCAAGGAGGCCTTGTCGACGAGCGCGGTGGTGAGGTGCTCGGCCGGGAACAGGCTGCGCACCTTCGGGAACTCGCCGTCGAGCAGGCGCGTCGTGGTGCGTCGTACGCCACCCGCGGCCGCGCCCTCGAAGCCGATGATGCCCTCGCCGGTGCCGGTGGTGGACAGCGCGAGGGTGACCTCGCTGCCGCTGGTCAGCGACTTGGCGGTGTCACCGAGGACCTTGGCCGGCACCAGCGCGGCCATGCTCTCGTCGGGGGTCGCCGGGTTCCACTCGAGCTCACGGTGGGAGAGCCGGAAGCGGTCGGTGGCGAGCAGCGAGATCGTGGAGCCCTCGATCTCGAGTCGCACGCCGGTCAGGACCGGGAGCATGTCGTCGCGGCCGGCGGCGGTCACGGCCTGGGCGACGGCGTGGGCGAACAGCTCCGACTTCACCGTGCCGGCAGCGGTCGGCATCTCCGGCAGGGTCGGGTAGTCCTCGACCGGCATCGTCTGCAGGCTGAACCGCGCGCTCCCGCAGGTGAGCGAGACGCGGGATCCGTCGGTGACCATCTCGACCGGCTTGGCCGGGAGGCTGCGGCAGATGTCGGCGAGCAACTTGCCCGACACCAGTGCCTTGCCCTCGTCGGCGACCTCGGCCGAGAGCGTCGCTCGCGCTGAGGTCTCGTAGTCGAAGGTCGAGAGCATCAGGCCCTCGTGACCCGCCTCGATCAGGAGGCCGGAGAGCACCGGGGTGCTGGGGCGGACCGGAAGGCTGCGGGCAGCCCAGGCGACAGCATCCGCGAACACGTCGCGGTCGACGCGGAACTTCACGATGACCTGTCCTTCTTCTAACTCGACATCGGGGCTGTTGAGGACATGCGGTCCCGGTTGTGCTTGAACCTTGGGGGAAGACGCCACCGGTTCCGGAACGCCCCCGCGTTGACATGACCTGGAGTACGCATCCTGCCACGGACCGCCGACAACCGGTAAGCGCTCAGCCGTCTCGGCTCTGCACAGGCGTGCCTGTGGACTCCGGATCGCTGAGCGGGTTGTCCCCAGGGAAGGGCGCTCGAGGAATTTCACCGAGGATCCGTGGATTAAATAGTTTCGTACGTCGTAAGAGCATCTGTGGGAAATGTGGATGAAGGACGTCTTCGCAGGTGGCGGCCGCAAATATGATTCCACAGGGGGTGTGGACGCCCTGCTGAAATGACGCACGTCACTGTGGGCTGTGGAGAGTTGTCGGCACTTCTGAGTGTTTTGTGCACAGGCCATCCCCTTTTCCATCCCATTTGAACGGCCGGTTCTCCACAGGTTTCGCCCAACCTGTGGGCTGTGGACAACCTTGGGAGAACCTCAGGAAATCTCGGCCAGTGGGTTTTGGAAATCCCAAAACGCGGACGAGGCACCTGTGGACGAGCCTCTGGAGACGCCGCGAAGCGCCTGTGGTTCGAGCCTGTCGAGGAGCTGCGGAGCACGTGAGAAGCCGGGGTCGAGCCCGTTGAGACCACGTGAGAAACCGGGGTCGAGCCCCTTTGAGACCACGTGAGAAACCGGTGGTCGAGCCTGTCGAGACCACCCCGTGAGTCACGGTCGGGTGGTCTCGACAAGCTCGACCACCGGTGGTGGTCGCGGCCTGCGTACGTCAGGTCTAGGCCTGGCGCGCCTGCATCTTGACGCGGTTGGTGAGCTCGGAGACCTGGTTGAAGACGGCGCGGCGCTCGGCGAGGAGCTGGTTGATCTTCCGCTCCGCGTACATCACCGTCGTGTGGTCGCGGCCGCCGAAGTGCTTGCCGATCTTGGGCAGGGAGTCCTCGGTGAGCTCACGGCACAGATACATGGCGATCTGGCGGGCCATGACGAGGTGACGCCCGCGCGACGGCCCGGTGAGCTCGTCGATCGACAGCCCGAAGTAGGCCGCGGTCTGGGCGATGATCAGGCCGGCGGTGATCTCCGGCTCGCCACCGTCGGGGATGAGATCCTTGAGCACGATCTCAGCCAGCGTCAGATCGACGTCCTGCCGGTTGAGGTTGGCGAACGCGGTCACCCGGATCAGCGCACCCTCGAGCTCGCGAATGTTGGTCTGGATCTTGCTCGCGATGAACTCGAGGACGTCCGGCGGCGCGGTGAGCCGCTCCATCGCCGCCTTCTTGCGAAGGATCGCGATGCGGGTCTCGATGTCGGGCGGCTGGACGTCGGTGATCAGACCCCACTCGAACCGGTTGCGCAGCCGGTCCTCCAGCGCCTCGAGCCGCTTGGGCGGCCGGTCGGAGGTCAGCACGATCTGCTTGTTGGCGTTGTGGAGCGTGTTGAAGGTGTGGAAGAACTCCTCCTGCGTCTGGGTCTTCCCCTCCAAGAACTGGATGTCGTCGATCAGCAGGACGTCCACATCGCGGTAGCGCCGCTTGAACCGGTCCTGCCGGTCGTCGCGGATCGCGTTGATGAACTCGTTGGTGAACTCCTCCGAGCTGACGTAGCGCACCTTCGCCCCGGAGTAGAGGCTCCGGACGTAGTGGCCGATCGCATGCAGCAGGTGGGTCTTGCCGAGACCTGACTCCCCGTAGACGAGCAGCGGGTTGTAGGCCTTGCCCGGCGCTTCGCTGACCGCGACCGCGGCCGCGTGCGGGAACCGGTTGGAGGACCCGATGACGAATGTCTCGAAGGTGTACTTCGGGTTCAGCCGGGTCTCGAGGACGTTGTGGTTGGGCTCGCTCGGCCGGGTCGGCGGACCAGGGACGAGCGGCCGCGGTGGGACCGGCTCCTCGACAGGGGCCGCAGGAGGAGGCGGGGGATTTGTCGACATGTCGCCATAGCCGGGGCGTACGTCGTCGTTCCCCGCAGGGCGGGCCGGCTGCTGAGTGGGCGGCGGCGCGATGGGGGCCTGCGGGCCTGAGTACGCCGCGGGCGCCTCCGGCTCCTCGCGTGGCCCGGGCGACGGGGGTGGGCCGGGGATGAGACCCGGAGAGTTGGGCGGGTAGACCGACTGATGTGGGAAGGCCGACTGGCTGGGGTACGCCGACTGGCCCGGGAAGGCCGTCTGTTGCTGAAGGGCAGCGGCGGCGGCAGCGTCTGCCGCGGCGATCTCCCGCTCGGAGATCATGATCGCCTGGGTGTCGGGATCGGGCGTGACGTCGAGGTCGGGGTTCACGGTGACCGCGATGCGGATCTCGCGATGGAAGATCTCGCCCAGCGACTTCTCCAGGGAGCCACGCAGGCGGCCCTCGATCTGGTTGCGGGTGAAGTCGTTGGGGACCTCGACGATCGCGGTCGACCCGTGCAGAGTGAGTGGTTCGCTGTCTCGGAGCCAGGCGCGCTGGTTCGGCGGAAGCTCGGCGACCACCCGCGTCCATGCGGACTGGAGATCTGGCTGTGGTTCTGGCGCGAGGCCGGAGTGCTCCACAGGTTCCTGCCTTCCCTGATGGCTCGGGTGGTGGTCTTGGTACTGATGCAGCCTGGATTGATCCAGCGGTCTGGTCTACATCCTCCACAGACTTTTCCACAAGCTGTGGAGCATCTCCGAATGTAGGCATCGGAGACCAACCGAGACACGTTGCCGTCCGCGAGAATCCGACCGTATCGGCAGGTCAGGTGGGAAAATAAGATCCCAGCATGGCATCCCCCCGAATGCGGCCGAAGCTCCTGGCGCTGTGCAGGGAAACCTCGGTAGAGGACGAAACTACCGGCTGGCGGCCATGACGGGCAAGCCGTCCTCCACAGGTGGAGGGTGAATCACAGGGGTGTGATAGGGCGCGGGTTTGACCGTGGTTTCGCCGTCCACGTACCGTTGCTAGGTCACCTGGTCTACGGGTGCCGCATGTCCACGCCTCATCGGGGCGCGGACGGGCGGTGCTTGTTGAATCGGCCCGCCTGGATCCACCGAGGGCGACCCCAATCGTGCCGGACGAGCGACCGGCCACCACACCACACCAACTAAGGAAGCACCCGTGAGCAAGCGTACTTACCAGCCGAACAACCGCCGCCGTCACAAGACGCACGGTTTCCGCCTGCGCATGCGCACCCGTGCCGGCCGCGCGATCCTCGCTGCGCGCCGCGGCAAGGGTCGCAAGAGCCTGACCGTCTGAGGCCCCGGCCTCAGCCACTACGCGCGTGCTGCCACGTCGCCACCGACTGGTCGATTCGTCGGGCTTCAAAGAAGCGGTACGACGAGGCAAGCGCGCGGGCTCGAAGAGCCTGGTGGTCCACCTGCTCGTCCCCGACACTGGCATCGCTGCCGATCGGGAGCGCGAGCCGCAGGTGGGCTTCGTGGTGAGCAAGGCCGTCGGTCCGGCCGTTGTCCGGAATCGCGTGAAACGCAGACTGCGTCATCAGGCCCGGGAGTCCCTGAGCGGACTCCCGGGCTCTGCTGTGCTTGTGGTCCGTGCGCTTCCCCCTGCAGCTGGCGCTTCGTACGACGACCTCGGCACCGATCTGAAGCGTTGTCTCGCGCGGGTGCTGTCATGAGCCTCGTGCGGGGTGGTCTCGACAAGCTCGACCGCCTGCTGACGTACGTCCTGGTCGGACTGCTCCATGTGTGGCGGACGCTCATCAGTCCGCTGTACGGCGATGTGTGCCGCTACTACCCGTCGTGCTCGGCGTACGGGCTCGAGGCCGTCAAGACGCACGGCCCCTGGCGCGGGAGCTGGCTGACGGTGCGCCGTCTGTGCCGTTGCGTCCCCTGGGCCAAGACTCGGGGCTTCGATCCTGTGCCACCCCCGAAGAATCCAAGAGACCCTGAAGACCTTGTCCGTGTAAGTGCGGACTCCCGACAACGAGGAGCCTGATCCGTGGGAGCCATAGGCGATCTGTTCGGATGGATCGCAACACCGCTGTATTACGCCATCTCGGGCATCCTGCTCGTGTGGCAGAAGGCGTTCTCGTACGTCATTCCGTCCGAAGGCTGGCAGTGGGCGCTGGCCATCGTCGGTCTGACCGTGACCATCCGCGCCCTGCTGATCCCGCTGTTCGTGAAGCAGATCAAGTCCAGCCGGAACATGCAGCTGCTGCAGCCGCGGGTGAAGGAGCTGCAGAAGAAGTACGGTCATGACCGCGAGAAGCTCGCCGCCGAGACCATGAAGCTCTACAAGGACTCGGGCACCAACCCGTTCGCGTCCTGCCTGCCGCTGCTGCTGCAGATGCCGATCTTCTTCGTGCTGTTCCGCATGCTGGAGCACGCCTCGAACGGTGACGGCAAGGGCTTCCTGAGCGACGCCGACGCCCACGAGTTCGCCAGCTCGACCTGGCTCGGCTCGTTGCTCTCGGACCAGTTCACGACGGCCGACCACATCAGCACGTACTTCCTCACCGGGTTCCTGGTCCTGGCGATGATCGCCACGACCTTCCTCACCCAGCGCCAGCTGATGTCGAAGAACATGCCTGCCGACGCGATGACCGGACAGTACGCGCAGCAGCAGAAGCTGCTGCTGTACGTGCTGCCTGTCGTGTTCGCCGTCGGTGGTATCGCCTTCCCGGTCGGAACGATCCTCTACTGGACCTCCTCCAACCTGTGGACGATGGGTCAGCAGTTCTACGTGATCCGCAACAACCCCGCACCGGGGACGCCGGCCTTCGACGCCAAGCAGGAGCGCGACCGGGCCAAGCGTAAGAAGAAGGGCATGACCGACGCGGAGATCGACATCGTCGAAGCCGAGGAGACGGTCACCGAGAAGCGTCCGGTGCAGCGCAACCAGCCCAAGAACCAGACCAGGAGCCAGCGGAAGAAGGCCGGCACGACCGCCGGTCGCTCCACGACCCAGAAGGACGGGGGAACCAAGTGACGACTCAGGATGTGAGCGAGACCGAGGTCGAGACTGTGGAGGCGGTCAGCGAAGAGACGCGCCTCAAGCAGCTCGAGCAGGAAGGTGACATCGCGGCGGACTACCTCGAGGAGCTCCTCGACATCGCCGACCTCGATGGTGACCTCGACATGGACGTCGAGGGCGACCGTGCCGCCGTCTCGATCGTCGGGGGAGACCTGCAGCAGTTGGTCGGTCGTCACGGGGAGGTCCTGGACGCACTTCAGGAGCTGACCCGGCTCGCGGTCTACCGTGAGACCGGCGAGCGGTCCCGCCTGATGCTCGACGTCGGTGGCTACCGCGCCGACCGTCGCTCGACGCTGATGGCGCTCGCCGAGGAGACCGTGGCGAAGGTCCAGGAGTCCGGTGCCCCGGTCTCGCTGAAGCCGATGTCGCCCTTCGAACGGAAGGTCGTGCACGACGCCGTCGCCGCCGCCGGCCTCACCTCTGAGTCGTCCGGTGTCGAGCCGCGGCGCTACGTGGTCGTCCTGCCTGACTGACGCTGACAAAGAGATCGCCCCTCGTGCCGTGTGGCACGAGGGGCGATCTCTTTGTGTTTCACGTGGAACGGGATGGTGGTCGAGCTTGTCGACACCACGACCTCGCGGTCGTACGGTGGTCTCGACAAGCTCGACCACCGGGGTTGGTCAGGAGCGGTAGACGACGACCCGGTCACCGATACGGATCTGGTCGAAGACCCACGCGATGGCCGCCTTCTTGCGGACGTTCACGCAGCCGTGGGAGCAACCGTTGTAGCCGCGGGCGGCGAAGTCCGACGAGTAGTGCACGGCCTGGCCGCCGGAGTAGAACATCGCGTACGGCATTGGCGTGTGGTAGATCGAGGAGACGTGGTTGCGGCTCTTCTTGAAGACCTTGAAGGCGCCCATCCGGCTCGGGTTGGCCTTGCAGCCGAAGCGAGCGTCCATCGCCTTGAGGATCTTGCCGCCGCGTACGTAGCGCATCCGACGGTCGGTCTTGTCGATGCAGAGGACGCGGCCGGTGAGGCAGCGGCGGTCGAGGTTGTACAGCGTCGCGTCGGTCGGCGTGCTCGTCTTCGAGCGGAGACGGTCGAGCGTGCGCTGGTTGACCTTGCCGGTGATGGCCAGGCGCTGGTTGCGCTGGAAGGTCTTGACGGCGCCGGTGGTCTTCGTTCCGTAGGTGCCGGTGACCCGGCCGGTGTAGATGCCCTTCTCCTTGAGGCGAGCCTGGATCTTGCGCACCCCGAGACCGGTGGAGCCCTGCTGGTAGAGAACCTTGTATGCCGTCTGCAGTCCGAGCTGCCCGAGCGAGGTCGTCGGCGCGGTTGCCTGTGCGCTGCTCGTGGCAGCGATCGAGCCGAGGGAGAATCCCAAGGCGAGGATGGCGGTGAGGAAGATCGCCACCGGGGTTCTACGGACGTTCACATCAGCTCCGTGGGTCATGATTGGTGGCCCGGTCGCGCGGGCCGCTGGGGTCGCATCGATTGCGACTTCTACGACTAAGACGTTCGAGCAGCGCGCGCGGTTGCATCAGATTCGCAAGGCTGCCCGCGGACTTTAGCGCACCGCGCACCCCGGTGGCGCCTTCCGGCCACGTTCTGCGGATCCGTTGGGTCGCCGCCTCTCGTCGGCCGTTCTGGCGGTCTGTGTTTCACGTGAAACGCCGCCGGAGGTCGAGCTCGTCGAGACCTCTGCCGCAGGGGACGTCGCTGACGCTTCCGCCCCCCCCCGGGACGTCCGGTCAACGGAGACCGGTGGGCGTCCCGTGGTGGTCTCGACAGGCTCGACCACCGGGTGGGGTGGTGGTCTCGACAGGCTCGACCACCGGGTGGGGTGGTGGTCTCGACAGGCTCGACCACCGGAGGTCGAGCTTGTCGAGACCTCTGCCAGCGGGGGACCGTCAGTCGTGCGGCGTCGCCGACGTGTTCGCGAGTCGCGGTAGATCACCTAGGCGTCCTTCGATGAGTGCGATGCGTTTGGCGCGGCTCCAGTTCTGGATCTGTTTCTCCCGTGTGAACGCATGGGCGACGTTGTCGTACTGCTCGTACCAGACCAGCTGCACGGGAAGTCGATGACGGGTGTACTCCGGCCCGAGTCCGACGCGATGCTCGGTCATTCGGCGCTCGAGGTCGGTCGTGCTGCCGACGTAGAGGGTTCGGTCTGCGCAGAGAAGCATGTATGTGAAAGCCATGCCCTCATCTTGGGCGGGACCACCGACAGTTTTCGGAGTCTCCGTCCGTCCGGAGGTCGAGCTTGTCGAGACCTCTCTGCGTTGGCCAGTGGTCTCGACAGCTTGACTGCGGGGGAGACCTCCCCTGTGGGCAGTGGTCTCGACAGGCTCGACCACCGGTGGGGTGGTGGTCTTGACAGGCTCGACCACCGGGGGGGTCTCGACGGACACGACTATCGGGGGCGGCGGAGGTCGAGCTTGTCGAGACCTCTCTGCGTTGGCCAGTGGTCTCGACAGCTTGACTGCGGGGGAGACCTCCCCTGTGGGCAGTGGTCTCGACAAGCTCGACCACCGGTGAGGTCGTGGTCTCGACAGGCTCGACCACCGG
>NZ_JACIXG010000031.1 GCF_014360585.1 Nocardioides sp.
AGGACCCACGCGCAGCGCTCCGTCGCGTCAGCAACCACACCTGACCCAGCAAGGCCCGACCAAGCAGCGCCACGTGTCCTCGATCTCAGGCACACTCCGGTCGGCCGAGCTGGCACCACCTCGCCAACTCGGCCAGCACACCAGGCCCTTCACCCGACGCACGTGACGCCTCGGCCGACGCACGTGACGCCTCGGCCGACGTACGGGACGCCTCGGCCGGTTAGCGGCGGGCGGTGACGTAGCAGGCGACGGCGGTGGCGGCGGCTACGTTGAGGGAGTCGATGCCGGCAGACATCGGGATGATGGCTCGGCGGTCTGAGGCCTGCTGCCAGCGCGGGGAGATGCCGTGGCCCTCGGAACCCAGGACGAGGGCGACCTTGTCGACGCCTTCGACGGCCTTCTCGATGTCGACGGCGTCGTCGGCCAGGGTGAGGGCGACGGTGGTGAAGCCGGCGGCGGAGAGGGTCGGGAGTGCTTCGTACCAGTCCGGCAGGCGGGTCCACGGCAGCGCGAAGACCGCGCCCATCGCGACCTTGATCGAGCGCCGGTAGAGCGGGTCGGCGCAGCGGGGTGCCAGCAGCAGCGCGTCGAACCCGAGCGCCGCGCCCGACCGGAAGATCGCGCCGACGTTGGTGTGGTCGACGATGTCCTCGAGCACCAGGACCGAGCGGGCGCCCGCCAGCACGGAGTCGACCGACGGCAGCGGTCGCCGCTTCAGCGATGCAAGCGCACCTCGGTGCACATGGAACCCAGTCACCTCCTCAGCAGCCTTCTCGCTCATCACGTAGCACGGCGCATCGGTCGTGGCGAGCACGTCGGAGAGCCCGTCGAGCCACTTCGGCGCCATCAGGAACGACCGCGGCTCGAAGCCACCGGCCACCGCGCGACGTACGACCTTCTCCCCCTCGGCCAGGAAGAGTCCCTCGGACGACTCCATCGACTTGCGCAGCTCGACGTCGCGCAGGTCGCGGTAGTCGGCGAGCCGTGGATCGGCGGGGTCGGAGATCTCGATCAGCTCAACCATGGGTCAGGCGACCTGCACCGAGTCCTTCATGTCCCCGGGCACTTCCTCGGGGAAGGAAAGGACCAGGTGTCGACCGAGTGCGGTCGCAACCCGGGCCAGGGTGTCGATCCGGTTGCGAGCTCCGCCGCCTTCCTCGAGACGGGAGATGACCGACTGCGTCGTGCCCATCCTCGATGCCAGCTCGCGCTGGCTCAGCCCCGCTCCCGTACGCAGGTCGTAGATCAGCTGTCCGAGAGCAAGATCCTGCTCGACGCTCGCCCGGGTCTCGTCGGACGGGGCCGGACGCTCGGCCCGAACCTCGGACCAGCGGGAGTAGTTCGCCATCGTTGCTCTCCTAGGGATAACGCCGAGCACATTCGGCCGCGGCCTTCCGGGCCCTGGCGACCTCAGCGCTCGTTGTCTCGTTGCTTGTGAAAGGTCGTCAGAAGAATGATCCGCGCGTCGTTGGTGAATCTGTAGGTGATTCTCCGGGCAGTCGGCCCCAGAGTGAAGCGGAGCTCGAAGAGACCCTCGCCCAAACTCCGCGAGAGCGGCATCCGGGCACGAGGACCCATGTCCGCCAGCCGATCCACGATCACCACGACCCGGCCCCACTCCTCATCGCTAAGAGAATCCAGCCAACTCACGACCTCGTCGTGGAGCTCGATATACATTCTCATGATCGCATCCATGCGATCATCGCACAAGTGCGATCAACGAGAGGCAGTTCACCGCTCCGACAACGCGCCACATCCATGCGTCGACCGTAGGCGCCTACTCATGGCAACGAGTCGACGCGCGCCGACCCGAGTACTAGAACGCGTCCGGGTGGGCGACGCGGACGACCTCGCCGATGACGATGATCGCGGGGGGCTGGACGTTCTCGTCGACGAGTACCTTCTCGAGAGTCTCGAGGGTCGCCAGGACCGTACGCTCCGTGGGCATCGTGCCGTCGCAGATGACCGCGACCGGGGTCGACCGGGAGCGGCCGCCGTCGAGCAGGGCGGCGGCGATCGCGGGCGCGTTCTGGACGGCCATGAGGAGGACGAGGGTGCCGCCCAGGCCGGCGACGGCGGGCCAGTTGGTCAGCGAGGTGGGGTCGTCGGGCGGGACGTGGCCGGAGATGACGGTGAACTCGTGCGCGACGCCGCGGTGGGTCACGGGGATCCCGGCGACGCCGGGCACCGTCACCGGCGAGGTCAGGCCGGGGATGACGTGCACCGGGACGCCGGCCTCACGGCAGGCCAGCACCTCCTCGAAGCCGCGCCCGAAGATGAAGTTGTCTCCGCCCTTGAAGCGCGCGACCGCCTTCCCCGCCTTGGCCGCCTCGACGATGATCCGGTTGATCTCCTCCTGCTGCGCCGAGCGGCCACGCGGAAGCTTGGCGACGTCGACGAGTTCGACGTCGGCGGGCAGCTCGGAGAGCAGCTCTCGCGGCGCCAGCCGGTCGGCGACGACGATGTCGGCCTCCATCAGGGCCTTGCGCCCGGCGACGGAGATCAGGCCGGGGTGTCCCGGACCGCCGCCGACCAGGGTCACTCCGGGGACGCGCTGGCGCTCGTGCGGCGCCATCAGCTCACCGGAGCGCAGCCCGTCGAGGATCCGGTCGCGAACGCCCGCGGAGCGCCGCGGGTCACGGTTGGCGAGCACAGCGACGGTCAGGTCGCCGTCGTGGCCGGTCGCCGGTGTCCAGGCGGTGGCCTGCGTGCCGTCGTCGGAGCGTACGCAGAAGATCCGACGCTCCTCGGCCGCGGCCGAGACCGCTTCGTTGACGTCGGCATGCTGGGCCGCGGCGATGACGTACCAGGCGCCGTCGAGCACGTCGGCCGAGAAGCGGGCCTGGTGCCAGGTGATCTCCCCCGACCCGAGCAGACCCTCCAGCGCGGGCGTCAGCGACGGCGAGACGACCTCGACCCGCGCCCCGGCGGCGATCAGCGCCGGCACACGCCGCTGCGCGACCCTGCCACCACCGACGACGACCACCCTCCGCCCCTCCAGGATGAGACCGGCGGGATAGGGAACGGCATGCTCAGAACTCATGGGTACATCCTCGCCCAACACCGGGGTGCGGCCTGACAACGGGTCGATTCGCGGACTACGTTGGTGGGCATGGCACTCGATCGCCCGGTGAAGCCGGATCCCTACTCGCTCATGCCCGCCCTCCCCTCCTTCACGCTGACCAGCGAGGACGTGACGGATGGACAGCCGCTGAAGCAGGACCAGGTCCACGACGGTGGCAACACCTCCCCGCAGCTCAGCTGGAGCGGAGCGCCGGAGGGGACGAAGTCGTACGTCATCACCTGTTTCGACCCCGACGCGCCCACCCCCAGCGGGTTCTGGCACTGGGCGCTGGTCGACGTCCCCGCCGACGTGACCGAGATCCCCGCCGGCGCCGGTGCCGGCAGCGCCGAGCTTCCGGGCAAGGCGTTCCACGTCGCCTCCGACTTCGGCACCAAGGAGTTCGGCGGCGCCGCACCTCCTGCCGGCGACCAGGTCCACCGCTACTACTTCGTGGTCCACGCCGTCGGCGAGGAGACGCTGGGCGTGAACGACGAGGTCACTCCCGCTGTCGTCTCCTTCAACCTGGCCTTCAAGGCGCTGGCCCGCGCCGTCCTGGTGGGCACCTACCAGCACTGAGACGCGCGTGGGGCCCGGGGCGACCCGGGCCCCACGCGACTCAGCACGTCTCAGGAGAGATGGGTCAGCGGCGTCGGTGTACGTCGATGCTCGACGTCGAGAGACAGCCCGAAGGCGAGGAACATCTCGCTCAGACACTGCTCGAACTGCCGTCGTCCGCTGAACAGCCTGCCGATGATCGCCCGCTCGGGGAACCCGGCGTGGATCAGGCCCAACACCTCGCTCTGCCGCATCGTCAGCCTCCCCATCGCCTCGGCATCGGCGTCCGGCGACGCCTCGACCATCCGCGAGATGACCTCGGGGTCGACGACGACCTCACCCGACGCCACCCGGCCGACGACGTCGAAGAAGTGCGGGACGGTGCGTACGCGCGACTTGCGCAGGTAGCCGAGACCGCCGGTGCCGGCGCTGGCGAAGACCGAGGCGGCGTAGGCCGTGTCGACCGAGTCGGCGAGCACGACGATGCCCATCTCCGGCACCTTCTCGTGCAGCCGGAGCGCGGCGCGGATGCCCTCGTCGGCCAGTCCCTCGCCCAGCCGCGCGTCGGTCACCACCAGCGTCGGCAGCGTGTCGGTGGCGGCCTGGATGAGCCCCTCTGCGTCCTCGGCGTCGGCGACCACCTGGTAGCCACCGCGCGCAAGCAGGGCCGTGAGTCCAGCACGAAGGAGAGGCGACTCGTCGGCAACGACGACGCTCGGCTCATAGCTGTGCACAACGGCTCCGCTCGCGGTTCGGGGTAGCGGTCGACACGCATTCTGTCGCACGCCACCGCAAACCCCCGGGATCTCGCGCCCGTGTTCGCACCGACGCCCCCGAAAGAACCCCGGGTCAGAACTGCTGCGGCCCCTCGGAGGCGCGCTTGAGCAGCGTCTCGAAGGAGGTCGGACTGGCGAACTCGTCCTCCACCAGCGTCCGATGGGGCGCCGGAGCGGGCGCGCCGTCGGACACGGCGAGCAGAGCAGCCAGCTCGGCGGCACCGCGGTCGACCCGCTTCGCGAGCTCCGGGCCTCCGGCGAAGTCCTCCGTCGCTGCGAACACGCCGGTCGGCACCACCACTGCGTGCAGGTAGGCGAAGAGCGGCCGCAGCGCGTGCTCGAGCACCAGCGAGTGCCGGACGGTGCCGGCCGTCGCGGCGACCAGGACCGGCTTGGCGTCGAGGACGCCCTGCTCGAGCACGTCGAAGAACGTCTTGAACAGGCCCGAGTACGACGCGGAGAAGACCGGGGTCACCGCGATGACGCCGTCGGCACGGCGCACCTGGTCGATGGCCGCCTGGAGCGCCGGCTTGGCGAACCCGGTGAGCAGGTTGTCGGTCAGCTCGTGCGCCAGGCCTCGCAGCTCGACGTGCTCGACCTCGACCTCGGCGCCCCGGGCCTGCACGGCCCGGGTCGTCGCCTCGCCGAGCATGTCGGCGAGCAGCTTGGTCGAGGACGGGACCGAGAGCCCCGCGGAGACCACTACGATCTTGGTCACAGCTCCCCCTCGAGCACCTTGTCGACCTCAGGGTCGGAGAGGTCGCGGTCGGACGAGCCGGTGGCGGAGTCGCCCTCGGCATAGACGGTCGAGTCCTTCGCGCCGCCGGCCTTCGCCACCAGGGAGGCGTGGGTCGGGGCGTCCGGGACACCGGGCTTACGCAGCTTCTCGAACTCCGCGCGCAGCGTCGGCAGGATCTCGCCGTAGAGGTCGAGCTGCTCCAGCACCGTCTTCAGCGGCAGCCCGGCGTGGTCGAGCAGGAAGAGCTGACGCTGGTAGTCACCGACGTACTCCCGGAACGAGAGCGTCCGCTCGATGACCTGCTGCGGCGAACCGACGGTCAGCGGCGTGGCCTCGGAGAAGTCCTCCAGCGAGGGGCCGTGACCGTAGACGGGCGCGTTGTCGAAGTAGGGCCGGAACTCGTCGACCGCGTCCTGGGAGTTGGGCCGCATGAAGAACTGCCCGCCCAGACCCACGATCGCCTGGTCGGCGGTGCCGTGGCCGTAGTGCTCGAAGCGCTGGCGGTAGAGCTGCACCATCTGCTTGGTGTGCGAGGCCGGCCAGAAGATGTGGTTGTGGAAGAAGCCGTCGCCGTAGTACGCAGCCTGCTCGGCGATCTCCGGCGAGCGGATCGAACCGTGCCACACGAACGGCGCCACGCCGTCCAGAGGCCGCGGCGTCGAGGTGTAGCCCTGCAGCGGCGTACGGAACCGGCCGGACCAGTCGACGACGTCCTCGCTCCACAGCCGGCGCAGCAGGGCATAGTTCTCGATCGCCAGGTTGATGCCTTGGCGGATGTCCTTGCCGAACCAGGGGTAGACCGGGCCGGTGTTGCCGCGGCCCATCATCAGGTCGACGCGGCCGTCGGTGAGGTGTTGGATCTTGGCGTAGTCCTCCGCGATCAGGACCGGGTCGGTGGTGGTGATCAGCGTGGTCGCGGTGCTCAGGATGATGTTCTCGGTCTGCGCGCCGATGTAGGCCAGCGTGGCGGTCGGGTTGGAGGCGATGAACGGCGGGTTGTGGTGCTCACCGGTCGCGAAGACGTCCAGGCCCACCTCCTCGGCGTGCTTGGCGATCTCGACGGTCGCCTTGATCCGCTCGTGCTCCGTCGGGGTCCTGCCGGTCGTCGGGTCCGTCGTCACGTCGCCGACGGTGAAGATGCCGAACTGCATACCCATGTTCCCCTGCCCCTTTCGTGGCCCGAGACTGTCCCGGTCCACGGTAGTTGAAATCCGAACTACTCGGCAAACAGTTGCTCGATCAACGTTATTCCAGGAAACCCCTTGGCGTACGCGGGACCCCGTGTGCCAACGTACGTCAGGTGTCCGGGCCACTGCATCCACAGATCAGCCTGTACGCAGCGATCGCGACCCGGTCCTTCCGCCGCTACTCCACCTACACCGCAGCCACGCTCGCCGGGATCTTCACCAACTCCGTCTTCGGGATCATCCTCAGCTTCGCCTATCTGGCGCTGTGGGAGCAGAACCCCTCGGCGGGCGGCTACGAGGCCGACCAGGCGGTCACCTTCGTCTGGATCGGGCAGGCCTTGCTGATGACCGTCGCGCTGTGGAGCGGCGGCTCGACCGACGACCTCGCCGAGCGGATCCGCACCGGCGACATCGCCGTCGACCTCTACCGCCCCGTCAGCGTCCTCGGCTGGTATCTCGCCGCCGACCTCGGCCGCGGGCTCTACCACTTCACGACCCGAGGCGTGGCCCCGGCGATCGTCGGCGCGCTGCTCTTCGGGCTCGTCACTCCCTCCCCCGCCGGCGCGGCAGGATTCCTGGTCAGCGTCGTCCTCGCCGTGGTGGTCAGCTTCGCCGTCCGGTTCCTCTTCGCCGCCAGCGCCTTCTGGCTCCTGGACGCCACCGGGCCGCGGGTGCTGCTGAGCGTGCTGGCCACCTTCTTCAGCGGACTGACCCTGCCGCTCAACCTCTTCCCCGACGGCCTGCGCCAGGTCGCGCTCGCGCTGCCGTTCGCCTCCTACATCCAGACCCCGGCCGACATCTGGCTGGGCCGCCACACCGGGCTCGACATGATCGCCGCGATCGGGCTGCAGGTGCTGTGGGCGGTCGTGCTCCTGGCGACGTGCGCTCTCGTGCTGCGCGCGGCGACGCGCAAGGTGGTGGTCCAGGGTGGTTGATACCGACACGCCTGCGGCGTACGTCGCTCATGCGGTTCGCTCCTACTGGCTCATCGCGCTGCTGTGGATCCGGGCAGCGATGGCCTATCCGGTCTCGTTCTGGACGATGCTGGTCGGCGGCGTGCTCATCACGTTCCTCGACTTCGTGGCGATCTGGCTGATGTTCACCCACGTCGACACCTACGGCGGCTTCACGCTGCGCGAGATCGCGCTGCTCTACGGGCTCACCTCGATCGCGTTCCGGGTCGCCGACATGCTGGTCGGGAGCGTGGAGAAGATCGGCCAGAAGGTGCGCAGCGGGGATCTCGACGCGATGATGACCAAGCCGGTCCCCGTGCTGGTGCAGCTGTGCGCCGACCGGTTCGAGCTGCGCCGGCTCGGCCAGATCGCGCAGGGTCTCGCGGTGTTCGCGTGGGCGGCACCGATCGTGGAGTGGACCCCGCAGCGCCTACTGGTGCTCGTGGTGGCACTCGTCTCGGGCGTGGTCATCTACTTCTGCGTGTTCGTGATCTTCTCGACGATCCAGTTCTGGACCACGGACGCCTCCGAGTTCGCCAACGCCTTCACCTACGGTGGCAACACGATCATGCAGTATCCGATGACGATCTTCCCGCGTGAGGTCGTCCGGTCGCTGACCTACCTGCTGCCGCTGGCGTTCGTGAACTGGTACCCGTGCCTGTTCCTGCTCGGCCGCACCGACCCATTCGGCTCTCCGGACTGGTTCCGCTTCGCCTCGCCCCTGGCCGCGCTGATGCTGGTCGTCGTCACCACCCTCGTGTGGCGTCAGGGGCTCCGTCGTTACCGATCGACCGGGAGCTGATGTGTCTCTGATCGAGGTGCGGGACCTGTCCCGCGAGTTCACGATCCGCAAGCGTGCGGGTGCCTTCAGACGTACGTCCGTGGTGAAGCACGCCGTGCACGACCTCTCGTTCGACATCGAGGCGGGCGAGATGGTCGGCTACATCGGCCCCAACGGCGCCGGGAAGTCCACCACCATCAAGATGCTCACCGGGATCCTGGGGCCCTCCGGCGGGTCTGCGCTCGTCGCCGGCCTGGAGCCGTCTCGCCAGCGCCGCGAGCTGGCCCGACGGATCGGGGTGGTCTTCGGGCAGCGTACGTCGCTGTGGTGGGACCTGCCGCTGCGCGACTCCTACGAGCTGCTGCGACGGATCTACCGGATCCCGGACCAGACCTTCCGCCGCAACCTGGAGGACCACGTCGCGCTGCTCGACCTCGGCGACCTGATGGACACCCCGGTGCGGCAGCTGAGCCTGGGCCAGCGGATGCGCGGCGACATCGCCGCGGCGCTGCTCCACGACCCCGAGATCCTCTATCTCGACGAGCCGACGATCGGTCTCGACGTGGTCTCCAAGGGGCGCCTGCGGGAGTTCCTGCGAGCCCTCAACCACGAGCGTGGGACGACCCTGATGCTCACCACGCACGACCTGCAGGACATCGAGGCGCTCTGCGACCGGGTGATCGTGATCGATCACGGCACCGCCGTCTTCGACGGGCCCCTTCCGTCGCTGCGAGCGAACGGCGACGCCTCCCGCACCCTCGTCGTCGACCTCGTCGACGAGGCCTCCCCCATCGCCATCGAGGGCGCCCGGGTCGTGAAGGTCGAAGGCCCCCGCCAATGGTTGGCCTTCCCCGCCGGCGCCTCCGCCGCGCCGCTGGTCGCGCAGGTCGCCGCTGCGTACGACGTCGCCGACCTCTCCATCCACGAACCCGACATCGAGGACGTCATCCGGAAGCTCTACGCCCGCTGAGTCGGCTCATCCTGACCGAGTTCTCCGTCGAGTCGGCTCGTCATGACGCGCCGACTCGGCGATCTCTTTGGTCAGGATGCGCCGACTCGGCAGATGTACCGAGATCGGCGAGGGTGTGCTCCAGGCGCTCCAGGAGCTCGCTGACCGACGCCGACGCGACCTCTGTGTCAGGATGGCGGATCCGGACGGCTAGACCCGTGTGGGTGCGGGAGAACCAGATCTGTACGTCGTCGGCCAGAGCCGAGGCGGAGATGTGCTGCGCGTCGCGCTCGAGGTGCGCCGAGCCGCCCGGGACGTGGCGGTAGTCGACCCAGGAGACGACGAAGACGTCGTTGCGGGCCTGAACCAGCGGTTCGGGGAGCGAGCCGATGACCTGGTCGAGCGGCACCGACCCGAGGCGTACGCCGCGACGGACTGCCTCACCGGCCTCGGCCAGACCCGCGGCGGTGAGCGAGGCGGGCACGGTGAGCGGGACGGTGGTGGTGTACCAGCCGATCGAGCGGGTCAACCCTGACTCGTTCAGCGCCGGCGCGGAGCGGGTGGAGACCGGCGCCAGCGTGTCCAGCCGCTCACCGCCGCCGAGGTCCGCGACCGCGGTGGCGAGGGCGGCCAGGACGGCGGCGTACGTCGAGGCGCCGCTGCTGCGGGCACGGGCGCCGATGCGGTCCATCGCGGCGGCGTCGGCGAGCGGAGCCACGACGGTGGCCTGGGCGGCCCGCTCCCCCGGCTCGAGCCCGAGCGGCAGCGGGAAGGTCGGCAGCTGGTGGCCACGACCGCCGAGGTGCTCGGCCCAGCCACGCAGCAGCGGGTCTTCGGGGTCGACCCGTGCGGGACCGTCGTAGCCCTGCTCGACCGCCTCGAGGAACGATCCGACGTCCGGCAGGGCAGGCTCCGCGCCCTCGGCGAAGGCGGCGTAGAGGTCTGCGAGCTCCTCGACCGCGACGGCGACCGAGTGGGCGTCGCAGTGCAGGTGGTACATGCCGAGGACGATCGTGGAGCGGTCCCCGCGGGAGATCGCGGCCGGTAGGAAGGCGGGATAGCCGAACGGCGCGCACCGCTCGTCGAGGGCGGCGCGCAGCGCGGCGCGAGTCTCCTCGCCGGTTCCGGTGGGGCCCACCGAGGTGAGCGACCAGGTCAGAGCCGCCGGTTGGTGCCGGCGGGCCTGCAGACCCTCAGGCCCGGCGAGGACCTCGAGCTGGAGGCTGCTGTGGCGGGCCACGAAGGCTCGCCAGGTGCTCGTGAG
This sequence comes from Nocardioides sp., assembly GCF_014360585.1. Taxonomy (GTDB): domain Bacteria; phylum Actinomycetota; class Actinomycetes; order Propionibacteriales; family Nocardioidaceae; genus Nocardioides. Next base: position 10,269 of record NZ_JACIXG010000031.1, read on the forward strand.
CGCAACCGGGTCGATCGGGCCGTCGACGTCGAAGGCCGCCGCCAGCCAGACGGTCGGCGCCCCGGCCGTGGCCCCGGCGAGGTGGTTGCGCTGGTTGAGCGAGAGCGTCGCCGGCACGCCGCTCGCCGGCGCGGAGACGTCCCAGCGCAACAGCGTACCCGGCCGCGGCTCCCACAGGTCAGCGGTCGTGACCAGCATGCCCGGCCTCGACGGGACGTACCGACAGGCCGAGATCGGCGAGCACCGCGTGGACCGCCTCGAAGAAGGTCGCCACGGCGCTTCCGCCCGCCTCGGTGTCGGGACTCTGCGTGGCCAGCTCGAAGCGGTCGGCGAAGCGGTTGACCCACAGGCTCGCGTTGGCGGTGCGCCCCTCGCCGGTGAAGTGCAGCCCGGTGTCGAACGGGACGGTCCCGGCGCCGGGGAACTTGCGTACGTCGAGATAGGAGACCATCTGCGGGCTGGTCAGCTCGCTCGGCGGGAGGAGCCCGTCGGCGACCATCGCTCCCAGAGCGACGTGGACCGGGGTGCGGGCCAGCTCGCGGGCGGTCCCGAAGGCGTCCTCCGCGGCGCGCACGGTCTCCGCGAAGGTCTCCCCCAGAGCCATCGACACCGGGCCGAAGTTGCAGAACCAGCCGTGCGACATCGCTGTCTGCGCCGACCGGGTGCCCAGCACGGTGATCCCCAGATAGTCCGAGCGGCCGGTCAGACGCTGCTCGGCGTGGGCGAGGAGCGCGAAGACACCGCTGGTGAACCTGCCGCCGGCGGCATGGCAGAGCTCCTCGAGCGCGTCCACCTCGGCACCCTCCAGAGCGGTCCAGCGACGAATCCGGACCGGCGCGGTCTCGCCCGCGGACAGTCCCAGGGAGACCGGGAACCGCGGCAGCCGCCCGCCGTGACGCGAGACGATGTCGACCCACTCGCGCACCGCCGGTGTCTCCGCGTCGCACTCGGCAGCCAGCCGCTGCTCGGCGGCTGCGTACGTCACGAAGCTGCCCGCCTCGGGCAACGGCTCGACGTCGACCCCCAGCGCTTCGGCATAGGCGGTGCCGAGCTCGGCCGGGACCATCAGCTGCGAGGCTCCGTCGGTGAAGGCGTGGTCGCAGCCCCAGAAGTAGGTGAAGCCCTCCTCGTGCACGATCGCGCCGAGGAGGAACGGTGTCCAGGAGTCAGGGCGGCACTGCTCGTCCCACAGACTGACCAGCAGGGACTCCCAGCCGTTCGACCAGTCGGCAGGCGCCTCGACCTCGACGGCCTCGAAGGCGATCGCCTCGGCCGGCACGAGCCGCCGCACGGGCGCTTCCCCGGAGAGGTCGAACCAGGTCCGCAGGCCTTCGTGACGGCGCACGAACGAGGTCAGCGCCGCGGCGTAGGCAGGCTCGGAGAAGTCGGCGTCGAACTCGCCTGCGGTGCCGGTCCAGGCCCGGTGTACGCCGCCGCCAGCGACCTTGGCGCGATAGGCGTCGAGGTGGTCGGCCTGCAGGAACGAGGGTGCTCCCGGCGAGACCGGCGCGACATCGGCCGCCGCCTGACACTCCGGGGTCGGGCGCAGCACGACCACCCTGCCGGGCCTCGGCGCCAGCTCGGCGAGCGCTCCGATCCTCATGCCGCCGCCTCCGTCGTCAGCCCGCGCTCACTCATGCCGTCCCCTCCAGCTCCGCGGCCTCGGGGTGCGCGATCTCGTCGACTAGCGCGCTCATCCCGCTGATCAGGCCACGTACGACCCGCTCGGCGGCGACCGTCTCCGGGTAGCGCGTCGAGACGTTGAGACCGTCCCGGTCGCGCACGAGCCACAGGTAGACCTCGTCGTCGGCGCGGACGGGGGCCCGCAGCGTACGCGCATGCCAGTCGTTCCAACGCTCGGCGCCGGGCGTGAAGCGGGTGTCGACGAAGGTGACCACGAAGTGCGGGGCGTCGTCGACGTCGAGCAGCTCCGCGACCCGCGCGAACGGCTGCCGGACCAGCGGCTTCGACTCCGCGAGCGCGGTCTGGACGCGGGCGGCGACCTCGGGCAGCGTCTCGGCACCGGTGATGTCGAGAGTGACGGGCGCGAGGCCGACGTACCAGCCGACGGCGGTGGCGTACTCAGCGGTGTGGCGCGTGTGCATGGGCGCGACGAAACGCATCCGCTCGACGCCGTGCTGGGCCCGCAGGACGTACGCCATCGCGCCCATCATCCCGGCCTGGAAGGAGGCGCCGGAACCCTTGCACAGCTCGCCCAGGACTCGTGCCTGGCGGTGGTCGCCGAGCCACTGCGACAGGCTGGCCTGCGGCAGCGGCGCCGCCGAGGCGGCTACGTCGGTGATGCCCGGGACCGGGAAGTCGGCGAAGCGCAGGGTGCCCTCAGCCGTCGTCAACCAGTCGCGCCAGGCCCGCACCGACTCGCTCTCCAGCGACATCGCCTCACCGGTGACCCGCTCGTCCGCGGCGTGGTCGAGGTGGCTGCCGACCGAGGCCGCGGCCAGCTCGGGGAACGGCTCGCCGGCCCGAGCCCGGTCGTAGAGCGTGGCGATCTCCTCGAACCAGAGCAGCTGGGAGTAGGCGTCCATGACTCCGTGGTCGGCACCGAAGACGAGGGTGAAGCCGTCGGCGTCGGCCACCGTCGCGAACACGACGTAGGGCCAGGCTTTCGGGTCGATGTGATCGGCGAGGAGGTCCGAGAGGCGGGAGCGGACGTCCGCGGCGTCGAACCAGCCCAGGTCGGTCGCACTCACCGACACGTCCGCAGGGGCGACCGTACGACGCCGGCGGCCGGCCGGGGTCTCCTCGACGGTTCCGCGCAGCGCCTCGTGGCGGCCGATCCAGGCCCGCACCGCGAGGTTCAGCGCCGAGGGGTCGAGCGCCCCGGGCAACCGCATGATCGAGCCGATCCAGGCCCCCGCCTCGGCGGTGTCGAGGTGCAGCTCGTGGTTGTGCGACAGCCGGCGGTCGTCGTCGCTCCAGGCGCTCGGCGCCGCGGTGGGGATCCACGCGGTCACCTCGCCCGGGGGTACGTCGTACGCGGACAGCTCGGTGTACTCCATCGGAGGTGGAGTTCCTCTCTGAGGTGGGGGCTCGTTGCGGCAAAGGGCCATCTCAGGAAGCTGAACGAACCTCAAGAACGCCGTAGCCCGAGAAGGCGACCCGCCAGTGACGACAGCAGATGTCATCACATGTCGGTGTCCATTGTGCACACAGCACAGCCCCCGAATTCGACCTTCTCGGACGTGGGGATCACCACACCACCTTTGTTACCCCTGGGGGTTTACAGAGGAGGGCAACTTCGATTTACTCCCCCTTCGCGCGCTATCGCCCCGCCTTCGCCCGGCCGCCCGCCCTATCTCGAGGACCCCCATGCCCGCTGCCACCCGTGCACCGATCGACAACTCCGGCCGTCTGCAGTTCGCCGACGACCTCTTCGCCCGACGCCATCGCGGTCTCGGAAGCCCGATCGCCAACCAGTGGATCTGGCGGCTCGACGATCCCTACGACGCCGACCGGCTCCGCCACATCGCGGCCGGGCTGGCCGAGGGTGGGCTCTCGCGGAGGCTGCACCGGGCGAAGCTGCCGGGCGCCCGCGACCTGTGGACCAACGCCGACCGGGAGCCGTCGATCGAGCTCTACGACGAGACCCTCCCGGTCGGCGGGATCACCGGCTGGCTCCAGGAGCGCCACAGCGACCACCTCGACCCGCACGAGGGCCTGACCCACCGGCTCACCGCGATCAACCTCGACGACGGCACCTCGGTCGTCTCGCTGCTGCTCGCCCATGCGGTCGGCGACGGCGGCTCCGTGCTGGACGCGGTGTGCCGGGCCTCGCGCGGCGAGCCGCTGCGGCTGCCGCCCGCGCCTGCCACGGGCTGGCACCGTCTTCGCGCCGACGTGGCCGACAGCCGCGCGCAGTGGCGCGCGGTCCGGGACTGGGCCAAGGCACGTCGCCAGGCCAAGAAGGACGGCACCGCCGCACTCGCCGCCAAGGCGCCTCGCGTCTACCCGAAGTCCACCCCGAACCCGGACCCGGCTGCCTGGCGGATGCCGCGGATGATCGCCGAGTTCGACACCGAGACGATGACGAAGATCTCCGCCGAGCACGGCGGCTCGACCAACGCCTGGTTCATCAACGTGGTCGCCGACCTGCTCGTCCGCATCGATCATGTTCCGGTCGACCGTGGCGACGTCCCGGTCTCGCTTCCGATGAGTGACTTCCAGCCCGGGGACGTACGCGCCAACTCGACGCGCGTGGCCATGGTCGAGGTGCCTCGCGACGTGCTGGACAGACGAGACCTCGCCGAGATCAAGAAGCTCTCCAAGGCGGCCTACATCCGCCTCGGCCAGGCAGGGCCGGGCCTCGTGCCGGTGCCGCTGGCGATGATGCAGATGCTGCCCGACGCGGTCCTCGACAGGCTCCCCCAGCCGCCGGCCGCGGCGTGCATGGCCTCCAACCTGCCCCGGCTCCCCGACGACTACCGCTATGCGATGGGCGAGAACGTACGCCTCGTGGCCGGGCTCGCCGGCTACCAGAACGCGACGGCCCAGGACGCCTACGACATCGGCGGCGGGATCATCTCCTGGCTGATCCAGTCGGGGCCGCGTACGACGCTCAACCTGGTCGCCGCCGAGCCCGACCGGGTGCCAGACCTGGATCACCTGAAGAACCTGGTCGTCGAGGAGCTCGGCTCGTGGAGCCTGCCCGTCGAGGTGTGGTGACCCCATGCCCGAGCCCGTGAGCCTGCCCTCGCTGCCGCCCGCGAGCCTGGGCGCCCGGCCGGCGCCGTTCGCCCCCGAGCCGACCAACCGGCTGACCTACGACGACGAGGTCTTCCTCCGCTCCGCGACCGTGATCGGCGTTCCGGTCGTCAACCAGACCGCGTGGCGATTTCCGACGGAGATTCCGGTCGAGGCAGTCCAGGAGATCGTCGACGAGCTGGCCGTGGGTCCGCTCAACCGCCTCGTCGTACGCCCCAAGATTCCCGGTGCGCGCTCGCACTGGGTGCCGGCGACGCGGGCCGAGCCGGTCCACCTGCACCCCGACCGGATCGAGCGCGAAGAAGTCGTGGCCTGGCTCGACGGCACCACCGACGAGGTTCGGTTCGACCCGGTCGAGGGACCGCTGTGGGCGTTCTTCATGGCCCACACCGCCGACGGCGGCACGGTCGTGGCCTACAACGCCTCCCACATCGTCTGCGACGGCGGGATGAAGCTCGGTGCCCTGATCGCGGCCGTACGCCGCCAGCCCCTGTCCCGACTCCCCGTCGATGACCCCTCGGCGGCCGAGGTCACCCGGAAGGACGACTGGCGAGACGCGCGAACGATGGCGCGCGCGGCCGTCCGCGGCCTGCGAGCGACCCGGAAGACGGGCAGGCTTCCCGCGCTGGAGGCCCAGTGCTCTTCGCTGCGGCCGGTGCCGCCGCCTCGACCCGACGACGACGTCGTCCACGAGGCCGCCAACGCCTCTGCCGACTGCCCGGTCGACGAATGGAACGCTGCCGCCGAACGGGCCGGCGGCACCTCCAGCGCACTTCAGATCGCGATCTCGGTCGAGGTGCTGCTCGAGGCCGGGATCGTACGCCCCGGCGAGCCGGTCAAGATGTCGCTGCCCGTCTCGCTGCGTGGCGGGGGCGACCTGCGTGCCAACGCCACCTCAGGCGTGTCGATCGCGGTGGAGGCCGAGCTGCGCGACGGCGTGGGCCGAGTCACCGACCTCGCCCACATCCGGGAGCGGTCGAGGAAGGAGCTCTCCTCCCTCTTCAAGGGCACTCGGCCCGACCCGACCGCCGACCTCGCGCCGCTGGCGCAGATGATCCCGGACAGGATCGCCCGGCCGTTGCTCAAGGACGTCGTCACGCCACTCGGCCTCGCCTCCAACCTCGGCCGCCCCGACCCCGACTTCGTCGCGCCGTTCGGCGTGGCCGCCGACTCGATCCTCATCCGTGGCCTGGCCCTGGGCGCGACCCGTGGCGGCCTGCGCCGGATGCGCGGCGGAGTCACCTCGTGGTGGTGCCAGACCGGCGAGACGTGCAACCTCGCCATCCGCGCGCTCGACCCGGACGCGGTCCCCGACTCAGAGCGTCTCGAGGAGATCGTGACGAACGTCTACGGACGCTGGGGGCTCACTCCTGGGTTCTGGTGAGAAGATGCGTTCATGACGATCGACGTACTCGGTGAGCCCTACACAGTCGAGACCATCGAGCTCTCGGACGACTTCGAGGGCACGGTCGTGGCCACGCTGGTCAAGCGGGACGCCGACGGCGACGCGAAGGGCGCGGTCCTCTACGTCCACGGCTTCTCCGACTACTTCTTCCAGAAGGAGTACGCCGAGTGGTGGACCGCACGCGGCTACGACTTCTACGCCCTGGACCTGCGCAAGTACGGTCGCTCGCTGCTAGAGCACCAGTCGGGGACGTACATCGGTGATCTCTACGAGTACTTCGACGAGATCGACGCCGCCTGGGAGCGCATCACCGAGCGCGACGGCCACTCCCACATCATGCTCAGCGCCCACTCCACCGGCGGGCTGACGGTCTCGCTGTGGGCTCACGACCGCCAGCCCGACGCCCTGGCCGGGATGGTGCTCAACTCCCCGTGGCTCGACCTGCAGGGCTCGTTCCTGCTGCGGGAGCTGGCGACGCCGGTGGTGCGCCGGATCGGCCACCGGGTCCCGATGCGTGAGCTGGGTCGTGACGTGAGCGGCTTCTACACGATGTCGCTCCACGTCGACCACGACGGCGAGTGGGAGTTCGACCTCGGGCTCAAACCGGTCGGCTCCTACCCGATCCGGCTCGGCTGGCTCAAGGCGATCCGCGACGGCCATGCCAGGCTCCACCGGGGCCTGGACGTGAAGGCGCCCGTGCTGGTGCTCTCCTCCGACCGCTCCAGCAAGCCCAAGGCGATGGGCGACATCGTCCACACCACCGACATCGTCCTCGACGTGCGCCAGATCCGCCGCTGGTCGACCGCCATCGGCAGGCACGTCACCTATGTCGCGGTCCCAGGCGCGAAACACGACGTGATCCTATCTCGCCCCGACGTCCGCAAGCAGGCCTACGCGGAGATCGAGCGCTGGTTGGCCGCGTACGGCGTCTGAGCCACAGACGCCGCACGACCCATGAACTGGCCCGACACAGTCGGGCCAGTTCTCGATTTCATTGGCAGACCGGCCGACCCCGGCCCCCGGGAAGCAAAGGCCGAAAGGGTTAGAGTGCTGAGGTTCTACCAACGATCCGGAAGGCCAACGGTGTGACTTCTGAGAAGAAGCCAGACAAAGGAAAACCCGACGAGCGCCGTCGCTCAGGGCTCATCAAGTCCCCGACGGGCGATGTGGTCCCCCACCCCGCACTGGACCTGCCGATCTCGAGCGAACAGGACCACCGCAGGGGCATCGACTGGGTCGTCTTCGGCATAGCCGCGGCCATCGCGATCGCCTTCATGACGTGGGGCTTCGTCAACACCGACGGGATGAGCTCGCTCGCGGACAAGGCCCTCGGCTGGGTGCTGGACAAGGCCGGCTGGTTCTTCGTCCTCACGGCCAGCGGCTTCGTCATCTACATCATCTGGCTCGCCGTCAGCAAGTACGGAAACATTCCCCTGGGCCGCGACGACGAGAAGCCGGAGTTCAGGACGGCTTCCTGGATCGCGATGATGTTCAGCGCCGGCATGGGTATCGGTCTGATGTTCTACGGCGTCAGCGAGCCGATCTCGCACTTCGTCACCCCGCCGCCGGGCACCGGCGAGGCGGGCAACCCCGAAGCCATCCAACACGCCATGGCGACCACCATGTTCCACTGGACGCTGCACCCGTGGGCGATCTACGCGGTCGTCGGTCTGGCGATCGGCTACGGCGCCTACCGCAAGGGCCGCGTCAGCCTGATCTCCTCGGCCTTCACGCCACTGCTCGGCAAGAAGACCGTCGAGGGCCCCGCGGGCAAGGCGATCGACATCTTCGCGATCTTCGCGACGCTGTTCGGTTCGGCGACCTCGCTCGGGACGGGCGCGATCCAGATCGAGAGCGGTCTGCAGATCGTGGCCGGGCTCGGCGAGGCCGGCAACAACGTGCTCATCGGGATCATCGCGGTCCTGACGGCCTGCTTCGTGGTCTCGGCGGTCTCGGGTGTGGCCAAGGGCATCCAATGGCTCTCCAACATCAACATGGTGCTGGCCCTGCTCCTGGCGCTGTTCCTGTTCGTGGTCGGCCCGACGGTCTTCATCCTCGACCTGATCCCGACCTCGCTCGGCACCTATCTCGGCGATCTCGCGCAGATGTCCGCGCGCACCGGTGTCGGCGGCGCGGAGACCTCCGACTGGCTCGGCAAGTGGACCATCTTCTACTGGGCCTGGTGGATCTCCTGGACGCCGTTCGTCGGCATGTTCATCGCGCGCATCTCGCGCGGGCGCACGGTCCGGCAGTTCGTCTCCGGCGTCCTCCTGGTGCCGAGCGCCGTGAGCGTGATCTGGTTCTGCATCCTGGGTGGCACCGCCATCGACCTGCAGCGTGACGGCACGGTTGACATCGCTGGTCTCGGCGGCGTCGAGTCGCAGCTGTTCACCACCCTCGAACAGTTCCCGCTGGCGACCGTGATGAGCGTTCTGGTCATGGCCCTGGTGGCGATCTTCTTCGTCTCGGGTGCCGACGCGGCCTCGATCGTGATGGGCACGCTCTCTGAGCGTGGCACCGAGGAGCCGACCCGGCCCACGGTCATCTTCTGGGGTGTCGCGACCGGGGTCGTGGCGGCCCTCGGGCTGATCGCCGGTGGCTCGGATGCGTTGTCGGGACTGCAGACGATCACCATCGTGGCGGCGCTGCCGTTCACGGTGATCATGGTCGGGCTCACCGTGTCGCTCCAGAAGGATCTGCAGACCGACCCGCTGATCGTGCGTGGCCAGTACGCCGAAGAGGCCGTCGAACGAGCCGTCATCGCCGGTGTCACAGAACACGGCGACGACTTCGCATTCGCCGTCGTCGAGGATGACCACAGCAACGAGACCGGGCCCAGCTCAACTCCCACCGACCAGGCTTGAGTTCCAGTAGCCTGGCGGGCGATTTTCGCATATCCAACGGAAGGCACAGTCATGTCAGAGCCAACGCTCAGTACACAAGAGCCAGACTCCGAGCCCGCGAAGCACGTGCCTCCAACCGGGAAGTTCATCCCGAAGCCCGGGGTGTTCGTCCCCTCGGCAGCGCTGTTGATCCTCTTTGTCGTCATCACCGCCATTTTCCCCACGAAGATGGGTGAGTGGATCGGCAAAGCCAACTCCACCGTCGTCGGCGACCTCGGCTGGTGGTACATCGCACTCGTCACCGGCTTCGTGGCCTTCTCCATCTGGGCCGCGATCGGTCGCACCGGCGATGTCGTCCTCGGCAAGGAAGGTGACGAGCCCGAGTTCCGGCTCGGATCCTGGTTCGCGATGCTCTTCGCCGCCGGCATGGGTATCGGTCTCGTGTTCTGGGGCGTCGCCGAGCCGCTCAACCACTTCAACTCGCCGCCGCCGGGAACCAACCCCGACACCGCTGCCGGGCACGCCCGGACCGCGATGGACATCACGTTCCTGCACTGGGGCCTGAGCGCCTGGGCGATCTACGTCGTGGTCGGGCTCGGGGTGGCGTACGCAGTCCACAGGCGTGGTCTTCCGGTCTCGATCCGGTGGGCGCTGGAGCCGGTTCTCGGCAAGTACGCACACGGGTTCATCGGTGACGTCGTCGACGTCATCGCCGTGCTCGGCACAGTCTTCGGTGTCGCCACGTCGCTCGGACTCGGCGTCAGCCAGCTGGGAGCCGGGTTGGACTTCCTCGGCTGGGTCAACGACCCGAGCAAGTGGGTGCTGATCCTGTTGGTGATCGTCATCACCGCATGCGCTCTCGTCTCCGTCGTCACGGGCGTGGACAAGGGCATCAAGTGGCTCTCGAACATCAACATGGTCCTCGCGGTCGTGCTGGTCGTCTTCGTGCTGATCGCGGGTCCGACGGTGTTCATCCTGACCGACTTCTTCACCCAGATCGGATCCTACCTGCGCAACTTCCTGTCCCTGACCTTCGACGGTCGCCCCTACGAGGGCGAAGCCGGTCAGGCTTGGCTCAGCGGCTGGACGACCTACTACTGGGGATGGTGGATGAGCTGGGCACCCTTCGTCGGTGTCTTCATCGCCCGCATCTCCAAGGGGCGCACGGTGCGTGAGTTCGTCGCCGGCGTGCTGCTGGTTCCGACGCTGGTGACGTTCCTGTGGTTCTCCGTGATGGGTGGCACCGCCATCTACCGCGAGATGTACCAGGGCGGCGGGATCATCGGCGAGGACGGCGTGGACACCAACACCGCGCTGTTCCAGATGCTCGACGGGCTGCCGTGGCCGGCGATCACCAGCGTCGTGGCGATGATCCTGCTGGTGATCTTCTTCGTCACCAGCTCCGACTCGGCGTCGTTCGTGGTCGATATGCTCTCCTCCGGCGGCAACCCGAACCCGCCGAAGTGGAGCCGGGCGATGTGGGCCTCGATGGAGGGGGCGATCGCGGCAGTGCTGCTGTTCGTCGGCCTGACCCTCCAGGAGACCGACCCCGACGCCAACCCATTGGGCGCATTGCAGACGATGGCGATCCTGTTGGCTCTGCCGTTCAGCATCGTCATGGTGATGATGGTGGTCTCGATCACCAAGTCGCTGCTCGCGGAGGCGCGTTCCGCAGAGGTGGAGTCCCGAAAGTGGCTCGCCGAGCGGGTCGCCAAGCACATCAACGACAACGACATGGTCGACAAGTCCTGAGTCGAGACCTCTGAGGAGTGATGGCAGGGTTCTTCGGAACCCTGCCATCACTCATTTGTCAGGGGCTCGCCGGCGTACGTCTCCAGCGTCACGAAGTCTTCGACCCGCTGCCGGCTCAGCTTGGTGAGCTGCTTGACCGGCCTGCCCATCGGGACCACGGCCGCGACGGCGTAGCCCTCGGGGGCGCCGAGGAGATCGAGTAGCGCCGGCTCCTCCGCGACGGCCATCGTGGTGATGACCCCGCCGAAACCCTCCTCGCGCGCGGCCAGGAGGGTGTTCCAGACCAGCGGGTAGACCGAGGCGCCGGAGACGAGTCCGATGCGGTCGAGCTCGGAGTCGAGGGAGGCGACCACGCCGAGGTCGACGAGGAAGACGAGCACCACCGCAGCCGTGAGCAGCGGCTCGGTCATCCCGCGTGGGACCCGGGTCGAGGCGATCTGCTCCTCGATGACCGCGCTCGGGTGGATGGTGTTCCACGGCATCTCCCCCGCCGACTGCTGCGCGAGGTACCTGCGGGCACCCGTCGCGCTCAGCTCGACCAGGCGCTCGCGGGTCTCATGGCTGCGTACGACCACGACGTGGGCGCCCTGCCGGTTGCCGCCGGAGGGCGCGAAGCGGGCGTTGTCGAGGATCCTGGCGAGGACCTCGTCGCTCAGCGGGTCGTCGGTGAAGTCGCGTACGGCATGGGTGGTCCGCATCGCCTCGTAGAGCTCCATGAGGCCTATCCCATCAGACCCGGCCCAGCCACGGGCCGTCCCAGCGGGCTCAGTCCAGCAGGAAGGCGACCAGCGCCGTGATGCCGACGACGACGATCACGCCGCGGAGGACGTTGGGCGGCAGCCGACGGCCGATCCTCGCGCCGAGCAGGCCTCCGATCGTCGCGCCCACTGCGATAAGCGCCGCGATAATCCAGTCGACATCGGCCACGAGGGCGAAGAGCAGCCCGGAGATCCCGTTGGTGATCGCGACCAGGACGTTCTTGAGCGCGTTGAGCCGCTGCAGCGACTCGGCGATCCCGATCCCGATGATCGCGATCATCAGCACGCCCTGAGCGGCACCGAAGTAGCCGCCGTAGACGCCGAGCAGGGCGACCGCGGGCCAGACCCACCAGCGCTCGCTGCCATCGTCGGGCAGGTCGCCGTGTCGCCTGGCGACCCACCGGGAGATGCGCGGCCCGGTGATCACCAGGACCACCCCGAGCCCGATCAGGACCGGGACGATCGCCTCGAACGCTCCCGGCGGCAGCACCAGCAGCAGGACGCCACCGACCGCGCCGCCGATCAGCGCCGCGACCCCGAACTTCAAGATCCGTGCGCGCTGCCCGGCGAGCTCACGACGGTAGCCCCAGGCGCCGGCCAACGAGCCCGGCACCAGGCCGATCGTGTTGGACACGTTGGCGACGACCGGAGGTACGCCGAACGCCAGCAGGGTCGGGAACGTGATCAGCGTCCCCGACCCGACAGCAGCATTGATGGTGCCCGCCCCCACCCCGGCGAGCAGGATGAGGGCGGCTTGGAGAAGATCCACTCAGTCTCCGGACACTATTCCGTCGGCTCGACGGGAGGCTTCGGCCGGTTGGGGGCCTGCGCCTCCTTGGCCTCGGCGAGCGCCTCCTTGACGGCGGCGGCCGCGGAGGACTGCTCGAGGTCGATCGTCGGCTCGGCCGAGCCCATGTCGACGCGCTTGACCGGGCCCTCGACCTCGTCGGGGATGCCCTGGAGGCTGTTCATCGTCGAGCCGAGGCCCTCGAGCGCCTTGCCGATCTCGCTCGGGACGATCCACACCTTGTTGGCGTCGCCCTCGGCGATCTTCGGCATCATCTGGAGGTACTGGTAGGCCAGCAGCGACTGGTCGGGACGGCCGTCGTGGATCGCCTGGAAGACGGTCTGGATGGCCTGGCCCTCACCCTGGGCACGCAGGATCGCGGCCTCACGGTCGGCCTGCGCGGAGAGGATCTGCGACTCACGCTGACCCTCGGCGTTGAGGATGGCGGACTGCTTGTTTCCCTCCGCCGAGAGGATCGCGGACTGGCGCTGACCCTCGGCGGTGAGGATCGCCGCGCGCTTGTCACGGTCGGCGCGCATCTGCTTCTCCATCGCGTCCTTGATGGACATGGGCGGGTCGATCGACTTGATCTCGACGCGCTTGACCTTGATGCCCCAGCGGCCGGTGGCCTCGTCGAGCACGATCGAGAGGCCGGTGTTGATCTGCTCGCGGCTGGTCAGCGTCTCCTCGAGGGTCATGCCACCGACGATGTTTCGCAGGGTGGTCATGGTGAGCTGCTCGACGGCCTGGATGTAGTTGGCGATCTCGTACGTCGCGGCGACCGGGTCGTTGACCTGGAAGTAGATGACCGTGTCGATCGAGACGGTCAGGTTGTCCTCGGTGATCACCGGCTGCGGCGCGAACGCGACGACCTGCTCACGCATGTCGATCATGTAGCGCACCTTGTCGACGAACGGGATCACCGCGTTCAGACCGGGGTCTCGCTTCGACTGGAACTTGCCGAAGCGCTCCACGATGCCGACCCGCGCCTGCGGGATGATCTTGATCGTCTTGGCCAGCGTGGTGATAACCAGCACCGCCAAGATGACCAGTAGGGCCAGGATGATGCCACCCATTGCCAATCAGTCCTTGTCTAGTTCAGTTTGCGTCATTTGCCCGGTAGCTACAGGGTCCCGAGCTCCGGGAGAGGATGGACGTACGCGGTCGCTCCTCTGATCTCGAGGACCTCGACCGGCGTGCCGGGCGCGATCACGAGGGTCTCGTCGTAGGGCTGAGCCGTCCAGATCTCGCCGTCGAACTTGAGCTGCCCAGGTTTGTGGGCGCTGATCTCGACGGTCGAGACGGCCTGGGCACCGATCATCTTCTCCGCGCCGATCTGGATCTCCGGGCCGTTGTGGAGCCGTTTGGCCAGCCCGGGACGTACGACCGCGAGCATGGAGACCGAGACCACCAGCGCGACGATCGCCTGGAGCACGAAGCTGTCGGTGAACGCGCCGGTAAGTGCGCCCGCGAAGGCGCCGGTGGCGAGCATCAGCAGAATCAGGTCCAGGCTGAAGAGCTCGCCGACGACGAGCAGCGCCCCGAGTCCCGTCCAGAGTGCCCAATCCCAGTCCTGCCAGTCCATGGCGCCACCCTAGCGGCACAGTGTTCATCCTGCGGGGATCTTCTCGTACGAATGTGCGCACCGAAATTGAGTCGCGGCGTTCCGACGGCTGCCGGTAGCGTGCCACACCCCCAGGAACCCTGCTCCTGGGCTTCGATCCGGGCGAATATTCGGGAGGGTGACAGGCATGGGGATGACGATCCCTGCCGAGCTGGACCATGTCCTCGATCTGCTCGGCTACGAGTGGCCGAACGTCGACGAGGATGCGGTCCGCGACGCTGCGCAGCTCGTTCGGGAGCTCGAGGCTGATGTGCGAGGCACGCTGGATCGGCTCGAAGCTCGGATGATCGAGCTTCAGGAGGGAGCCAAGTCGAAGTCAGTCAGCGCCCTGATCCAGGCCTACTCCGACAACCGCACCTCGAACCTCGACCAGCTGCTGGATGCGTTGCCCGAGGTCGCGTCGGGCATCGACATGCTGGCGGACGCGGTCGTTGCGCTGAAGGTCAAGGTCGTCGCCGAGCTGACCATCACGGCGGCGCAGATCGCCGCGGCCGCGGCCACCGCGGTGGTCACCGCCGGCGCGAGCCTGGCCGCCAACGCGGCCATCATCGCCGCGCGGAAGAAGGCCCTCGACATCGCCACCGACATCGCAATGGACGAGCTGATCGGCCAGGTGGCGTCGATGGTGATCGAACCACTCACAGGCACGATCACCGATCTCGCGATCATGGCGATGGAGGCCCCTTTGGTGACCAGTGGGGATGACGTCGCCGGCGTCGACCTCGGATTCGACCTCATGGACCAGATCGCGACCGCCATCGACGACTGTGGTCTCGACCAGCTCGAGATCGGTCACAACTTCGCCGCCCGCCTGTCCGCGCTTCCGCTGTTCGCGTCCTGAGGAGTCCACATGGCCGACAGATTGTCCGATACCGTCGAAGACGCCCGCGAGACCGCGGTGCACACCCTGCGCGACGTGATGGTGAGGCTGGCCGAGCGCAAGCGCAAAGAAGCCGACAGACTCCGGAACGACGTCGAGCAGCGTCGTGACCAGGACAGCGACCTTGCCGACTCCGTCGACAGCAGCCAGCCGGGGTCGAACCCGGGGAATGACGCTCCCCCCGAACGCGGCAAGGACAAGGACGGCAAGAAGCTCCCCTACGCCAACCCGAAGCGGCGACCCAAGTACGCCGACGGTCAGGTCGACGACGTATGGGAGAACGCCAAGAACAGTGACGGTGAGGTCTGGGTCCAGAACCGGGATGGCGACTGGTATGAGGTCACGTGGCAACCCGGACAGTCCCGCAAGGGTGTCTGGGACATGGGCCACGTCCCCGGCGAAGAGTACCGGCGCCTCCACGACGACTACATGAGCCATCGCATCTCCAAGGAGGACTTCCTCGAACGCTACCGTGACGCGGACAACTACCGGGTCGAGGACCCTCTGCGCAACCAGTCTCATGATGACGAGGACCATGGCTAGGGTGGAGACATGAGCGCCGATCGAACCACCGAAGAAGGCCAACGCCTCCGCTCTCTGGCCAAGCGCGGCACCGTGGAGGAGTTCCGTACGCTCTACCGCCCCGCCGATGCCACCGACTCCGACCTGGGCCCCGGCCTCCTGTTCGACGCGTTGGCTCAGAAGGTGCCGGCGAACCGTCCGGTCATCGCCGGCATGCTGCTCGACGACGGAGCCGACCCCGGTTGGGAGCAGGCCGGTGGGGTCACCACGCTGCATGTGTTGTTGGGGCAGAACAAACACGACTTCGCGGCCGAGGCGCCCCTGCTACGGCGGCTTCTCGATGCCGGAGCCGATCTGAACAGGGTCTCATCACGACACGGAACCCCGCTGGAGACGATCGGGAAGGTCTTCAAGTTCAGTGAGTCCGAGATCGCGCCGTTCCTCGACGAGATCTTCGGCCGAGAAGATCTCGACCTCACCAAGATGAGCGTCGACGGCCGCACGGTGCTCGACAACATCAGGAAGTACCCGCGACGCCCCGACATGGTTGCCCGAGCCGAGGCGTACGCGAAGGAACACGGCATCGACCGCTAGCGGTCGATGCCCAAGATCAAGAGCGAAGGAAGCGACATGGAGTTCATCCCGAAGGCTGGCGCGTGCCTGACCACCAAGAACGTGCTCTCCGGTGCCGGCCGCGTGAAGTGGATGGTCCGTGAGGACTCCAAGGCAGCCGCCGACAACGGTTGGCGGATCTTCTCCAGCATCGACACGTCCGAATATCTGGCGGACTCGAACAACATGCAGATCGTCGACTACAACCGTCTCTGCGAGATCGAGCCTGCTCTCATCGGCATCTGGTCGCTGCCTGTCGGCTCCGATCTTCAGCTCGTCGACGACCCCGACGACGGCGGGATCCGCGTCGTCGACAACATCTCGGGCGACACCGTCCGCACCGGGTGACCGAACTGCCGTACGAGCGGACCTTCCCAGCCGCTCCCTCGAACAAGCTGGAGGACGAGGACGGCGCGAGCAGCCCCGTGGTCCTCGACCGCCTCGCGGACTCCCTGGGACGACTTCCTCTCGTCGATCGAGCCGTTCAAGGAGTAGGAACCTACCGGGTGTGGCGAGCGCGGCGCTTGGCCCAGTAACGACCGTCGCTCTCCTCCAGCTCGAGGGGCATGCCGAAGGTCTTGGAGAGGTTGGCCGCGGTCAGGGTGTCCTGGAGAAGCCCCTGGGCCGTGATCCGGCCGGCCCGCATCATCAGGACGTGGCTGAAGCCGGGCGGGATCTCCTCGACGTGGTGCGAGACGAGGACCGTGGCCGGGCTGTCGGGGTCGTAGGCGAGCGTCGACAGCGTGGAGACGAGATCCTCACGTCCGCCCAGGTCGAGACCGGCCGCAGGCTCGTCGAGGAGCAGCATCTCGGGGTCGACCATCAGGGCCCGGGCGAGCTGGACACGCTTGCGCTCGCCCTCGGAGAGGGTGCCGAACCGGCGCTCGCCGAGGTGCTTGATGCCGACCTCGATCAGCAGCTCCTGGGCACGGTCGTGGTCGAGGTCGTCGTAGTGCTCGCGCCAGCGCCCGACCACGCCGTAGGAGGCGCTCACCACGACGTCGCGGACCAGCTCGTTGCGCGGGATCCGGTCGGCGAGCGCGGCGGAGGTGAGGCCGATGCGCGGGCGCAGCTCGAAGACGTCGATGCTGCCGATCTGCTCGCCGAGCACCTTCACGATGCCCGAGGTCGGGTGGAGCTGGGCAGCGGCGGCCTGGAGCAGCGTGGTCTTGCCGGCGCCGTTGTGGCCCAGGACCACCCAGCGCTCGTCCTCTTCGACCACCCAGCTCACAGAGTCGAGAAGGGCGTTGCCCCCGCGGCGTACGGTGACGTCGGTGAACTCCAGCACGGCTGCCATGGCGGCAAATCTATCGGCAGGGGTGCTCGGCCTCGGGGATAGGGCCCCTTAGGGTGAACGGCTGTGAGTGTCGAGGATTCTGAGCCCGTCGCGGCGACCCCGGAAGGGCTGCGCCTGGCGTGGTGGGTGACGGCCTGGCTGCGGGGCGAGGCGGTCACCGACCTGGTGCTGGACGCGGTGATCGGGCCTGACGCGACCCACACCGTCAGCGGGCTCGCGGCGCTCGGGCTCGGCGGGGCCGAGGGGGTCGCGGACACCTTGGTGAGCGGGCTCGGCCGGCTGCGTACGGAGGGAGCGACCGCCCTCGGGGTCGCGTTCCCGGCCGAGGGCGACCCGGTCGGACTGGGTGGTCCGAAGGCCTTCAACGACGCCGCCCTCGAAGCCGGCGAGGCCGTGGTGAGCGATGCCGGCGTCGGGCTCGTGCCGGTCCGGGTCGGCGCGGTCCTCGAGTGGCAGGCGTACGCCGCCCAGCGCCGTCAGCTCCCCGACGTCGGCGAGGCCGACCGGGCTCTCCGGCTCGCGCTCAGCGAGTCCGCGACGGCGCTCGCCGAGCTCGACGTCGCCCGCTGGCGGCCCGAGGTCGCCGACCGGTTGATGAACCTGCGTCACCGGCCCGCGCTGGCGGGAGCCCCTGGGGTGCCGGCGCGGTGCGTGGAGCTCGCCGCCCGTGGCGTACAGGCTCGGGAGATCGTCGCGGTGGCGCTCGAGGACGACGGCGGCGCAGTGTCCGCCGCGGAGATGTTCCGGCGGCGCGAGGCGCTCGTCGGGCTCGACCGCGCGGCCCGGAGGGCGCTCACCGCGGCGGGATCGCCCGAGGCGTGGCCACCGAACTGAGACGTGGGGGCCCGCTCCACTATCCTTTGCAGCGATGACCGAGGAATTCGACGCGCTGGAGCGGCGTCCCGACACCCTGCTGATCACCCTCGCCGGAAACGACCGTCCCGGGCTGACCTCGGCCACGCTGGCGACGCTCGCGCTGGCCGGGGTCGACGTGGTCGACCTCGAGCAGATCGTGCTGCGGGCGCGGCTCGTGCTCGGGCTGCTGGTGACCGCGCCGGCCGACGCGGCGAGCATCGACGCGCTCAAGCACGCGATCGAGGAGACCGCCCACGCCCTCGACATGACCGTCGAGATCGAGGAGGGCGTCGGCGACACCCCGCGCGAGCCGGCCGACCGTGCCCGGGTCACCGTGCTCGGGCTGCCCTTGAAGGCGGCCGCGCTGGCGTCCGTGACGCGCACCATCGCCTCGGCCGGTGGCAACATCGACCGGATCATCCGGCTGGCCCGCTACCCGGTCACCGCCTTCGACCTGCACGTCTCCGGCGCCGCGCCCGACGAGCTCCGGGTGACCCTGGCGGCAGAGGCCGCCGCCCAGGGCGTCGACATCGCGGTGCAGCCCGCCAACCTGGTCCGCCGCGGCATGCGCCTGATCGTCATGGACGTCGACTCGACCCTGATCGACGGCGAGGTGATCGAGATGATCGCCGCCCACGCCGGCTACGAGAACGAGGTCGCCTCCGTCACCGAGGCGGCGATGCGCGGCGAGCTCGACTTCGAGGAGTCGCTGCGGGCGCGCGTGAAGTACCTCAAGGGTGTCCCCGCGACCGCGCTGGACGAGGTCTATGCCGGGCTGCAGCTGAACCCCGGCGCGCGGACGATGGTCCGCACCCTGCGCCGTCTCGGCTACCGCTTCGCCATCGTCTCCGGCGGGTTCTCGCAGATCACTGACCGGTTGGCCGCCGACCTCGGCATCCACTACGCCCGCGCCAACGAGCTCGAGATCGTCGACGGCGTGCTCACCGGTGAGGTCGTCGGCGAGGTCGTCGACCGGGCCGGCAAGGCCCGCGCGCTCCGCGAGTTCGCCGCCGAGATCGGCATCCCCGAGGCCGCCACCGTCGCCATCGGCGACGGCGCCAACGACCTCGACATGCTCGCCGCCGCCGGCCTCGGGATCGCCTACAACGCCAAGCCCGCGGTGCGCTCGGCCGCCGGGACCGCCATCAACGTCCCCTACCTCGACACGATCATGTACCTCCTGGGCATCTCCCGCGAGGAGATCGAGGCCGCCGACGCCGAGGCCGGCATCGTCACCCCCGCCCCTCCCCTCATCTGAGCCCTCCCGAGGCATCCCTTACGTCGAGCGAAGCGTCACTTACGTCGGGCGAGACGTCACTCGCGTCGGCCGAGATGGCAGCAAGTGACCTCTCGGCCGACGTAAGCGACGCCTCGACCGACGGGAGTGACGCCTCGGCGGTCAGGCTCGGGCTACGTGGAAAGCGGTGACGGCGGCCTCGGCCTCGTCGAGCTCGGACCAGTCGCCGTCGTAGCTGAGCAGAGCGACAGACGCGGTGGGGAAGCCGAGGGCCAGCTCGTTGCCGGCGTCGTCGTCGCCCTCGCCGCTGTCCAAGAGCTGCACCAGCGAGAACATGGTGGGGTTGTGGCCGATCACGACGACCGTCGAGTGACCGTCGTCGACCGCCCGGATCAGGTCGAGCGCGGTGGAGGCGCTGGCGGCGTACAGACCCTGGTCGTACTCCGCCAGCGTGAGGTCCCACGATGCCCCGATCGCGACGTCCTCCCAGGTCTGGGTGGTGCGGTCGGCCGCTGAGACCAGCACGTAGTCCGGGACCACGCCCTGCTCGGCCAACCACTCCCCCGCTGCGACCGCGTCGGCATGGCCGCGTTCGGTCAGCTGACGCTCGTAGTCGGTGGGTGCCGATGCCTCGGCCTTGGCGTGCCGCATGATGACGAGGGTCCGCATGCGGCAAGCCTATGGCCTCAGGCGCCCAGGGAGTGGTAGCCCCCGTCGACGTGGATGATCTCGCCGGTGGTCGCCGGGAAGAAGTCCGAGATCAGCGCGCAGACGGCCTTCGCGGTCGGGCCCTGGTCGGTGTTGTCCCAGCCCAGCGGCGCCCGGCTGCCCCAGCCCGCGTCGAGCTCCTCGAAGCCCGGGATCGCCTTGGCGGCGAGCGTCTTGAGCGGCCCGGCGGAGACGAGGTTGCAGCGGATCCCGTCGGGTCCGAGGTCACGGGCGAGGTAGCGCGAGGTCGACTCGAGAGCGGCCTTGGCGACACCCATCCAGTCGTACGCGGGCCAGGCGACCGTCGCGTCGAAGGTCAGCCCCACGACCGACGAGCCTTCCGACATCAGCGGCCGGCAGGCCATCGCCAGCGACTTCAGCGAGTAGGCGCTGACCTGGACCGCCTGGGCGACGTCGTCCCAGGGGCCGTCGAGGAACTTGCCGCCGAGGAGCGTCTCGGGATTGCCGTACGCGATCGAGTGCACGACCCCGTCCAGTCGCTCGACGCCGTGGGACCGGAGCGCGTCGGCCAGGCCGTCGAGGTGCTCCTGGTTGGTCACGTCGAGGTCGAGGACCGGCGGCTCCTCGGGGAGCCGCTTCGCGATCCGCTTGGTGATCGACAGCGCGCGACCGAAGTTGGAGATCAGGACGCGAGCGCCCTGCTCCTGGGCCACCCGGGCCACCGCGAAGCCGATCGAGGAGTCCATCGTGACTCCCGCGACGAGAACAGTCTTGCCGTCCAACAAACCCATGATCAGTGCCCCATTCCAAGTCCGCCGTCGACCGGGATCACGGCCCCGGTCACATAACCCGCATCTGCCAACCATGTCACGGCCGAAGCCACCTCGTCCGGCGAGGCGTAGCGCGCCAACGGCACCCGGTCCGTGATCGCCTTCTGCTGCTCCTCGGTGAGGCCAGCGGTCATCTCGGTCTCCACGAACCCCGGTGCGACCACGTTCGCGGTGATCCCTCGCGAGCCGAGCTCGCGGGCGAGCGAGCGGGCCATCCCGACCAGCCCGGCCTTCGAGGCGGCGTAGTTGACCTGGCCCGGGTTGCCCATCAGCCCGACGACCGAGGAGATGAAGATGATCCGACCGCGACGCAGCCGCAGCATCCCCTTCGAGGCGCGCTTGGCGAGCCGGAAGGACGCCGTCAGGTTGGTGTCGATCACCGAGGTGAAGTCCTCCTCCGACATCCGGAGCACGAGGGTGTCCTTCGTGATCCCGGCATTGGCGACGAGGACCTCGACGGGGCCGTGAGCGGCCTCTGCCGCGGCGTACGCCTCCTCGACGGCCGCTGGGTCGGTGATGTCGCAGACCAGGTCCAGAGCCCCCTCCGGAGCCCCGCCCTTGCGGGAGGTCACGGCCACGTGGTCGCCGTTGGCCACGAAGGCCTCGGCGATCGCCCGGCCGATGCCACGGCTGCCACCGGTCACGAGCACGGAGCGTGGTGCCTTGGTTGTGGGGTTTTCACTGTCAGTCACAGGCGCGACGGTAGCGATTACTTCGGCGTACGACCAATGCCCTCGATTTGCTTGTGAGAACCCTCCAAAGTCCCTCGGAGTGCCCCTGTTGGGACCACACCAACGGACGCGTGCCATCGGCCACGACCTAGACTGGCGGTATGTCCAAGGCGCAACCGATCAGGATCACGACCGCCGGCCGCAGCCGCGCCGAGGACATCGCGGTCCGTCAGAAGCGCTATGCCATCTCGATGTCGATCCGTTCGCTGTGCTTCATCGGCGCCGTCATCGCTGGCCTGGCCGGCATCGGCTGGCTGTGGCCGATCCTGATCGCGGCGGCTCTGATCCTGCCGTACATCGCGGTCGTCATGGCCAACGCGACCAACAACAAGAGCGACCAGATGAACCTCATGGACTCGCCCTACGGTCGGCCCCAGCTCACCAGCGGCCGCGAGCAGCAGATCCACGAGAAGGGCGAGCTCTGATGGGCGCGCTCGACTCCGACCTGTGCTCGGCGAAGGGCTGTCAGGACCCCGGATCCTGGGAGCTGCAGTGGAACAATCCCAAGATCCACACGCCCGAGCGGCGTAAGATCTGGCTCGCATGCGCGGCGCACAAGCAGTCGCTGAGCGACTTCCTGGGAGCCCGAGGGTTCCTCAAGGACGTCGTGCCTCACTAGCCGTTGCCTCCGAGAGGTCGTTGCGATGAACCCTATGCCCGTGCTCCTCGACTGCGACCCCGGCCACGACGACGCCATCGCGATCCTGCTAGCCCTGGGCAGCCCACACATCGACCTGCTCGGCATCACCACCACGTTCGGCAACTGCCCGGTGGAGAAGTCGACCTACAACACGCAGCGGATCCTGGCGCTGGCGGAGCGGTCCGATGTCCCCGTCGCCACCGGAGCCGCCGGACCGCTGGCCGGTGAAGCCCACATCGGCGACTACATCCACGGCGCCACGGGGATCGACGGTCCCGATCTTCCCGAGCCGCTCGCGCCGCAGCTCTCGCTCGAGGCCGTCGAGTTCCTGCGCACCTCGCTCCTGGCCGCCCCGGCACCAGTCACCGTCGTCGCCATCGGGCCGATCACCAACATCGCCCGCCTGCTGCGCGACCATCCCGGGGTCGGTCCGAAGATCGCCGAGGTCGTCTTCATGGGCGGCTCGACCGAGCGCGGCAACGCGACGCCGGCTGCCGAGTTCAACACCTACGCCGACCCCGAGGCGCTCGACATCGTTCTCACCAGCGGCCTGCCGATCCGGATGGTCGGGCTCAACCTGTCCCACCAAGCGCTGGCCACGCCCGAGATCGTCGAGCGGATGCGGGCCATGGACCACCCGGTCGGCCGCGCGTGCGCCGACCTGATGGGCTTCTTCGGTGGCACCTACTCCGACGTCTTCGACTTCGCCGCTCCCCCGGTGCACGACCCGTGCACCATCGCCGCGCTCATCGACCCCGGCCTCATCGTCTGGCACAAGGCGTTCGTAGCCGTCGAGACCGAGGGCCGCTGGACCCGTGGCGCCACCGTCGTCGACCTCCACGACCGCCTCGACGAGCCGCCGAACGCCCAGGTCGCCATCACCCTCGATGTCGAGGGCTACTGGGATCTCGTCCTCGACGCCCTCGACCGCGTCGGCTCCTGACCTGTCGAGAGGTCAGGTACGTCGGCCGAGAAGTCACTCCCGCTGATCGAGACGTCACCGAAGTGACGTCTCGGCCGACGCGGGTGACGTCTCGGCTATCCGCCGATGGCGCTCATCGGGCGGTCGGGCTGGAGGAAGCCGAGGTCGTCGATGCCGTGGCCGGCGCGCTTGCCGGCCATGGCGGTGACCCAGCGGGCGGCGAGGTCGGCGTCGGAGGCGCCGGCACGCAGCGGCGTACGCAGGTCCGACTCGGAGCGCGCGAACAGACAGTCACGCACCTGCCCGTCGGCGGTGAGGCGGACGCGGTCGCAGTCACCACAGAACGGCCTGGTGACGGAGGCGATGATGCCGACCTTGGCCGGGCCACCGTCGACGTGGAAGAGCTCGGCGGGGGCGCTGCCGCGCGGCTCTTCGGCCGGGGTCAGCTCGAACGCCGCCGACAGCGCCGCGAGGGTCTCGTCGGCGGTGACCATGTTGTCGCGCGACCATCCGTGCTGGGCATCGAGGGGCATCTGCTCGATGAACCTGAGCTCATAGCCACGCTCGACGGACCAGCCGAGCAGCTCGGCGGCCTGGTCGTCGTTGACTCCGCGCAGCAGGACCGCGTTGATCTTGATCGGCCCCAGACCGGCGTCGGCCGCGGCCTCCAGGCCGGCGACCACGTCGTCCAGCCGGTCGCGACGGGTGATGTCCGCGAACGTCTCGCGCCGGACCGAGTCGAGCGACACGTTGACCCGGTCGAGCCCAGCATCCGCGAGCGTCCCGGCCATCCGGGCCAGGCCGAGCGCGTTGGTCGTGATCGAGAGCTCGGCCTCGGGAGCGACCTCGCGGGTGCGGGCGACGATGGAGACCAGCCCTCGCCGCACCAGCGGCTCACCACCGGTGAACCGCACCTCCTTGACGCCGAGGTGTCCGGTGGCGACGCCGATCAGCCGCACCACCTCGTCATCGGTGAGCACCTCGTCGCCAGGCATCCAGTCGAGCCCCTCCGCCGGCATGCAGTAGGTGCATCGCAGGTTGCAGCGGTCGGTCAGGGAGACCCGCAGATCGGTCGCGACGCGGCCGAACCGGTCGACTAGCCGCGGCGGGGCCTGATCTGTCGGAGAGGTCGTCATCTCACCAGTCTAGGCAGGCGCCACCCGGATCGTGAGCCATGACCGCATTCCAGTTAATCTCGTACGGTGAGTTCGTTCCGTTTCCTGCTCAGCCGACGCTGGGTTGGTTTCACGGTGTTCGTGCTGATCCTGGCCTACGGGACCTGGTGGCTCGGCCAGTGGCAGTTCGACCGTCTCGAGGACCGCAAGGCCAGCAACCAGATCGTCCGCACCAACGAGCACGCCGAGCCCGTGCCCGTCTCAGACGTGCTCGCCCCCGGCGAGGAGGTCGCCGACGAGGACGAGTGGCGGCGGGTGACCGCGACCGGGACGTACGCGGTCGACGACACGATCATCTGGCGCTACCGCACCCCCGACGAGGCCAAGGGCGTCGACATCGTCGTCCCGCTGGTGCTCGCCGACGGCACCGCCGTGCTGGTCGACCGCGGCTGGCTCCAGACCACCTCCCAGAACGAGTTCGTGGACCTCCCCTCGCCGCCGTCGGGCGAGGTCACGATCACCGGCTGGGTGCGCGCCGACGGCACCGGCGACTCCACCGACGTCGCCCAGGTCGACGGCTACCACGCCACCCGCGCGCTCTCCTCGACCCAGGTCGCCGAGGTGGTCGACAAGGAGCTGCTGACCGGCTGGTTGCACCTCGACACCGAGTCCCCCTCGCCCGCCACCGAGCTCCGCAAGGCCGACCTGCCCGAGCTCGACAACGGCCCCCACTTCTTCTACGGCCTGCAGTGGTGGTTCTTCGGCGTCCTCGCCGTCGCCGGGTTCTTCTACCTGATGTACGACGAGCGGCGTACGCAGCGCCTGGACGTGCCGGCCACGCCGGACGACGACCCGTCCGGCGACGAGGCGCCCGACGAGCGCTCCCGCAAGAAGGCCGCCAAGCTCGCGCAGAAGCAGGCCGTGAAGGCGGCCTACCAGGCTGCGTACGAGAAGGAGAAGACGAAACAGTCCTGACCCGCCGACTCGGAGGGTCAGCGGCGGAACTGCGTCTCGTAGAGCTCCGCGTAGAGCCCGCCGTCGGCGAGCAGCGACTCGTGGGTGCCGGACTCGACGACCCGCCCGGCCTCGATGACGAGGATGCGGTCGGCGGCGCGGATGGTGGAGAGCCGGTGGGCGATGACGATGGAGGTACGTCCCGCCAGGGCGGCGTCCAGAGCGGTCTGCACCGCAGCCTCGGACTCGGAGTCGAGGTGGGCGGTGGCCTCGTCGAGCACCACGATGTGGGGCGCCTTCAGCAGCAGCCGGGCGATCGCGAGTCGCTGGCGCTCGCCGCCGGAGAGCCGGTAGCCGCGGTCGCCGACGACGGTGTCCAGACCGTCCGGGAGCGCCTCGATGACGGCCGCGATCTGGGCGGCCTCGAGCGCGGCCCAGATCTCCTCGTCGGAGGCACCCGGCCGGGCGTAGAGCAGGTTGCCGCGCACGGTGTCGTGGAACATGTGCGCGTCCTGAGTGACGTATCCGACGGCGGCCTCGAGCGACTCCAGCGTCACCTCCCGCACGTCCAGGCCACCGACCTCGACCGACCCGGAGCGTACGTCGTAGAGCCGCGCGATCAGATGGGTGATCGTCGACTTCCCGGCACCCGAGGGACCGACCAGGGCGACCATCTCGCCCGGCTCGGCGGCGAAGTCGATGTCGGTCAGCACCTCGCGCACCTCGCGACTCTCCGGCCGCGCGATCGCCTCCAGAGAGGCGAGGGAGACCTCGTCGGCGCGCGGGTAGGTGAAGGCGACATGGCGGAACCGCACCGAGGCGGCGTCCCGGGGCACCTCGGCCGCGTCCGGCTTCTCCTTGATCAGCGAGGGCAGGTCGAGAACCTCGAAGACGCGATCGAACGAGACCAGCGCGGTCATCACATCGATGCGTACGTTGGAGAGCGCCTGCAGCGGCCCCAGCAGCCTCACCAGCAGCAGACCGAGCGCGGTGAGCGTGCCGAGGGTGATCTCGCCCTGAATCACCATCCAGCCACCGAAGCCGTAGACCAGAGCGGTCGCCAGCGCCGGAACAAGCTGCATGGTCGCCCCGAACATGCGGGTCAGCAGGGCGATCCGGATCCCCAGACGACGTACGACGTCGGCACGCTGCGCGAAGGCGGCATCCTCCTCCTCGCGGCGGCCGAAGAGCTTGAGCAGCAGCGCCCCGCCGACATTGAACCGCTCGGTCATCGTGGTCGCCAGCGCCGCGTTGCCGTCCATCTGCTCGCGGGTCATGCCGGCCAGCTGGCGGCCGACCCAGCGCGAGGTCAGGAACAGGATCGGGAACAGCGCGACGCACATCAGCGTCACCTGCCACGACAGCACCATCATCGCCGCGCCCACCACGACCACCGAGATCAGGTTGGAGACGCTGTTCGACAGGGTCGAGGTGAAGGCTCGCTGCGCGCCGAGCACGTCGGTGTTAAGCCGGCTCACCAGAGCACCGGTCTGCGCCCTGGTGAAGAATGCCAGCGACTGCCGTTGGACGTGCCCGAAGACCTGAGTTCGCAGGTCGAAGATGAGTCCTTCGCCGATCCGCGTCGAGAGCCAGCCCGAGATGACCCCGAAGATCATGTCGACCACGGCCACCAGCGCCATCGCGGCGGCCAGCCAGATGACCAGCGTGACGTTCTTCTGGAGCACACCGTCGTCGATGATCCGCTGGGTCAGCAGCGGGGTGACCACCACCAGCGCGGCGTCGAAGATCGTGAACAGCAAGAACGCGCCGAGCAGAGCGCGGTGGGGCCGGGCGTAGGAGACGACCCGCTTCAGCGTGCCCTTCGGCAGCCCGCGCTCGAGAACCGTCCGGTCGGCACGCAGGTTGCGCATGATCCCGCCGCCGCCCATCGCACCGCCGGTCGCACCGAATCCAGGACCCATTTGTGACACCCCGTCACCTTAGTCGCCCGCGGCCGTATGGCCGCGCCGAGGAGGCACCGGCGAATTATGGTCAAAATCACCTTGAATAGATGACCAAGCGCTCAGTTGGTGGTAAGAAGTGGGGCGCGTGTGTGCGCCGGTCTCCGGGGGTTGGATCAGGACATCCAGACAACCCCGAACCCGCGGTCTCATGCCCTGACTGCTCGCCCCCACACCAGGTGCCTGACATGACCCGACCAATACTGGACCGACTCCACCGAGCCGCTCCATGGTTCTGCAGTACCGCGATCCTCCTCTTCGTCGCGCTCTCCCCCGTCATCTTCGTCACCGCCAGCGGCGAGGAGTGGCTCTGGCGCTGGATCCTCGCCGGCGTACCCGTCGTCGCCCTCACCCTGTGGCTGACCGCGATGGCCTACGACTCCGAGCCCAAGCGGACTCCCGCCGAAGCGTCACTCCCGTCGGGCGAAGCGTCAGGTACGTCGGGCGAAGCGTCACTCACGTCGGCCGAGTCGGCATCGGATGACGTCTCGACCGACGCAAGTGCCGTCTCGACCGACGCAAGTGCCGTCTCGACCGACGTACCTGACGTCTCGGCCGACCGGCCTGACGTCTCGGCAAGGGGCGGGGAGGCCGGGATGCGGGTGGCGGTGCTGTCGCTGTCTCGCAAGGTGCAGGCCTCCGCGCACCGGATCCAGGAGGAGTCGACGCGGATGGTCGCGAAGTTCCCGGCCGAGCCGGACGTGCTCGAGGCCGGGATGCGGGTCGACCACGCGGCGGCGCAGCAGGCGCGGCTGGCGCAGAGCATCGCCACGCTGTGCGGCGAGCAGCCCGGGCAGCACTGGCGTGACCCGCTCCCCATCGCAGACGTCGTTCGCGGGGCAGCCGGCCGGATCACCGCCTATCGACGGGTCCGGGTCGAGGGCGATCCGCCGGTCGCGGTCCAGGGCGCCTACGTCGAGCCGCTGATCCACCTGGTCGCCGAGCTCCTGGCCAACGCGACCCAGTCCTCGCCGCCGGCGACGGAGGTGCTGGTCACGATCCGTTCCGTACGCCGCGGCGCGGCCCTCGAGATCGACGACGCGGGCGTCGGCATGGACGAGACCAACCTCGCCTGGATGCGGGAGATCGCCTCCGGCACCCGGCAGGTACGCCTGCACGACCTCGGCGAGATCCCGCAGACCGGCCTCGCGGTGGTCGGCACCTATGTCCGCCGCCACGGGTTCCGGGTCGACCTGACCGAGTCCGTCCACGGCGGCCTGCGGGTGGCCGTTCTCGTCCCCGAGGCGATGACCACCCCAATGAGCGCGGACCTCCCCGAGCAGGTCGCGCCCCCTGAACCGGCCCCAGCCGCTCTCCCCCTGCAAGATCATCATCAGCCGTCGCCGTTCACGTCCGACGGCCTGCCACAGCGCCGGTCGAAGCGCGGCGAGCGCCCTGCGACCGGACAGCAGCGAGCAGCGGGGAGCCAGGTCGTGGCTCCTCGCGCGGAGCCGACCGCGGAGCAGGCGGGCGCCTGGATGAGCAGCTTCCTCAGCACCGCCGCTGAGACCGATCCCGCACCCGAGAGCCACTGGAGGAGACCATGACCGACGAGAACAGCTGGATGCTGGAGCTGGTCGCGGGAGTGCGCGGCGTACGTCATGTCGTGGTGCTCTCCGCCGACGGGCTCGTCCGGGTCCGAACGAGCCACACCCCGCGCGAGGAGGCCGACAAGCTCGCCGCGGCGTGCGCTGGGCTGACCTCCCTCGGCCACGGGATCAGCCGCCAGTTCGGCGCCGACTCCCACCCCCGCCAGGTGATGGTCGAGTTCAACGGCGGCTTCCTGTTCATCCGTGGCGCCGGCGACGGCTCCCGGCTCGCCGTGATCACCGAGATGAGCATCGACCCGGCGCTGGTCGCCCAGCAGATGCAGGCGACCGTCCTGATGATCGGGGAGCGCGCGATGAGCACCCCGAGACGCTCGGTCTGAGCCAAGCGAGCCGATGCCCGACGCCACCGACGACGACTACGTCGACCACCCGATCCGGTCCTATGTCCGGACGGGCGGTCGGGTGCGGCCGACCCATCGGTTGACGCCGGCGACGCTCCTGATCGGCCACATCAGCCCGACGGCCGCATCGGCCGGCCGGCAGGAGCGCGAGGTCCTGTCCCAGTGCATGGGCGTGATCTCCATGGCCGAGATCGCCGTCCACCTCGGCCAGCCGGTCAGCGTCCTGGCGGTGATCGTCTCGGACATGATCGACGCCGGCCTCATCGGCATCCGACCCGACAGCGACACCGCCGACGGCCCCTCCCGTGAAATCCTCCAGAAGGTCCTGCATGCTCTCAACCACCTCTGACAGCCACGGCCGAAGCGGAGCCAGAGGCGATCAGCACTATCTGGCGCCGACGGTCGTCGAGTCGGTCAAGATCCTGGTGGTCGGCTCCTTCGGGGTCGGCAAGACGACGCTGATCGGATCGGTCAGCGAGATCGACCCGCTCCGCACCGAGGAGACGATCACCCAGGCCAGCGAGGGGATCGACGAGCTCGAGGCCACCCCGGAGAAAACGACGACCACGGTCGCGATGGACTTCGGCCGGATCACGCTCACCGACGAGATCGTGCTCTACCTGTTCGGCACCCCCGGCCAGCGTCGCTTCTGGGACCTGTGGTCCGGCCTCGCCGAGGGCGCCGCCGGCGCGCTCGTCCTGGTAGACACCCGCCGTCTGGCAGACTCCTTCGAAGTGCTGGACCAGCTCGAGACGCGTACGTCCCTGCCGTTCGTGGTCGCGATCAACCAGTTCCCCGACGCACCGAACTACGAGCCCGACCAGATCCGCAAGGCGCTCGACCTCGATGACGAGACGCCGATCGTGGTGTGCAACGCCAAGAACCGCAACGCCTGCGCCCGAGCGCTCGCCGCGCTCGTACGCCACGCCCTGAAGACGCGCTGACCCCGACCCGACCAACGAACAGGCACCTCCGCGATGACTCCCGTCCGCACCGTACGTCTCGCCGACCTCACCGACCTCGTCCAGGCGCCCGAGACCGTCGGCCCTCGCGCACGAGAGGTGCACCAACAGCTCAGGGCCCAGTGGGGTCCGGTCGCCCCAGGCGAGATCTCCCCCGGCGTACGCTGCTGGTTCGCGATGGGCTATGCCGAGTTCAGCGAGGTGATCCGCAACGAGGAGGTCTTCTCCCGCAACGGCGACAACTGGAGCGCCGTGCAGGAGGGCAGGATCAAGCCGGACATGCCGATCTACCCGTTCGTGACCACCCGGCAGAACTCCTTCCACAACGACGGCGAGCTCCGCCAACGGCTGCGTTCACCGATCGACCGAGCCCTCTCGCGGGTCGACGAGCACGGCTACGCCGCGCAGGTACGCGGCATCTGCAACGACATCGTCGACGACATGCTCGAACGCGGTGAGGCCGACCTGGTCCAGGACTACGCCGTGCTGATCCCGCTGCTCTCGGTCGCCGCGATGTTCGGCATGGGTCCCGAGGTCGGGGACTCGATGCGCAAGGCCGCCCACAAGGTCCTCGGCGGCGGCCAGCTCGCCCAGGAGGGGGTCATCGAGCTCGCCGTGGAGATCGCCGACCACATCGCCAGGCGACGCCGGGATCCCAGCGACGACCTCACCTCCCACCTGATCGACGACCCCGGCCTATGGGACGACATCGAGGTCACCGAGGCGATGATCGTGATGATCATCGCCGGCAACGAGCTGACCATCGCGACCATCACCCAGACGCTGCTGCTGATGCTCTCCGACGATCGTTTCGCGGGCCGGCTGCGCGGTGGCCGCCTCGATGTCGACCAGGCGATCGAGGAGGTCATGTGGCGCGACCCGCCGTGCTACAACATCACGCCGCGGTTCGCGCTGCGCGACGTCGAGCTCGGCGGCCAGCTGATCCGCAAGGGTGACGCCGTGGTGCCCTGCATCGCGGCGGCCAACCTCGACCCGCTGATGACCGGCGACGACCCGTGGCTCGAGATCGGCAACCGGGCGCACATGTCGTGGAGCGCCGGCCCGCACTCCTGCCCCGCGCAGCGACCGGGCACGATGATCGTGCAGGCAGCCGTACGCACCGTCCTGGAACGGCTTCCCGAGGTCTCCCTCGCGGTGCCGGCCGACCAGGTCGAGCGCAACACCGACTCGCTCTCCTACCGCTACCCGACCTCGATGCCGGTGAGGTTCGCCCCCACCCTCTCCTGAGGGCTGCGGACGAGGGTCAGGCGAGCGAGACCAGGTCGGCGTACTCCTCGTTCCACAGGTCCTCGACACCGTCGGGGAGGATGAGCACCTTGTCGGGCTCCAGCGCGTGCACGGCGCCCTCGTCGTGGGTGACCAGCACGATCGCGCCCTCGTAGCGGCGGATCGCACTGAGCACCTCCTCTCGGGAGGCGGGGTCGAGGTTGTTGGTGGGCTCGTCGAGCAGGAGCACGTTGGCCGCCGAGACCACCAGGGAGGCCAGCGCCAGCCGGGTCTTCTCCCCACCGGAGAGCACCCCGGCGGGCTTGTGCACGTCATCACCGCTGAAGAGGAACGCACCCAGCACGGTGCGGGCCTCGGTGTCGGTCAGCTGCGGCGCGGCGGACTGCATGTTCTGCAGGACCGACCGATTGGTGTCGAGCGTCTCGTGCTCCTGGGCGTAGTAGCCGACCTTGAGCCCGTGCCCCGGTACCACCTCGCCGGTGTCGGGCTTGTCGACCCCAGCCAGGATGCGCAGCATCGTGGTCTTGCCGGCACCGTTGAGCCCGAGGATGACCACGCGGGTCCCGCGGTCGATGGCCAGGTCGACGGCGGTGAAGACCTCCAGGGCGCCGTACGACTTCGACAGGTCGTGGGCGGTGAGCGGAGTCTTGCCGGAGGGCGCCGGTGAGGGGAACTTGATCGCGGCGACCTTCTCCTGCTGCCGCTCCCCCTCGACCCCGGCCATGATCTTCTCGGCGCGCTTGAGCATGCTCTGCGCAGCGGTCGCCTTGGTGGCCTTGGCGCGCATCTTGTTGGCCTGGTCGGTGAGCGTCTTGGCCTTGTTCTGCGCGTTCATCAGCTCACGCTTGCGGCGGGCCTCGTCGGTCTCGCGCTGGATCAGGTACTGCTTCCACGGCATGTTGTAGATGTCGATCACCTCGCGGTTGCCGTCGAGGTGGAAGACCTTGTTGACCGTCTGGGCGAGCAGGTCGTTGTCGTGGGAGATCACGATGAAGCCACCCTTGTAGGACTTCATCCAGTCGCGCAGCCAGATGATCGAGTCGGCGTCGAGGTGGTTGGTCGGCTCGTCGAGGATCAGCACCTCGGCCGACGAGAACAGGATGCGTGCCAGCTCGACCCGGCGTCGCTGGCCGCCGGAGAGGGTCCTGAGCGGCTGGGTCATGATCCGGTCGGGGATGCCGAGCGACTGGGCGATCTGCAGCGCCTCAGTCTCGGCCGCGTAGCCACCGCCAGCGTCGAGCTCGTCGTGGGCGCGCTGGTAACGCTTCATCGCCTTCTCGCGCAGCTTCGGGTCCTCGGACCCCATCTCCTCCTCGGCGATCCGCATGCGGCGTACGGCATCGTCGAGGCCGCGCGCGGACAGGATGCGGTCCTTGGCGATCACCTCGGGATCACCGACCCGCGGGTCCTGGGGCAGATAGCCGATCTCACCGGTGTTGGACACGGTTCCGGCTGCGGGCAAGTGGTCGCCGGCGAGCACCTTCGTCAGGGTCGTCTTACCCGCGCCGTTACGGCCTACGAGCCCGACCTTGTCGCCGGGTCCGACTCGGAAGGTGACGTTCTCCATCAAAAGTCTGGCGCCGACGCGGACTTCTAGGTCATGGGCAGTGATCATCTCCGTCACTAGTGTATGGGCGGGGCACTCGGTCCCACACATCAGCACCCCAGGGGGACAAGATGCGGTTCAACCCGAAGGCCAGACTCGACACCAGCCGGACGTCCGGTGGCGGTGGCCGCGGCGGCTTCGGTGGCGGCGGTGGTGGCGCCCGGATCCCGATCCCCGGCGGCAGGGCCGGCGGCGGGATCGGCACCGTCATCGTGCTGCTGATCTTCTTCCTCGTCACCCAGTGCACCGGCGTCGGCCCGCAGGTTCTCGGGGACGGCGGCGGCTCGACGTCGGTCGGCACCGGCACCTTCGGCGGCATGCAGAGCGCCGAGGGCGGCAACACCGGCGACTTCGGGTCGTGCCGGACCGGCGAGGACGCCAACAACGACGAGTACTGCGCGCTGGTGGCGCTGGAGAACTCGATGACCGGCTACTGGGACTCCCACCGCGACCTCTCCGGCCGTTTCCAGCCCGAGCAGGCGGTCGTGATCTTCTCCGACCAGGTCCAGACCGGTGGCTGCGGCGCCGCATCGAGCTCCGTCGGGCCGTTCTACTGCCCGGCCGACCAGACCATCTACCTCGACCCGACCTTCTTCGACTCGATCTTCGAGCAGCTCGGAGGCCAGGACACCACCTTCGTACGCGCCTACGTGCTCGCTCACGAGTACGGCCACCACATCCAGAACCTGCTCGGCACCATGGGCCAGGTGCGCACCCAGCAGGGCCCCGACTCCGACGCGGTTCGTCTGGAGCTGCAGGCCGACTGCTACGCCGGTATGTGGACCGCCGCCGCAGAGGGCGACGGCTTCATCCAGGACATCACCGAGCAGGACATCGCCGAGGGCATCGACGCCGCCAAGACCGTCGGCGACGACCACATCCAGTCGAGGACGACCGGCCGCGTCGACACCTCCTCGTTCACCCACGGCTCCTCCGAGCAGCGGATCGCCTGGTTCCGCAAGGGCATGACCAACCCCGACTCGATCGCCGGGTGCGACACGTTCCGGGCTCGGGATCTGGACAACCCGTAGCAGTCCTCGCTGGTCGAGCCGGAGTCGTGAGGAACGAGCGACTCCGTGTCGAGACCAACACATTCCCATCGCGACTGTGTTGGTCTCGACACGCTCGCTGGCGCTCGCTGCTCGACCAGCGAGAACCGTCACATGTCGAGCAGCGCCTCGACCAGCGGAGCCTGCTTCTGCAGCGTACGCAGGTGCGGCGCGACCGCGGGGTGGCGGAACTTCGCGAGCAACGGGCCCTCCCCCGGAGTGATCCGGCTCAGCGCCCACTCGGCCCGGCTCATGGCGGTGTAGACGGCACAGATCTGCGCTCCCAGGGTCGCCTCCTCGCGAGTCGCGAGCCCGGCGGGCAAGCCCAGGGCGTACGCCTCCAGCAGCGGTTCGAACGCCTCCCTGGCGTGCAGCAGATAGAGCCCGAGGTCGCCGCCGACGGGACCACGGCCGATGCTCGACCAGTCGATCGCGATCAGCCGCTCGCCGTCCTCGGTACGGCCGACGAGGTTCTGCGGCGCGGGGTCTCCGTGCTGGGCGACCTGGGGAAGCTCGTCGAGGAGGTCGATGAAGTGCCCGCGACGCTCCCAGAGGACGTGGGCGATGTCCGAGGCGGTCGTACGCATCATGGTCGGCCAGCCGCCGTTGTACTCCACCCGCGCCATCCGGTCGCGGAACTGGTCCCGCGCGAGCCAGCGGGCCTCGCCGAGGTCCGCCTCGGCGAAGCGGCCCATCGAGAGCGCCGCGAAGAGCCCGGAGTTGGCGGCGTCCTCGACCCAGTCGGTGGTCAGCGTGATCCCCTCGTCGTCCTCGGCGACGCTCGTGCGCGCCCCGATCATGCCGGGGGTGTCGTCGACGAGACCCGAGATGGCGACGTCTGCGGCCCGGCGCCAGTAGGCGAAATGTCGCCGACGGCTCAGCTCGGCCGGATCGTACGTCCCCGGCCGCCCGAGCCGCTTGATCACGACGGGCTCCTCGCCCACGGCGGTGCGCCAGACCCCCAGCGTGGAGGGTCCGGTGCCTCCGGGAAGGACGAGCCACCCGGGGTCGGGCTGCCACATGCTTGCCAAAGTAGCGCATCCTCGCAGGTCGAAAGGGCATTCACCGCCGGGGCGCCACGACAGGATGCTGAGTCCGAGGCTGGGGCCGATATGGTTGTGCCGATGTCCGAGACTGACTATTGCGAGCTGTGCGACCTGCCGTTGTCGCAGTGCATCCATGGGCGGCCCCCGGCCCCGCCCGCTCCGGCTCCCCCCGCGAAGAGGGCAGCGAAGCCGGCGACCAGGACGCGCAAGACCACGACGAGCACGACGGCCGCCGCGCCGAAGGTCGTCACCAAGTCCGCTCCCCGCAAGTGGACCCCACCTGCCGCCTTCGCGCCGCTCATCCTCGAGATCCTCGAGAGCGCCGGCGGCTCGATGTCCGCGGACGACGTTCTCGACGAGCTCGAGAGCCAGCTGGCCGACAGCCTCCTCCCGGGCGACTTCGAGACCACGCCGGAAGGCGAGCTCCGCTGGCGCTACGCGGCGCGGCGCGCCCGCCAGACGCTCCTGACCGACGGCTCTATGGTCAAGGGTTCGCCGGGAGTCTGGCAGCTCCCGTGACGTCGTAGGCGTCAGCCGTCGGCGTTGAGCACCTCGATCCGCACCTTCTGGGCATCCTCGATGGCCTGGTCGAGCACCGCGCGGTTGGGATCCTGCACGGCCAGCCACGGTCCGGTCACCGTGAGCTCTTGAAGCCGCCGGTCCCCGAGCACGTCGTCGACGCCCCCGTGGTCGCCGCCGGTGACGAGCGGGCCTCGCAGCCCGTCGAGGATCCGGGCGGCGTGGTCAGCCGCCGCCTCGTACGCAGCGCTGGCCTGGTTGGCCCGGCGGCGGGCGAAGCGCTGCTGGCTCCAGCCACCGGCCTTGGTCTTCCCCTGAACGTGCCGGCGCCCGATCTTGTGTTCGGCGATGCCGCCGCCGCTCATCCGGGCGATCGCGAAACCGCCCTTGCGCACCAGCAGGATGCCCCACTGGGCCGGCGGCGCCGCGGCGACGATGAACGCCTCTACCTCGGCCGGACCGGCGTACGTCTTCTCGAACGGCAGCGCCGCGATGAACGACGACCCGTCAGCCGCGGCACCGGTCAGCGCACCGGAGTCGACCGCCAGCCGGGTCTCACCGTGGCGCGCGGCGAAGTTGTCGACCCATCGTTGGATCCGAACGATCGGGACGGCGACGTTGGGCATGTCAGTACGCTACCGGTCCAGGTCGCGCAGCAGTCGTGCCGGCGCGATGTGCCGGTAGGCGTCCTCGCAGATCTCGGCGACCTCGCCCCAGTCGACCTCACCGTCGAGCCGCATGCCGACCCAGCCGCGGCCGCCGACGTAGGGAGGTACGAAGAAGCGCTCGGGGTCCGCCCCGACGACCTCGTCCTGCGCCCCCGCCGCCGCGGCCGCCCACAGGTGCGGCTCATCGCGCCGGTGATGGCCGTGCGGCCACAGCATCACGAACTGCTTCCTCACGAAGAACCCGGGCGCACCGTGGGTGACCCGCTCGGCGCTCTCCGGGAACCGGAGACAGATCTCCCGGACCCGGTCGGTCAGCTGCTGCGGTGTCATACGCCCATCATCCGACCTCTCGGATCACTCGCGCGGGTACGCCCGCCGCGACGACCCGATCAGGGATATCGCTGAGCACCACGCTTCCCGCACCGATCACGGAGTCGGCGCCGATCGTGACACCCGCACAGACCGTCACACTGGTCCCCAGCCAGACGTTTGCACCGACCTCGATCGGCAGCGCCCGCTCCCAGCCCTCGCCCCTCAGCTCAGGATCGTCGACCGGATGCAGGGCGGTCACCAGCTGGGCACCGGGCCCGATGCGAACCTCGGCGCCGATCCGGATCGGCGCATCGTCCATGAAGAAGGCGTTGGCGTTCACGAACGCCCGGTCCTCCAGGCTGATGTTGTAGCCGTAGGGGCACTGGAAGCGAGGTACGACCTCGACGCCCCGAGCCGACCTCGCCGAGCAGGTCACGCAGCACGCGGTGGCGTACGTCGTCATCGTCTGCGCCGGCCCCGTTGAAGACATCCAGCGCGCGCCAGCAGTCGCGGCGGAGCTTCTGGAGCTCGGCATCGTCGAGGTACCAATCGCCCGCCTCCAGCCGGGCCCGCTGCTCGCCCACAGGGCCTCAGTCGGGTTTCGGCCAGACCAGCTCGAAGCGCTCGAGGACAACTGGCATGTCGTTGGCAAACCCGCGGTCATGGCCGGCCTCTTCGGTGAAGAAGCGCTCGTGGACCTCGCGCCAGTGCTCCAGGGAGCCGTCGCCCTCACCCTCTGCCAGGGCGTGCTCGGCGGAGACCTCGTCGAACGGCACCACGTCAACGGCAGTCGTCACGACCAAGGCGCGCGGGTGACCGGCGCCGTCGAGCACGATCCCGAGGGTGCCGATGGTCGGGATCGGCTCCTCGGCGGCCTCGTAGTCCCACATCGCCGAGGCGGTCGCCGTCTTCACGCCCTCGAGGACGAGCTCGAGAAGCTCGTTGGACTGCTCCGGCGTGCCCCCGAACGCCCATGCCGGCGGCTGCAGCGCCTCCAACGGCGACGCGCCGAAGTAGCCAGGCGCGGCGCTGAGGTGGGCGTGGTGCTTCACGTCGTCCCAGAACGCGGCGACGTCAGCCTCCTGCTGGGAGTTGGACACAGGGACATCAGAAGCAGGGGTCACGGCGTCGTCACTCATGCACGACACTCAATCACAGTTCGGCCTAGCCGTGGCGGGACTCGACGGACGTCGGCGGCGTGGCCGATCGAGCCATCACCATACGAGCCTCGGCGTGCCAGCCGAGGCCGGCGTAGAGGGGCTCGCCCATCTCGCTGGCGACCAGGAGACCGCGGACCGCGCCCGCGTCTCGGGCCGCTGCGACGAGCAGACCCATGACCGCGCCGCCGAGCCCACGGCGCCGGTGCTCAGGGTCGGTCTTGATCCGGTCGGCGACGGCATCGGTGCCGATGACCGCCATCTGCCCGGTAGCCGTCACCGTCTCCCCAGCACGCACCGTCACCGTGATGATGCCGCCGTCACGCTCCACCTCGGCGCGGTAGCTCACCGGGAGGTCGCGGGACGGGTGGTCGGCGAGGTCGATGGACATCAGCGCCTCCTCCCCGTCGGCCTGCAGCCCGCCCTCGGCGAACCACGGACGTACGCTGCCGGGCGAGTCGGTCACCACCGACAACCAGGCCTCAGGTGTGGCCCGGGCCGTGTCGACCAGACCGGCGAGCGTGTCCGGGGCATCGGTCGCCACCCACTCGACCCGGCGTCCAGGCTCCCCGACCTCGACGCGTACGCCGCCAGGGACCGCCTCGGGGCGCGGGAAGCCCCGCGAGTAGGCCCAGCCCCGGGCCCACCGGGAGACCAGCTCGGGGAGGTCGGCGTCCTGCGCCGCGGCGGCGAGGGCGGCCTGGCGACCGCGATACCACTCCCCCAGCACCGTCGCGACCAGCACGAGCGCAGCGAGCCCGATCGCCAGCAGATCCAAGGTCACCAGCCCGACCAGCGTGATCGCCACCGCGGCGATGTATCCGAACCAGATCCGACCGGGAGCCTCCACGTCCGCGGAGCCTACCCGCCGGTCGGCCTCCTCAGGCGATCCGCTCGCGCAACCTCGCCACCCCTGGTCCGTCGAGGTCCGCCAACGCTGCCGGCCGACCGGCCAGGGCCATCGCCAGGGCCTCGCTGGGACCGGCGACCTCCGCGCCGGTGCCCCAGGACCAGTCCTGGTCGGTCGTACGCAGCGCGAGCCCGTCGAGCCGGCCGGCCGGGACGACCCCGAGCGAGGCCTGCTTCGTCGGCAGCCAGTCGAGGACCGCCCGCCAGTCCTCGAGCGGGACGTCCGCGTCGAGACCGAGCGGCCGGGCGCAGTCACGCAGGTGGATGCAGTGGTCGGTGAACTGCCCCATCGGGCCGACGCCGGGCGCGGGCACCCGCTTCTCGGCGTACGTCCTCAGCAGCCCGGTCAGCTCAGCGACCGGCCGTCGCGCCTGCTCCTCCGCGATCGCGGCGGCGGCCCGGTCGATCGAGCCGCCGGCCAGCAACGTACGCCACAGCAGGCGCCCGATCCCGACCGAGAACGGCATCGCGCTGTGGCCCAGCACCTCCCTCACGGTCCAGGCCGAGCAGAGGCTCTGGGTCTCCAGCTGGGACTCGTCGAGGCTGTCGAAGAAGTCGGCGAGAAGACGGCGGTTGACTGCGGTGCGGGCGGCTACGTCCATGGCTTCACTTTGCCAAACAAACCAGTGGCCGCGCAGGGGTCCGGTCAGTAGCGTTGAGGACATGCGCAAGTGCATCAACACCTACGACGTCCCGAGCCAGCCGGTCCGGGACGTGGAGTTTGCGCGCATGGAGCCGCAGCAGACGTAGGTGCTCACCGCATCCACCAGGGCCGCTCCGATCGACGAGGAGCGGCCCTTTCCGTGTTCAGCAGCACCACCAGGAGGTGAACGAGATGGAGATCATCACGCTATTCGGAGAGGGTTTCAGCTCCAAGACCTACGAGCTGACGCTGAAGCACCCGACCCCCCGGACCGACGCCTGGGCCTGCGTGGGCGAGGACCCGGAGCTCTTTCATCCCGACGACCTCACCCAGCTCGCCGAGGCTCAGCAGGTCTGCGCAGACTGCCCGATGCGTCAGGCCTGCCTCGACCTCGGGGTCTCCCGGCGGGAGTGGGGAGTCTGGGGCGGTGTGCTTCTGGAGAGCGGCAAGCCGCGTGAGAAGCCCAGGATCCCGGGGAGAAAGCCCTACAAACGCAGCCAGGAGGCGATCGCGCGGGCGGGCCGGGTCGCCTGAATGATCTGGGAGTGCTCGGACGACGACCTGCACCGGACGAACGACAGGCAGACCTACCCCGGTCGCCCGTTCTGATCCGGTCGAGATCCGACGCGAGCTCGAAGGCCGTCGACGAGCACTTCCAGGCCGAAGGCGAACTGTTCGGCCGAGCCGGCGGCGGGCATGTGACCGACGGGCAGGTCGTTGTCGCTCAACGGTCCGAGAGCGTGCACGACATCCTCCCAGCGATCGTCGCGCTGCCCGTGGGTTTCCATCGCCATGACGATCGAGCTGGACACGTAGGCGATCAACACCTGGCTCGACGCCACGGTCTCGCGGCCGCCGAGTCCAGACTCCCGCAGCGCGTCGAGCAATCCGCGGGCGATCCGCAGACCATGCGGCCCCAATGGCGGGCGGGCGGCGATATGGGGAGCGATGCCCGGATGCGCAAGCGCACCTGAGCGTACGCCGACGAGAAGGTCTCGCAACCGCACCGCCCACGGCACTTGATCATCGGGTACGACGACGTCGGCCAGTGCCAGGTCGGCAACCGCATCGAGGAGTGCGCGGCGGTTGGCGAAGTGGCGATACAGCGCCATCGGATCGCAGCCGAGGTGCGCAGCGATGCGCCGCAGCGTCATCGCGTCCGGACCCTGTTGATCACCGAGAGCGAGTGCGCTCGCCGCGATTGCTTCCGGTGACAGCGTGCCTCGGATCGATTCGCCGTTCCCTCGAGTGGCCATGTCTGCAATCTACGCCGTAGACAACCCCACCCACACATGTCTACGGTGTAGACATGGCTCGTAGAGGACTTCCCATCGCTCGCGGCGTCGCCGGCCTGCTGGCGTTGTTCATGGCGGCATACTTCGCTACCGACAACTTCGGCGGTGACTCCGTGCTTCGACTCGACAACCTGTTCCTCGTACCCGACCTGCTGATCGTCGTGCTCCTGGCCACCGCTGCCGCGCTCCCTGCCCGGTTCGCCCGCCCGGCGCTGACCTTCTCGTTGGCGTGGTCAGCCGCCGTGTGGACAGTGTCGCTGTCCCAGTGGGTGGTCGCAGACCAGGTCGGGCGCGGCCTGGGACACTTGATCCTGATCCTGCCCGCCGTCATCGCAGCAGGCTTGGCAGCCGGCTCTCCACCCGCAGACGTGTCGCCAGAGATGACGAGGCTGAAATGACAAGGGAGCCCTGAGGTCACCCATGTGACCCCAGGACTCCCACGTCAGGTGGAGCCTCAGACGTTGAACCCGAGAGCGCGCAGCATCTCGCGGCCGTCGGGGGTGATCTTGTCCGGGCCCCAGGGCGGCATCCAGACCCAGTTGATGTCGGCCCCTTGGCAAAGAAAGGGCCTCGCAAACTTGCCGTTGAACTGGGCAGACGCTGATCTGGCAGCTACCGCACAGACGGCACTACGCGCAGCACTACGCGCAGGACAGGCGCACCGACGGCGCCCTCTAGATACCTAGAGCGCCCTGATTGTTCTGATCCACAGCACATCGCTCGCCCTGGACGTCGTTGTCTATGGACGCCTGCAGACCTGTACGGATAGGTCCGCTCGCCATATAGATGTGCCTGCCGAAGCTGTATCCCGACGCACCGGTCATCCCTGTCGTCGACCTCCGGTTCCTGCCACCCAGATGACTAGACGCACGCGCGCAGCAGCTCCGCGATCGTCTTGGCGGTGTCGATGTGGTGTACGGCCCGCCAGCCACGGGCGCGGGCCGCGGCGCAGTTCTCGTCCGTGTCGTCGACGAGGAGTGTCGCGGTGACGGGTGCCGGAAGGATGCGCTCTGCCTCCGCGTAGATCCGCGGGTCGGGCTTGCGGACGCCGAGATCGTGGGAGCGTACGACCCCGTCGAAATCCCGTTCGTCGAACAGCAGGGCTCGGTGTGGTTCCCACTCGCGCACGCTGTTGGTCAGCAGGCCGACCCGCACGCCGGTGCTGCGCAGCGTGGCGAGCCCGGCGAGGAGGTCGGGATTCGGTGCACGGCCGGCGTACCAGTGCTCGTCCCATCGCCGCAGGTCGATCCTCGGCCGACGGGGCAACAGCTCTGTCACGCGGGTGCCCCACTCCGACTGGCTGAGCAGGCCGGTCTCGAGCGGTCCCATCCCGGTGAGTCCGAATCGGGCCGCGACCTCATCGATCGCCTCCCACAGCTCGGTCCACGTCAGTCCGGCCGCGTCGACCAGGCCGCGCGCCGCATCGGCGACCGGCGAGGTGAGCACACCGCCCACGTCGCACCAGACGACGGTGACGGGTTCAGCCATCGGTGCGCGTCCCGTCCGGACCGAAGCGGTGTACCGCGGAGGCCGGCACGTGGGCATGTACGCCATCCCCCGGACGAAGCCACGCCTCACCCTCGCCCTGCAGCAGCACGAACGGGCCGGCGTCACCGACGCTGTGCAGCTCCTGCCCGGCGCCAGTGAACTCGCAGACGTCGACCGTCCCGGCGATGTCGAGCCCGGATCCGGTCGGGCAGGGGCCCCAGCGCGCGTCGCTCGGTCGCCAGCCGACGGTCTCGTCACCGTCAGTCCATAGGTTCATCCGCGGCGAGCCGACGAAGCCCGCGACGAAGACCGTGGCCGGGCGCCGGTAGACGTCCTGGGGCGGGCCGCTCTGGACGACCCGCCCCCGGTCCATGACGACCAGGTGGGTCGCAAGCGAGAGCGCCTCGTGCTGGTCGTGGGTCACCAGCACCAGGGTCGTGCCGAGGTCGCGGTGCAGCCGGAGCAGCTCTGCCCGCGCGTCCGCCCTCAGCGCCACGTCGAGGGCGGAGAGCGGCTCGTCGAGCAGCAACACCTGTGGGCGGCGGACGACGGCGCGGGCGAGGGCCACGCGCTGGCGCTGGCCACCGCTGAGGTCTGCCGGCCTGCGGTCGAGCAGGTCGTCGATGCCGAACCGGGCGGCGACCTCTTGGGTGCGCTCGGTGATCTCACCCCGGGTCGGACCGTCGGTTCGGTCGTGCCGGCGCGCCAGCCGCATCCCGAAGGAGATGTTGCGCTCGACGCTCATGTGCGGGAACAGGGCGTAGTCCTGGAAGACCATGGCGATGTCGCGCCGGCCGACGGGTGCGTCGGTGACGTCGGCCCCAGACGCGAGCAGGCGGCCGGTGGTCGGGCCGTCGAGGCCGGCGAGGATGCGCAGCAGGGTGGACTTGCCGCATCCGGACGGTCCGACGATGACGGTCAGGCTGCCTGCCGGGACGCGGAGGTCGACGCCGTTGAGTGCGATCGAGGTGCCAAAGCGGCGTTCGATGCCGAGGAGTTCGAGGTCCCCGGCCTGGGTGTCAGGCCGGGTCGTGGGCCGGGCGGTGGTGGT
Source organism: Nocardioides sp. (assembly GCF_014360585.1). Taxonomy (GTDB): domain Bacteria; phylum Actinomycetota; class Actinomycetes; order Propionibacteriales; family Nocardioidaceae; genus Nocardioides. Next base: position 53,289 of record NZ_JACIXG010000031.1, read on the forward strand.
CATCGGAACCCCGATCGGAGGAAGGCGTCGGTGATCCGACGCGAGGCGATCACGTAGACGAGCAGGATCGGCAGGCTGGTGAGCGTGGCGGCCGCGGTCAGGGCGCCGTAGTCGGTGCCGCCCTCGGTCTGGAACTGGGCGAGGCCGATCTGGACCGTCGCGTCCTCCTGCCGTGGGGCGATGAGGAGCGGCCAGAGGTACTCGTTCCAGGTGGTGACGAACACCAGGATGCCGACCGCAAGGAGCGCTGGCCGCAGCGCCGGCATCACTACGTGGGCGAGTATCTCCCGGGGGCGCGCACCCTCGAGGCGCGCGGCCTCGGTGAGCGAGGGCGGGATGGCCTGCACGTGCTGCACGAGCAGGAGGACGGCGAGGGCTGAGGCGCCCAGCTGGGGCACGATCAGCCCGAGCTAGGTGTTCTGCCAGCCGAGCCTCGTCGTGAGCAGGAACTGTGGGATGACGATCGCCTGCGGCGGGATCGCGAGGGCCACGGTGGACAGCCCGAGCACGGTACGGCGCCAGTGCGGCGCGAGGTGGACGAGCGCGAACGCGGCGACCACGGCGATCGCCAGCTGGCCGAGTGCGACGCCGGCGGACATGACGAAGGTGTTGCCGATCATCGTCAGTGCCGGCCAGCCGTCCAGCACCCGCGCGTAGTTGTCGAGCGTCGGATCGGTGACCGGAGCCGCGGAGAAGACGCGGTCCGCGGGTTTGAAGGAGGTGAGTGCCGCCCACAGGACCGGGAAGCTCATCGCCAGCGCGCTCGCTGTGAGGACCAGGTGCCACACCGCCCGCTGCAGCACGGGGCGGCCTCGTTCAACTTCTGACATCAGAGGACCTCCGGACGAGCTGCCAGGCCACAGCCAGGACTGCGAACGCCAGGAGCACGACGACGGCCGCGGCCGAGGCCTCCCCGGTGTCGAAGAAGTCGAAGCCGAGGGTGTAGATCCGGAAGTAGACGTTGTCCGTGGCGCCGTCCGGTCCGCCCGCGGTCAACTCGGAGATGTTGGTGAACACCCACTGCCCGGCCAGGACGACGCTGAGCAGCGCGAGCGCCACGAGAGTCGGCGCGACATGGGGGACGACGACGAACCTGATCACCTCCCAGGAGGTGGCGCCCTCGATGCGGGCCGCCTCCACCACGCGCCGATCGAGCGAAGCGAGGGCTGCGCCGCACAACAGCATGTTGAACGCGGTCACCTTCGGCGCCGTCACGGCGACGACGACCGCGAGCGCGGTCGCGGGATCGCCGAGCCAGTTCACCGCGGCCAGGCCGGCCATCCCGAGCGCCCCGGCGACGAGCCCCTGCAGCGGATTGAGGAGGAACCGCCACGCCACTGCAACGGCCACCGGCGCCATGATGGCCGGGACGAAGAGGAGGGACCGGTAGACCGTGCTCGCGCGGCTCGGCCGCATCCACAGCAGCACCGCCAGCACGAACGGGACGACGGTCGAGAACGGCAGCAGGGCGAGCGCATAGAGCACTGTCTGCCACGCCGCCCGGGTGAACTCGGGGTGCTCGAACAGCTCGGTGTAGTTGGCGAGCCCGACGAACCCCTCGGGATCGGTGGTGAGGTTCCAATCCAGGAACGACAGCGCGACAGTGAAGACGGTCGGGCCGTACACCCACACCGCCAGCGCGAGCAGCAACGGTGTGAGG
>NZ_JACIXG010000032.1 GCF_014360585.1 Nocardioides sp.
GCCGAGACGTCACCAGCGCACGTCGAAGCGTCACTCCCGTTGTCCGAGTGGGCAACGTATCGCCCACTCGGACGACGGGAGTGACGTCTCGGGCGACGGGAGTGACGTCTCGGCGGGGGTCAGCCGGCGCAGGCTCCGGTGTCGACAGCGGCGGTCTGAGAGCGAGCCTCGCGGGCGATCTCGATGACCTGGTCGGTGGTGAGGGCGTAGCCGGTCTCGGAGTCGGTGACCGAGGCGGCGAAAACGACGCCCACGACGTCGCCCTCGGAGTCGACGATGGGGCCGCCGGAGTTGCCGGGACGGATGAGGCTGCGTACGGAGTAGACGTCTCGGATGACGGTGCCGACGCCGTAGATGTCGGGCGAGCGGAGGCGCTGCTCGGCGCGGATACGACCGGGCTGTACGTCGAAGGGGCCGTCCTGCGGGTAGCCCAGGACCGCGATCGGATCCTCGGCGGCGGCAGTGTTGTCGAACTCGAGACGCTTGAGGTTGCCGCCGCCCTTGAACTTCAGGACCGCGATGTCGATCTCGGGGTCGTAGTGGACGACCTTGGCGTCGTTTGCGCCGTCACCCACGATGACGTTGGGGTCGTCGACGCCCGCCACGACGTGGGCGTTGGTCATCAGATAGCCGCGACCGATCACGAACCCGGTGCCCTCGACACCCTTGCCGCACTCGTTGGCACCGCGGATCTTGAGGACCGACTCCCCCGCACGCACCACATCGGGGTCGGTGAGCATGCGGCGCGGACCCGGTCCGACCTCGACGATCCGCTCACGGGCGAACGGCTCGAGGTAGCGCGGGAAGAACGAGGTGCCGACGACGTCGTTGAACGCGCTCAGTGCCCGGTCGGCCGGCGACGGCATGATCGAGTCGACCTTGGCCAGGATCGCCGACCCGCGCACCGCGGGGGTCAGCCCGTTGATCTGGGCCCCAGAGACCGCGACACCGAGCGCCCAGGCGACGACGAGCACCGCGGCCGCGCTGAGCAGCGCCCCACCGAGCGCATCGACGATCCGGGCGGGTTGCCAGGTGATCTCGTCCCGCACACGTACGCCGCCGTACTGCAGCACCGCCTGGCCGATCGACGCGCACGCGATCACGACGAACAGGGCGCCGAGCGAGACCCACAACGACGGAGTTGCGCTGCCGAGCACCTTCGGCGCCAGCCAGATGCCGATGAAGCCACCGAGCAGCAGTCCGCCGGTCGCGAAGGCGCCGGTGATGAAGCCCTGCCAGTAGCCCGAGAGCGCGTAGGCCGCGACGAGAATGATCAGGATCCAGTCAAGAAAATTCACGGCCGATTCCGTTCGCGTCCCTGAAACATGTATTCGGGCAACTCCTTGATCGGGGCGTCCGGAATCTCCGTGATCCACCCGAGATAGGTGAAGAAGCGGCTGATGATTCCGCCGGTGAAGCCCCAGAGGATGACATCCTTCTCCGGTCCGATCAAGAACGCGGGCATCAGCCACCCGCTGCGCCCTGGCGCGCCCACCTGGATCTGGTGCGCCGGGTCCATGAGATCCGACAGCGGCACCCGATACACGGCGTGCACCTCCTCGAGCGAACGCGCTGTGACCGGCGAAGGCTCTCGCCACCACGCGACGATCGGCACCACCGCGTGGTTGGAGAACGGGATCCACAGCGCCGGGAGCCTGCCGACCACGTCGACACCGGTCGGGTCGAGCCCGGTCTCCTCCCAGGCCTCCCGGAGCGCGGCCTCCTCGGCGGTCTCGCCGGGGTCGAGCCGGCCACCGGGGAAGGAGACCTGTCCGGGATGGGAACGCATCGTGTGCGACCGCTCGGTCAGCAACAGGTCGGGCCCCTCGGGGCCCTCGCCGAAGAGCATCAGCACCGCCGACTCGCGCGCACTGCCATCCTCCGGCGGCAGGAACTGGGAGATGTCCTCGCCCTGGATCTGCTGCGCCGCCTCGACGATCTCGTCGAACCACTCCGGTCGCGAGTTGTTCAGAAGGTCCGCTCGCTCACTCACGCGACCACCTCCGTAGCGCAAGCGCCAGAATACGGACGCGGTCGCGTGATGCATGGACGGTTCGCTCGCTGACGCTCGCTCACAGCGTGATCCCCAGCTTCTGCTCGACGAGCTCCTTGACCTGGTCCTCGCTGGTCATGCCGCCCATCTGCAGCAGCTTCACCTCACCGGAGGAGGACAAGACGTACGTCGTCGGCACCGCTCGCGCGGTGAGCGACCCGCCCTGCAGCTCGCCGCCGGGATCGGCGTACATCGGGAAGGTCACCCCTCGCGAGATCGCCTCCTCGAGCGCGACCCCGGGCACGGTGTCCATGACGTCGATGCCGATCACCGGCACCTCGTCGCCGTAGGTCTCGTGGAAGCTCTGCAGGGCAGGCATCTCCTCCTTGCAGGGCGCACAGAATCCCTGGAAGAGGTTGATCACCATCGGACCCTCGAAGGAGGCCAGATCGACCGAGTCGCCACCGCCGAGACACGGCAGCTCGATCGACGGCAGGCCGCCGTCGCTCGCCGACCCGGCGCGGCACTCCTCCACCTTCGAGGCCTTCTTGGCCGCGACCATCTTCGCGGTGGCGACGTCGACATCAGAGGAGGACGTCGCGTCGCCGAGCGGCGCGCCCGCCTGCCCACCGCCGGCCGGCGACTCGGCTCCGCAGCCGGTCAGCACGACAACCACGGCCGCGAGCAGAGCGCTCACCGTCGCGGCCCGGCCTCTACCCCCGAGGACACGAACCATCAGTTGCGGCCCTCCGTGCGGACCAGCTTCGCCGCGGCGACCGGGTCGGTCGGGCCCTCCCCGTACGCCGGGCACAGCTGTGCCACCGGGCAGGCGCCGCACGCCGGCTTCTGGGCGTGACAGATCCGCCGCCCGTGCCAGATCACGTGGTGGGAGAGCATCGTCCAGTCCCGCTTCTCGAACAGCTCACCGACCGCGTGCTCGACCTTGACCGGATCCTTCTCGGTCGTCCATCCGAAGCGTCGCGAGAGCCGCCCGAAGTGCGTGTCGACGGTGATCCCCGGCTTGCCGAAGGCATTGCCGAGCACCACGTTGGCGGTCTTGCGCCCGACGCCGGGCAGCTTCACCAGCTGCTCGAGACGTGAGGGCACCTCCCCGTCGTACTCCTCAACCAGGACCGCGCTCAGCTTCAGCAGGGCCTCGGTCTTGGCACGGAAGAAGCCGAGCGGCCCGACGAGCTGCTCCAGGTGCTCCCGGGGCGCGGCGGCCATCTCCTTCGCGGACGGATAGGCCGCGAAGAGGGCCGGCGAGGCCAGGTTGACCCGCTTGTCCGTGGTCTGCGCGCTCAGCACGGTCACGACCAGACACTCGAACGGGTTGGTGAAGTCGAGCTCGGCCTTCGCATCCGGGTAGGTCTCACCGAGAATGCGGTCGATCCGACGGGCACGACGCACCAGACCCAGGCGCGTCTCAGTCGCAAACTTCTGGGCAGGCACGCAGCAAGGCTACGCGGCCACACCGACAATCCCGATCCGGCCCACGAGACGGTTAGCACGGATACCGCCCTATACATGCTCTTTCTGCCCTTATCGGTGGGTGATGTGCACTTGTGAGACGTTCCACAGATAGGATTCCCGATGTAATACCCGCGGATGTGGGGAAAATCCAGGAGGAATGGCCGCAATGGACAACGACGTACTCCGTCAGGCACCGCTCTTCAGCGCACTCGACGACGAGTCGATGACGGCCCTGCACGCCTCGATGGCAGAGTCCAAGCTCCGCCGCGGAGAGGTGCTCTTTCACGAGGGCGACTCCGGCGACAAGCTGTACGTCGTGATCGACGGCAAGGTGAAGCTCGGCCGCACCTCGTCCGACGGCCGCGAGAACCTGCTCGCCATCATGGGCCCGGGCCAGATGTTCGGCGAGCTCTCCCTCTTCGACCCCGGCCCCCGCTCGGCCACCGTCACCGCGGTCACCGACTCCGCCTTCGCGAGCCTGTCCCACGAGGACCTCCTCAAGTGGCTCGAGGGCCGCCCGGTCGTCGCCCGCGGCCTGCTCGCCCAGCTGGCCGGCCGACTCCGCAAGGCCAACGACGTCGTCGCCGACCTCGTCTTCTCCGACGTGCCCGGCCGCGTGGCGAAGGCCCTGCTCGACCTCGCCGACCGCTTCGGCCGCACCGCCGACGACGGCGTCCACGTCCACCACGACCTCACCCAGGAGGAGCTGGCCCAGCTCGTCGGCGCCTCCCGCGAGACCGTCAACAAGGCCCTGGCCGACTTCGCCAGCCGCGGCTGGCTCCGCCTCGAGCCCCGCTCGGTCGTGATCATGGACATCGAGCGCATGGCCCGCCGCGCCCGCTGATCTGGTCAGCGCTCAGGCTGCCGCTTCTGTGGGTGGATCGTCTCGTGACGGGCGAGCATGGCGACGTACTCCTCGATCTTGCGCGTCCGCGCGGCCTCGGTCTTCAGGGAGGTGATGCGGTGATAGAGCGCGAACCGGTTCTGGGAGGTGAGGACGTCGTACATCGCCTGCGCCGCGGGCACCGCGACGATCGCGGCGAGGAGGTCGGGCGGGGTCTCGGCGGTGGCCGGACCGGCGTACGCCGCCTCCCACCGCCCGTCCGCCTTCGCCGCCTCCACGGCGGCCCGCCCGGCGGCGGTCATCCGGCCCTCACGCTCGAGACGGTCGATGTGCTCGACGTTCCTCTGTGACCAACGGCTCTTCGGCCCACGCGGCGTGAACCGCTGGAACGACGACTGCTCGTCGCGCCGCCGGGCCTGACCGTCGATCCAGCCGAAGCAGAGCGCTTCGTCGAGCGCGGTCTGCCAGGTCAACGAGGTCAACGTGCCGCCCTTCTTGGTCAGCACGAGCCAGACCGCGGGAGTGTCGGCATGGTGCTCCTCCAGCCAGGCCCGCCACGCGGGTGGGTCGGGAAGAAGGAGCTCGGCACCGGACAGGATCGCCATGACCCGAACAGTAGGCCTCAGCGCTCAGCGAGGTAAGCCAATTGTGCTCGTACGGAGAGCTCGGCGGCACCCCAGAGGACCTGGTCCACGTCGGCGTACACGACCTCGACGATCGTCCGCGGGTCGGCCGCAGCTGGCGTGGTCTCCAGCCTCGAGAGGGCTTCCTCGACCTGGCCGAGGCGCTCGCGACGGTGGGCGATGTAGTAGTCGAGGGCGCGCAGCGCGTCGCCGATGACCGGGCCGTGACCAGGCCATACGTTGCCGATCCCGTGCTCGGAGGCCAGCGCGTGCAGGCGGTCCAACGAGTCCAGGTAGGCGCCGAGCTCACCGTCGGGATGGGCCACCACGGTCGTGCCTCGCCCGAGGACGGTGTCCCCGGTCAGCACCGCACCGTCGGCCGGCAGCCAGAAGGAGAGCGAGTCCGCGGTGTGCCCGGGGGTCCCGACGACGCGGATCTCCAGGCCGTCGACCTCGATGACGTCACCGTCGCCGAGCCCCTCGCTCCCGAGCCGGTATTCAGGATCAAGAGCGCGTACGCCGGCCCCGACCCGTTCGGCGAAGGCCCGCGCCGCCTCGGAATGGTCGTAGTGATGATGGGTCAGCAGCACGGTGGCCACCTCCCCGGCCGCCTCCGCGACGGCATCGAGATGACCCTCGTCGAGAGGTCCGGGGTCGATCACGACCGACCGGCGCGCACCCGGCTCGCGCAGCACCCAGGTGTTGGTGCCGTCGAGCGACATGATCCCGGGGTTGGGCGCGAGGATGCACTGCCCGCGCTCGCCGAAGACCCCGCCTGACCAGGAGTCGCTCATGAGCGTCCCCGTCCGGACATCAGCTTCTCGTGCATCGGCATCATCGACAGGATGTGGCCGCCGTCGATCGCGGTGACGGCCGGGGTGAACATCGTCAGGGTCCGTCCGGCGGCGTCGGCGAGCACCTCGTCCTCCGATCCGATCGAGGCGACCTCGAGGCAGTTGAGGTAGGTCGGCGGCATCATGGCCAGCTCGCCGGCCTCGACCTGGGCAGCGGCCTCGTCGACCCCCAGCCAGAGCACCGAGGAGGACTCCGTGGACACGTCGCGGGTGACCTGCCCTTCGGGCAGCCGTGCGACGAAGAACCAGGTCGCGAAGCGTTTCGGCTCGAAGATGGGCGTCGTCCAGGCGGCCCACGGCGCCAGCAGATCCGTACGCAGCACCAGCCCGCGCCGGGTCAGCAGCTCGGTCAACGACAACGCGCGTGACTCCAGGGCGGCTCGATCAGCCTCCCACTCGTCACCCGAGACGTCGTCGACGACGGCGTCGCCCGACGCCCCCGCGAGCAGCACCCCGCACTCCTCGAACGTCTCCCGCACCGCCGCGGCGACCAGCTCACGGGCGCGGGACTCCTCGACCCCGAGCCGGCGCGCCCACTCAGCCGCCGAAGGCCCGGCCCAGCAGGAGTCGGGCAGCTCGACGTCGCGTACGTCCACGCCGCCGCCGGGGAAGACCGCCATCCCGGCGGCGAACCCCATCGACAGCTGCCGACGGAGGAGGTAGACCTCGGGAGTGCCTTTCGGACCCGGCCGCAGCAGCATCACCGTCGCCGCGTCGCGCGGCTCGACCGGGGTGCGTACGCCCTCGGCGTACTCCCCGGCCAGCGCCACGACGTCGTCACCAAGCCGGACTGGGGGGATCGGGATGCGCACGCTCGTCACTGTAGCGACGCGGACGTCCGCGTCCCACCCCCGTCTGAGCCTCGGAGCAAGGCTCAGATCTCGACGATGATCTCCACCTCGACGGGAGCGTCGAGCGGCAGGACCGACACACCGACGGCGGAGCGGGTGTGGCGCCCGGCGTCACCGAAGACCTTGCCGAGCAGCTCGGAGGCACCGTTGGCGATGCCCGGCTGAGCGGTGAAGTCAGGGGTCGAGGCGACGAAGCACGTCACCTTGACGACCCGCTTGACCAGCGACAGGTCACCGATCTCGGCCTTCACCGCCGCGAGGGCGTTGAGCGCACACTGCTGCGCAGCGGCGATGCCCTCCTCGGGCGAGACCTCGCCACCGAGCTTGCCGGTCGAAAGCAGGGCGCCGTCCTTCATCGGAAGCTGCCCGGAGGTGAAGACGTGATTGCCGGTGCGGAGAGACGGGATGTAGGCCGCCACCGGCGGTACCACCTCCGGAACACTCAGGCCGAGCTCGGCGAGGACCTCCTCGGGCGCGCTCACGCCGAGCCCTCCCGCTTGAAGAAGCCGACGTAGTTGCCGGTGCCGTTGTCGATGATGGAGACGAGCTCCCAGCCATCGGCACCGAAGTTGTTGAGGATCTGCGCCGCCGCGTGGTTGAGGATCGGCGCTACCTGGTACTCCCACTTGGTCATGTCGGCACCCTACTTCCCGGGCCAGCAGACCGGCTTCCCGGCGACATGGTTTGACCTTCCAACCGACGGCCCGGCCCACTAGGGTCGACCCGTGACTTCGACAGAGCAGCTGAAGACGTACGTCGACACCTGGTGGTCCTCGGTCCAGGATCTCCTCACGCTCCTGGAGGAGCTCGCCGAGCCTGATTGGGACCTGGCCACCGACCTGCCCGGCTGGGACGTACGCGCCGTCGCCTCCCACGTCGCGCACCTCGAGGGCCTCACCGGCGGCGCACCCCGCGAGGATGCCGAGGTCCCCGAGTCCGAGCACATCAGGACGCCGATGGGCCAGTTCACCGAGATCGGCGTGCTCACCCGGCGCGACGCCTCACCGGCGAGCATCATCGACGAGATCCGCCGCTACGCCTCCGTACGCCACGACCAGCTGCTCGCCTCCCCGCCCGAGGACCCCGCAGCGCCGGCGTCCGGCGTCTTCGGCGCGATCGGTTGGACCACCGGAAAGCTGCTCCGCAACCGTCCGCTCGACCTCTGGTTGCACGAGCAGGACATCCGCCGCGCGACCGGCCGGCCGGGCGGCCTGGACACCGTCGGCGCCCTCCACACCACCGACTACCTGCTCGAAGGCGTCGGCTTCGTGCTCGCCAAGAAGGCCGGCGGCGCCCCCGGCTCGTCGGTGGTCGTCGAGGTCGAGGGCCACGCTCCGTACGCCTTCACGGTCACCAAGGACGGCAAGGGCGTCCCGCTGGCCACCCCGGTGGCCGACCCCACGGTCACGCTCTCCACCGACCGCGAGACGTACGTCCTCCTGGCCGGTGGCCGCGCCTCCGCCGACCCCTCGAGGGTGACGATCATCGGCGACACCACTCTCGGCACCAAGATCGTCGAGAACCTCAACATCACCCCCTGATAGCCGGTCCCCGTTAAAGTCGCTCCCATGAGTTCCGACTGGCCACACGTGCAGCTGCATGTGGTGACTGGCAAGGGCGGCACGGGCAAGTCCACGGTGGCTGCAGCCCTGGCGCTCGGGCTGGCCTCCCATGGCAAGAACGTCCTGCTCTGCGAGGTCGAGGGCCGCCAGGGGGTGGCTCGGATGTTCGACGTCGACCCGCTGCCCTATGCGGAGACCCGGATCGCGACCGGGCTGCGGCTGCGGTCGCGATCGGGCGCCGACGCCGAGCCGGGCAACGTCTACGCCCTGCACATCGCCCCTGAAGAGGCTCTCCTCGAGTACCTCAAGATGTACTACAAGCTCGGTCCTGCCGGCCGCGCCCTCGACCGCTTCGGCGTCGTCGAGTTCGCCACCACGATCGCGCCCGGCGTGCGGGACGTCCTGCTCACCGGCAAGCTCTTCGAGGCCGTCCAGCGCAACAGCCGCAACAAGGGCGCGCGGACCTACGACGCCATCGTGCTCGACGCTCCCCCGACCGGCCGGATCACCAGCTTCCTCAACGTCTCCGAGTCCGTCGCGGGCCTGGCCAAGGTCGGTCCGATCAAGAACCAGGCCGACACGATGATGACCCTGTTCCGCTCCCGCCGCACCGCGGTCCATCTGGTCACGCTGCTCGAGGAGATGCCGGTCCAGGAGACCGCCGACGGCATCAGCGAGCTGCGAGCCGCCGGGCTCCCGGTCGGCGGCGTCATCATCAACCAGGTGCGCCCCCGCGACCTCCCCGACGACTCTCTCGCCCCCGCCCTCGCCGGCTCCCTCGACGGCGACGCCATCGCCGAAGACCTCAAGCGCGCCGGCGTCGAACCCGAGCCCGCCCTGATCTCCGCCCTCACCGACGAGGCGAAGGAGTACGCCGAGCGCCGAGCTCTCGAAGACGCCCAGCGTGACCTCGTCGCCGGTCTCGGTGTCCCCACCTACGAGCTCAACCGGCTCGCCGGCGGGATCGACATCGGTGGGCTCTACGAGCTCGCGGCGGAGCTCAAGGATCAGGGGCTGGCATGACGTCACATCCACGCGTCGGCCCGCTGGCCGCCCACGGCGACCACACCCAGGCTCTCGAGGTCGACCGGCTCCTCGACGACCTCGACACCCACATCATCGTCTGCTGCGGCAGCGGTGGCGTGGGCAAGACGACCACGTCGGCCGCCCTCGCCCTCCGAGCGGCCGAGCGCGGTCGCAAGGTGGTGGTGCTGACGATCGATCCTGCTCGGCGCCTCGCCCAGTCGATGGGCATCGCCCAGCTAGACAACACGCCTCGGCCCGTTCCTGGGGTCGGCCCGGGTCGGCTCGACGCGATGATGCTCGACATGAAACGCACCTTCGACGAGGTGGTCGAGTCCCAGGCCAGTCCGGAGAAGGCGCAGCAGATCCTCAACAACCAGTTCTACATCGCGCTGAGCTCGAGCTTCGCCGGCACGCAGGAATACATGGCGATGGAGAAGCTCGGCCAGCTCTACCGCGACTCCTTCGCCCACAACGGCGGCAGCGGCGACTACGACCTGATCGTCGTCGACACGCCCCCGAGCAGGAGCGCTCTCGACTTCCTCGACGCTCCCGAGCGTCTCTCGAGCTTCCTTGACGGCCGCTTCCTACGCCTGATGCTGGCCCCCACGAAGGGCCCGGTCCGGCTCATGTCGGCCGGGATCAACCTCGTCACCAACGCGCTCAAGAAGGTCCTCGGCGGGCAGATGCTCACCGACCTGCAGACCTTCGTGACCGCGCTCGACACGGTCTTCGGTGGCTTCCGGCAGCGGGCCCAGGAGACGTACGCGCTGCTTCAGGCCGACGAGACCGCCTTCCTCGTCATCGCGGCGCCCGAGCCCGATGCGCTCCGGGAGGCCGCCTACTTCGTCGAGCGTCTCTCCGGCGACCGGATGCCCCTTCAGGGACTGGTCGTCAACCGAGCGACCCTGCCCGACGACGCCTCGCTCACCGCCGCCGCGGCCGGGGCGGCAGCGGAGCGGCTCCCTGACGCGCCCCTCACCGCCGGGCTGCTGAGGCTCCACGCCGACCGCGCCCGCTTGGTCGAACGCCAGGATCAGCTGCGCGAGCGCTTCGCCGTGGCCCATCCGCAGGTCCCGACCGCCGTCGTGCCGGCGCTGCCCGGCGACGTACACGATCTCGACGGGCTCCGCGAGATCGCCCGACTGCTGGCCCAGGAATGAGCCGAGCCAGGACGTACGCAGATACGTCCTGGCTCAAACCTTGATCTTCAGCGATCCACTCGAGTAGGGGACGAGTGCTCACTCCACGATGGCACGGGTGCGCGCGGCCTCGAGCACCGCACGCCACGAAGCGTTCGGGCTGCGACGGAGCAGAGCACGACGCTCACGCTCGGTCATGCCGCCCCAGACACCCCACTCGATCTGGTTGTCGAGCGCCTCGGCCAGGCACTCGGTGCGGACGACGCAGCCGGAGCAGACCATCTTGGCCTTGTTCTGCTCGGCTCCCCGGACGAAGAGCTCGTCGGGCTCGTTCTCACGACATGCAGCCTGCAGCGACCATTCATCAATCCACATTGTGTGCCATCCCTTCGTCGGAGCGCTTCGCCCTCCCCAAATGACGGCGTGAGCGCCCGTGCGGACTAAAGGTTAAAGACCGCAACCTCTCTAGTGACACACCCTTCTGGCCCAAAGTATGTAGCCCGAAATGACTAGGAGGGTCCCAGGGCCCCCCTTTGACCCACCTGTGCGGGGCCAACTGCGAATCATGTGCTATTAGCCGCGATCGCCTACGATGACCAGCATGTCCTCGCCGTCGCTGCGCCCGCAGACCGTGCTCAAGCACCTCGCCGTCATGTGCGGTGTGGCAGCCGTCCTCGGAGTCGTCGCCGCAGGTCTGGCCATCCCCTTCGCCGGCGTGGCCGGGATCGCGGCCAAAGAGACCGCCGAGAAGATGGACTCGCTGCCGCAGGCCTTCGAGATCGACGAGATGTCCCAGACGACCAAGATCGTCGACCGCAAGGGCAAGCTGATCACGACGCTCTACGACCAGAACCGCGTCTACCGCCCGCTCGACCAGATCTCGTCCAACATGACGAAGGCTCTCCTGGCGATCGAGGACTACCGCTTCTACCAGCACGGCGCGATGGACCTCAAGGGCACTCTGCGCGCGCTGATCACCAACCAGGCCAGCGACTCGGTGCAGGGTGGCTCCTCGATCACCCAGCAGCTGGTGAAGACGACGCTGGTCTACTCCGCGAAGACGGAGGAGGAGCGTAAGGCCGCGATCGAGAAGTCGACCGCCCGCAAGATCCGCGAGCTGCGCTACGCAATCGCGCTGGAGGAGAAGCACTCCAAGGACTGGATCCTCGAGCGCTACCTCAACGCGGCCTACTTCGGCGACGGCGCCTACGGCGTCCAGGCCGCCGCCAAGCACTACTTCAACGTCAACGCCTCCGAGCTCAACTGGCAGCAGTCGGCGATGCTGGCCGGGATGGTGAAGAACCCCACCGGTTACGACCCGACCAACTACCCCGACGCCACCATCGCCCGCCGCAACGTCGTCCTCGACCGGATGGCCGGGCTCAACGTCATCTCCCGCCCCGAGGCGGAGAAGATGAAGGACGCCGACCTCGGCCTCAACGTCCAGAAGCAGCGCAACGGCTGCCTCGGCTCGTCCGCGGAGTTCTTCTGCGACTACGTGATCAACTGGCTGGTCAAGGACCCCGCATTCGGCGAGACCGAGGCCGATCGGCTGGCCCTGCTCAAGTCGGGCGGCCTGACGATCAAGACGACCCTCGACCAGCGCTTCCAGGATGCCGCCCAGGAATCGGTCGAGGACCACGTCTACGCGACCGACGACGCGATCGGCGCCCTGGCGATGGTCGAGCCCGGCACCGGCCGGGTGCGCGGGCTCGCCCAGTCTCGCCCGATGGGTGACAAGCGGAAGAAGGGTCAGTCCTACCTGAACTACATGGTGCCGACGCAGTACGGCGACTCCGCCGGGTTCCAGGCCGGGTCGACGTTCAAGCCGTTCGTGCTCACCGCGGCGATCGAGCAGGGCTTTCCGCTCAAGCAGAAGATCAACTCGCCGGAGAACATCGTCCTCCAGGAGTCGTCGTTCGCCGGCTGCCCCGGAGACGGCAACCGCGTCGGCACGTGGCCGGTCGGAAACTCGACGACGAGTGGGGCGAAGGACGCGTACACCGGCACACGCGAGTCGGTGAACACTTTCTACGCCCAACTGGAGCAGATCACCGGCCTCTGTGCCCCCTACAAGATGGCCCAGAAGATGGGCATCCAGCTGACCGACCCCAAGGACGAGCGAGTGCCGTCCTTCACCCTCGGCGTCACCAGTGTGAGCCCGCTGGAGATGGCCGAGGCGTACGCCACGTTCGGTGCCCGCGGCAAGCACTGTGACTCGATCCCCGTGAACGAGATCCTCGACGCGAACGACAAGGTGATCAAGAAGTACGAGCCCAAGTGCCAGCAGGTGATGGCCAAGGGCACCGCCGATGCGGTCAACGACATCCTTCGCGGACTGCTCGAAGGCGGATTCGCGAGCAATGAGGCACTCTCCGTCCCTGCTGCAGGCAAGACGGGAACCATCAACGGCAACCGGGCTGTCTGGTTCATGGGATACACCCCGAAGCTCGCCACCGCCGCCATGATCGCCGGAGCGAACTACGACGGCACCTGGAAGTCCCTCAACGGACAGGTCGTCGGGGGCTCCTACATCGGCTCGGCCTCTGGTTCCGGACAGGCCGCCCCGATGTGGGGCGATGCGATGCAGGTGATCGACCAGTACCTCAAGGCGCAGGACTTCCACGAGGTCGACCCGCAGGTGATCGCGGGCAACACGGTAGACGTCCCCTGGGTCGGCGGCATGACGGTCTCGAAGGCGACGAAGGTGCTGCGGAACGCCGGCTTCCAGGTCCAGGTCGGCCCCGAGGCGTACTCCGACTACGACCGTGGTCTGGTCGCCTTCACCACCCCGTCCGGCGACGCCGCCGAGGGTTCGCCGATCACGATCTACACCTCGCTCGGACCGGAGCCGAAACCCGACCCCAAGCCTGACAAGAAGCCCGACAAGAAGAAGCCCGAGGACGAGGGCGGCGACGAAAAGCCCGGCAACGGGAAGCCGGCAGCGGCCCGGCAAGAGCCTGATTTCGGCTGGGAGTGGCCGAGCGACTGACGCCACGCCCAGCCAACGACTGTGGCCCCACCGATCCGGTGGGGCCACAGTCGTTCTCCGGCCCCGCTCAGCCGAGCTGCTTGCGCACCTCTGCGGCGACGGCGCCACCGTCGGCACGGCCCTTGGTCTGCGGGGTCAGGATGCCCATCACCTTGCCCATGGCGCGCATCCCGTCCTCGGCGGCACCGGTCTGGGCGACGGCCTTGCTGACCAGGTCGGAGATCTCCTCGGCGCTCAGCTGAGCGGGAAGGTACTCGGTGATCACCGCGGCCTCCGCGGTCTCCTTCTCGGCCTGCTCGGTGCGGCCACCCTCGGCGAAGGCAGTGGCCGCCTCGCGACGCTTCTTGGCCTCGCGGGTGAGGATCGTGGTGATCTCGTCGTCGGTGAGCTCCTTGGCCTCCTTGCCGGCGACCTCGGCCTCGGTGATCGAGGCCATGACCATGCGCAGCGTCCCGGCGCGGTCCTTGTCGCGGGCCTTCATCGCAGAGGTCAGATCGGTGCGGAGTCGGTCCTTCAAAGAGCTCATGGAACCATTGTGGCAGGGTTGAGCCATGCGGCTCGCCTCAGTGATCGGCCCAGTAGTCGGCACAGCACTCGGCACCGGGCTCGCCACCGGCGCGGCCATGACGACGTACGCCCTGTGGGAGGCCCGTCAGTACACCCTGCGCCGCGTGAGACTGCCGGTGCTCCCGGAGGGCGCGGACCCGCTCCGCGTGCTGCACCTCTCCGACATGCACGTGGTCCCGTCGCAGCACAAGAAGCTCGACTGGATCGCCTCGCTGGCCGCGCTGAAGCCGGACCTGGTCGTCGACACCGGTGACAACCTCGCCGACCGACGGGCGGTGCCGGCGGTCGTCAACGCCCTCGGCACGCTGCTCGACGTGCCCGGCGTCTTCGTGCACGGCTCCAACGACTACTACGAGCCGCGGATGCGCAACCCGATCGGCTACCTGCTGCCGGACCGCGGCAAGCGGCGTACGAATGTTCCCGAGCTCCCCTGGCGTGATCTGACCGCCTCTTTCACCAAGTCCGGCTGGCTGGATCTCACCAACACGCGCTCGTCGTTGACCGTCAAGGGCATCGAGTTCGCTTTCGCCGGGGTCGACGACCCCCACCTCCGCCTCGACGACCTGCCGGCGGTCGCGGGCCCCGCCGACCCATCCGCGGACGTACGCCTCGGGGTTGCGCACGCGCCGTACCTGCGGGTCCTGGACCAGTTCACCGCGGATGGCTACGACGCGATCCTGGCGGGGCACACCCATGGCGGCCAGATCTGCCTGCCCGGCGGGCGGGCGCTCGCGACCAACTGCGATCTCGACCCCGCCCGGGTGCGCGGGCTGCACACGCACACCCACGGTGGGCGGCAGGCTTGGATGCACGTATCGGCCGGACTCGGCACCTCCCCGTACACCCGGATCCGGATCGCCTGCCGCCCCGAGGCCACCCTCCTGACGCTGACTCCGCGTGGCGCTTCTCGCGGATAGGGCTCGATTACGGGTGAGGGGAGTCTCTGGGCTATGCTCAACTCTCGTTGGACCGTTGATCGGTGCAGCATTCGGGTTGTAGCGCAGCTTGGTAGCGCACCTCGTTCGGGACGAGGGGGCCGCAGGTTCAAATCCTGTCAACCCGACAGCGAGTTCAGGCTCGGAGATCACCAGATCTCCGGGCCTGAACCTGTTTCTGGCCGAGTAGTGTCGACGACATGAGCTTCGACACTCGCAACGGCACCCGCGGCGCCAGGCAGCCCACCGCCAACCCCCTCCTGAAGCTGGGCAACAGGCTGATGATGCTCCGGGCCCGCAAGAGCACCGGCACCACCGCCGGGATGCGACTGCTCGTGCTCACCACTATCGGCAAGAAGAGCGGCGAGCCCCGCTCGTCGCCGCTCGCCTGGTTCCCCGGCGAGGACGGCACCTGGCTGGTGGTCGCCTCGGCAGGCGGCGCGGTGAAGAACCCGGCTTGGTACTACAACCTCGCCGCTCACCCGGACCGCGTCACCATCGAGCTCGGCGGTGAGACGATCCCCGTGGCCGCCGAGCAGCTCCACGGCGAGGAGCGCGCACGAGTCTGGGCCGAGATCGTCGACTCGGCCGCCAACTTCGGGAGCTATGAGGAGAAGACCGACCGCGAGATCCCGGTCATCCGCCTGACCCGCGCCTGAGTTCGATCCTCCTGGGTTCAATTGTGGCGTACGGCATGCGAAACTGCCCCTCATGACCAACGACCCCGCCGACAAGCTCGCCGCGCCGTCGTTCGGCTTCAAGAAGAAGCGTGGGGGTACGAAGCCGACCGACGCCAAGCCCGAGAAGTCTTCGGCTCAGCAGGGTTCTGCGGAGAAGACCCAGGTGCTGGAGAAGACGGCCCCGCCCGTCGTCGCGCCCGAGCCGCCGGCGAAGAAGACCGACGAGAAGCCCGCGCAGAAGCAGAAGGCTTCAAAATCTCAGAAGCCTCCGAAGCCGGCGCGGGAGCCGAAGGCCAAGGCCCCTCGAGCCCCCAAGGCGACCAAGGAGCCGAAAGCGCCCAAGGCCCCGAGCCAGCGGCGGCTGAAGCTCACCACCCCGACCGGCATGTCGGCGGCGGTCATGATCGGCGCCATCGTCGGCGCGTTCATGACCCTGGCCATCTGGTTCAGCGGCACCGTGAGCCAGTGGACGCGCGGCACCTCGTCGCTCGGCGACAAGGGCGCGATCGTCCTCATCGCCGTCTTCGTCCTCGCGGTCGTCGTCGGCGGCTACCTCTTCCGCCTGGCCGGCGCCCGCTCCCCCTTCACGATCAGCTTCCTCGGCTCAGCGCTCGTCGCCGTGGTCTCGATGCTCTTCCTCACCGAGGTCTTCAACAACCCCTGGGGCGTGATCATCGCCGTGATCCTCACCGCCGCCGCGTACGCCCTCTCCTACTGGGTCACCACGACCTATATCGACTGACAACCCCCACGCCGAGGCGTCACCCGCGTCGGCCGAGGTGTCACTCCCGTCGGCCGAGCCGGCACCGTGATGCCATCTCGGCCGACGTACGCGACGTCTCGTCAGAGGCCGGCGGCTACGAGCTCGGCGATCTGGACGGTGTTGAGCGCGGCACCCTTGCGGAGGTTGTCGTTGGAGATGAACAGGGCGAGGCCACGGTTGTCCGGGACACCCTCGTCCTTGCGGATGCGGCCGACGTAGGAGGGGTCCTTGCCGGCGGCGTGCAGAGGCGTCGGTACGTCGCGGAGCTCGACACCGGGGGCGTTCGACAGGATCTCGGTGGCGCGCTCGGGGGTCAGCGGGGAGGAGAACTCGGCGTTGACCGCGAGCGAGTGGCCGGTGACGACCGGGACGCGGACACAGATCCCCGAGACCCGCAGGTCGGGCAGGGCGAGGATCTTGCGGGACTCGTTGCGGAGCTTCTGCTCCTCGTCGGTCTCGTTGAGACCGTCCTCCACCAGCGAGCCGGCGTAAGGAAGGACGTTGTAGGCGATCGTCTCGACGTACTTGTCCGGCTCCGGGAATGCGATGGCGGACCCGTCGTAGGCGAGCTCACGGGCCTTGTCGCCGGCGGCCGTGATGCCGTTGACGAGCTCCTCGACACCGGCGACGCCGGAGCCGGAGACGGCCTGGTAGGTCGACACGATGAGGCGCTCGAGCCCGGCTTCGTCGTGGAGCGCCTTGAGCGCCGGCATCGCCGCCATCGTGGTGCAGTTGGGGTTGGCGATGATGCCTTGGCGGGCCTCGATGACCCCGGCCATGGCCGACGGGTTGACCTCGGAGACGACCAGCGGGATCGACGGGTCCTTGCGCCAGGCCGAGGAGTTGTCGATGACGATCACTCCGGCGTCGGCGAACTTCGGCGCCAGCGCCTTCGAGGTGGCGCCGCCGGCGGAGAAGATCGCGATGTCGAGCCCCGACGGGTCGGCGGTGGCAGCGTCCTCGACGACGACCGAGCGGTCACCAAACTCGATGGTCTTGCCGGCCGAGCGCGCCGAGGCGAAGAGCCGAACCTCGCCGAGCGGGAAATTCCGCTCGAGCAGGATCTGACGCACGGCGACGCCCACCTGCCCGGTGGCTCCCACGATTCCAAGATTGACACTCATCGGCCGGTCCCTCCGTAGACGATGGCCTCTACGTCGCTGTCGAGGCCGAATGCTCTGTGTGTGGCGCGCACTGCGCGGTCGAGGTCGTCGGCGTTGACGAGCACCGAGACGCGGATCTCCGAGGTCGACACCATCCTGATGAAGACTCCCTCGGCGGCGAGCGCGGCGAAGAACCGCGACGTGATCCCCGGATGCGTACGCATTCCCTCCCCGACGATGGAGAGCTTGCCGATCTGCTCGTCGGTGATCGGGTCGGCGAAGCCGACCTTGCCCTGGATGTCGCTCAGCGCCGCCCGGGCCAGCTTGACGTCCGTGCGCGGGAGCGTGAACGAGATGTCCGTACGCCGCGTCTCCTCGGCCGACACGTTCTGCACGATCATGTCGATGTTGATGCCGGCTTCGGCGAGGGTGTCGAAGACGCGGGCCGCCTCGCCCGGCTCGTCGGTGACCCCCACCAGGGTGATCTTGGCTTCGCTGCGGTCGTGGGCGATGCCGACGATGTCCGGGACGTCGGCACCGGCCTCGGCCCCGTAGGAGACCTTCTCGACGTCCACGTCGCTGAACTTCTCCGCCGCGGCCTGCACCGCCCGGTCGACCTCGTCGTCGGCGACGACGACCGAGACCCGCACCTCGGAGGTGGAGATCATCTGGATGTTGACCCCGGCCTGGGCGATCGCGGAGAAGAAGTCGGCGATCTTCTTCGGCTGGGTGCGCAGCCCGGCGCCGATCAACGAGACCTTGCCCATCCTCGGCTCCGTGCTGACCCGCACGAAGCCGACCTCGGCCTGCGCCAGCTCCAGCGCCTTCACGGCACGCTCGACGTCGTCTCGGGGCAGGGTGAAGGTGATGTCGGTGCGCTCAGTGCCGGCCGCCGAGGCGTCCTGGACGACCATGTCGACGTTGATCCCGACCCCGGCGATGATGTCGAAGACCTTCGCGGCGGCGCCGACTTGGTCGGGCGCGTCGACGACGGTGATCTTCGCCTGGCTGCGGTCGTAGGCGATGGCCGCGACGATCGGAGCCTCCATGCCGGCATCCTCGAGAGCCTGCGGGTCGCCATGGGGCGAGACCGCGTCGATGCTGCCCTTGACCACCGTGCCGTTGAGGGTGGAGAAGGAGGAGCGTACGTGGATCGGCAGGCTGTGACGCCGGGCGAACTCCACGGACCGCAGGTGGAGCACCTTGGCTCCGGAGGCGGCCAGCTCGAGCATCTCCTCGAAGGCGACCACGCTCAGCTTGCGTGCCGTCGGGACGATCCGCGGGTCGGCGGTGAAGACGCCGTCGACGTCGGTGTAGATCTCGCAGACGTCGGCGTTCAGCGCCACCGCCAGCGCGACAGCGGTGGTGTCGGTGCCGCCCCGGCCCAGCGTGGTGATGTCCTTGGTGTCCCTGGAGACGCCCTGGAAGCCGGCCACGATCGCGATCGCACCGTCGTCGATCGCCGCCTGGATCCGCTCCGGGGTGATGCTGAGGATCTTGGCGCGCCCGTGCTGCGCGTCGGTGATCAGGCCGGCCTGCGACCCGGTGAACGACCGGGCCTCGTACGCCAGCCCGCGCTCGTTCGCGACGTCGTTGATCGCCATCGCGAGCAGGGCCATCGACTGCCGCTCGCCGGAGGTGAGCAGCATGTCGAACTCACGCGCGTGCACGGTTGCGTCGGGCGATACCTTGTTGGCCAGATCGATCAGCTCATCGGTGGTATCGCCCATGGCGGAGACGGCCACGACAACGTCGTGGCCCTGCTCTTTGGTTGCGACCACCCGTTGAGCCACGCGCTTTATGCCCGCAGCATCTGCGACCGAACTGCCACCGTACTTCTGAACGACGATTCCCACGCCGGGAGAGTCTACGTTGCCGGTGCTGACGTCTTCTCCAGCATCTCATCTGCGGCAGCCAGGTCCTCGTCCTCACCGGTGAACGGCTCGGAGTCGAGGCGGTCGTGGGCGACCACGGTGAGCAGCGCGTTGAGCACCGCCCCGGCCAGGTTTCCCCAGTTGTTGACGTAGCTGAACTGCCACCACCAAAGCGCCTCGTCGACGTCACCGAGCCGGTAGTGGCGCAGGCCGTACTCCAGATCGGTCACCAGGCTGGCGACGTCGTCGGAGATCTGGCTGTCGACCACGTCGGGGCTGTAGGGGTCGAAGACGAAGCTGTAGGTGTCGATGTCCCCGAACATCCCGGCCAGCCCCATCCGGAGCTCGTCGACATCTGCTTCCATGCCCACGTCGGGCTGGAACTCCTCACGAGGCTCGAAGTCCTGCTGGGCGCCCAGCCGCGCGCCCGCCAGCAGGATCTGGCTCACCTCCAGCAGCAACATCGAGACAGCGCTGCCACCGTCGCCGTCGGCAGCGATCGCGCGCACCGAGAGCAGAAAGCTCTCCACCGAGTCGGCGATGCTGGTGGCGAAGTCCTTGTCGGTCAAGTCGTTCGTCATGACGGCCCCTTTCCGGAGGTCCAATGAATCGTCAGGCTACCTCCGAAGTCGCGGCCTGACGAGGGTAAAGAGTCGGCTCTTATCAGGGCTTAAGGGTCTACTCGGCGGCTCTGCGTCCGGCGAACGCCCGCCCGAGAGTGACCTCGTCGGCGTACTCCAGATCGCCGCCGACAGGAAGACCGCTGGCCAGACGGGTGACCTTCAGGCCGAGCGGGCTCAGCTGACGGGTGAGGTACGTCGCCGTCGCCTCGCCCTCGAGGTTGGGATCCGTGGCGAGGATCACCTCGGTGATCCCCGGATCGTTCAGTCGCTGGACCAGCTCGCGGATGCGCAACTGGTCGGGACCGATCCCGTCGATCGGACTGATCGCACCGCCGAGCACGTGGTAGCGCCCGCGGAACTCACGGGTGCGCTCGATCGCGACGACGTCCTTGTATTCCTCGACCACGCACAGCACGGACTGCTCGCGACGCGGGTCACGACAGATCCGGCAGGTCTCCTCCTCGGAGACGTTGAAGCAGACCGAGCAGAACTTCACCTTCGCCTTGACCTCGTTGAGGATCGCGGCCAGCCGATGTACGTCGGCAGGATCAGCCTGGAGCAGATGGAAAGCGATCCGCTGGGCGCTCTTCGGGCCTACGCCCGGCAACCGTCCCAGCTCGTCGATGAGGTCTTGGACCACACCCTCGTACAACTTGGTTATCGCCTGTCTCTAGCTGTGCTGGTCTCGACTGTGTCTGTTTCAGAAGCCGAGCTTGAACGGCGGCTCGCCACCGGCGCCGCCGCCGAGGCCGCCCGCGAGCGGCCCCATCGCCTCACCGGCGAGATCGTCGGCCTTGCTCTTCGCGTCGCGGTAGGCGGCGACGATCACTGCACCGAGGTCCTCGAGGTCATCGGGGCTGCTGCCGTCGAACTCGCCCTGCTTGATCTCCACGCCGACCAGCTCGCCGGTGCCGGTGAGCTTGACGGTCACCGCGCCGCCGGCGACGGTGCCGTCGACGATCGTCTCGGCGAGCTTCTCCTGGGCGTCGACGATCTGGCTCTGCAGGGCTTGGGCCTGCTGCATGATCGCGTTGAGGTCGAAGCCGCCTTCGCCGCCGAGGCCTTCGAGTGGGTTTGTCATCTGTGCCGTCCTAGTTGTGTGGGATCTCTTCGATCATCGTTGCACCCAGCTCCTGAGCGAGCAGCGCCTCCGCGCCCATCGCGGCCGGGCCGTCGTAGGCCTGGTCGTTGGGGTTCACCGCAGCGTCGGCCTCCGCGAGGCGAGCCGCGGTGTCGTCGACAGGAGGCTCGTAGTCGGCCGTACGCGTCGGCCGGATGGCCTCTCGAGCCAGCGCGATCGCTCCCGGGTCGGCCGGCTGCGCCGCGGACTGCTCCGGCGGTGCCGGCGGCTGGTCCGGTGGCGGCGGCTCGGCGGCCCAGTCGGGCGGTGGCGCCTGCTCGTTCCAGGACGCCGCCTGGGGCTGCGGCTGGGCGGGCTCACGGGGCTGGCTCGGCTGCGGCGGCGGGGCCTGGCGCTGCGGAGCGCTCTGGCCGCCTCCGGCGACGATCGCCTCGATCTTCGGCTGGATGCCGATCACGTTGACCAGCGCCTGCCCGAGAACCGGCTCGTGGCCGCCTGTCGCGAACCGGTCACGCAGACCCGGCGACGCGAACCCGAGAGTGAGCACGCCGTCGCGGAAGTCGACGACCTGGGCGTTCTGACCCACGAGCGACCAGGTCGCTCGACGCAGATCCTTGGTCTGGGCGATCACGTCGTCCCACAGGCGCCGGATGTCGACATTGCCCATGCCACCCGGCTGGCCTCCGCTGGTCGAGCCGGACTCGCGAGGAACGAGCGGGTCCGTGTCGAGACCAACACGGTCGCTCGCGGAAGGGGGCTGTGTTGGTCTCGACACGCCTCCGCCTTGCGGCTCCGGCGGCTCGACCGACGCAGGAGCGGACGCAGGGGTTGGCTCGGGGGCCGGCTCAGGAACCGAGGCGTACATCGGGGCGGGCTCGGGCTGCGAGGGCGCTGGAGTAACCGGCTCGTGCCCCGGCGCACCGACGGACGGCTTGAGCACCGGCCGGTCCTGGGCTGGCGCGGCCGCTGCCGGAGGCGCGGTCACCGTCGGCGTACCGCTGATCTCGATCCGCCTCTCCAGGCGGTCCAGCCGAGCGGCGAGGCCGTCGGCACCGTCGGCCGCGGGGAGCAGCACCCGGGCGCAGATCAGCTCGAGCAGAAGTCGGGGCGCGGTGGCGCCGCGCATCTCGGTGAGGCCGGTCGCGACCGCGTCGGCCGCCCGCGACAGGTCGTGCGGCCCGAAGCGACCGGCCTGGGCGACCAGCCGCTCGCCGCCGTCCTCGGAGACGTCGATGAGGCCGGTCGCGGGCGCGTCCGGGACCGCCTTGACGATGACCAGGTCGCGCAGTCGTCGCAGCAGGTCCTCGGTGAACCGCCGCGGGTCCTGACCGGTCTCGATGATCTTGTCGATCACACCGAAAACGGCAGCGCCGTCGTGGGCAGCGAAGGCGTCGACGACCTCGTCCAGCAGCGCGTCGGGGGTGTAGCCGAGCAGCCCGGCGGCCAGCTCGTACGTCACTCCCTCGGGCCCCGAGCCACCGAGCAGCTGGTCCATGACCGAGAGGCTGTCTCGCATCGACCCTGCGCCCGCGCGCGCGACCAGTGGCAGCGCCGCCGACTCGACGGCGATCCCCTCCATCTCGCACAACGTCGCGATGTAGTCGGCGACCAGCTTGGGCGGGAAGAGGCGGAACGGGTAGTGATGGGTGCGGGACCGGATCGTCGGGATGACCTTCTCCGGCTCGGTCGTCGCGAAGATGAACCGGAGATGCTCCGGCGGCTCCTCGACGAGCTTGAGCAGCGCGTTGAAGCCCTGCGTCGAGACCATGTGGGCCTCGTCGATGATGTAGACCTTGTAGCGGCTCTTGACCGGGGCGAAGAACGCCTTCTCCCGCAGGTCACGGGCATCGTCGACGCCGCCGTGCGAAGCCGCGTCGATCTCGATCACGTCGATGCTTCCGGGCCCACCGCGCGCCAGGTCTCGGCATGAGTCGCACTCCCCGCACGGGTCCGCGATCGGCGCCTTCTCACAGTTCAGCGCTCGGGCGAGGATCCGCGCCGAGGTCGTCTTGCCGCAGCCTCGTGGACCGGAGAAGAGGTACGCATGGTTGACCCGGTTGCCTGCCAGCGCATTGCGCAGCGGACCGGTGACGTGATCTTGGCCGATGACCTCGGCGAACGTCTCCGGCCGGTAGCGGCGATAGAGAGCAAGGGGTGCGTCCACCCCATGAACCCTAACGACCGTCACCGACAGTCGGTAGCCGCCGGGCGGCCGCGCAGCGGACGAAGCCCGCGAAGTGGACACTTTGGGCCCTCGGTCCTGCGCCTACCGGGCCCATATCGACCACTTCCCGTCGGGTGCGAAAGAGCCCGCCGAAAGGGAAGAGGGCATGAAAAGGCCCCCCACGTACCCGACAGAGCTCGCTTATCCTTGCTGCCTTCCGGCCCTGGGGAGATTCGACAAGATGTCGCCACATGGGGGGTTGTCGAAGAGTCTAGACGAGTCGCTGCGCGGATCCCAAAGCGGTGTACCGAGCTTGTCGAGGTGGCGGCCCTCCCATCATCCGCCGATTTCCCCCAGGCTCCCAGAGCCGCGTAAGATCCCTCACGGATCTGTCGCCTAGTGGCCTATGGCGCACGGCTGGAATCCGTGTTGGGTGCAAGCCCTCGGGGGTTCGAATCCCCCCAGATCCGCCAGCAGGAAACCTAGGTTGACCTGCAAGAACGCCGGCCGGAAGCGCAAGCTCCCGACCGGCGTTCTTCAATTTCCGAGCCGCTCAGTCCAGGATGGCGTACGCCTCGACCTCGACGAGAACGTCGGGCTCGAAGAGGTAGTCCACGCCGATGGCCGACAGTGGCGGCAGCGGTTGCGGGATGCCGAGCTCGTCGACGACGCTCTCTAGGCCGGCGACGAACGCCTCGTACTTGTCCGGGGTCCAGTTCGTGACGAAGAACCTGAGGCGTACGACGTCGGCGAAGGTGGCGCCGGCCCCGGCGAGTCCGCGGGCGGTGTTGCGGAGGGCGTGGGCGAGCTGGCCGGCGAGGTCGCCAGGGGCAACACCACGCCCGAGCTCATCCCGGGCGATCTGACCGGCGACATGGATGTGGCGGGAGCCGGTCGCCACGGAGACGTGGTGATAGGGCACGGGTTGGAACATGCCATCTGGGGTGAGCAGTTCAACGGGCACGATGAGATTCCTTTCGAGGGATCGGGTATCTCATATGTACTTGGTATCCAGAGGACACTTCAACGAGACTAGGTGTCATGCCCGATACCGCCCCCGGTCCGCTGCGCCTGACCCAGGAGCATCGCGAGCTCCTCGACCAGCTCCTCGACAAGTGGTCGCTCCAGGTCCTCGACACGCTGTGCGAGCGGACGCGCCGTTTCAACGAGCTGCGCCAGGCGATCCCGGCGGTGACTCAGAAGTCGCTGACCACAGCTCTGCGCCGCCTGGAGCGCAACGGCATGGTGGAGCGCGTCGTGCTGAGCACTCGCCCGGTCGCGGTGGAGTACCGCATCACCCCGCTGGGCAGCACGCTGCAGGATCTCATCGACGGCCTCTACCACTGGTCGGCCACGACACTCCCGGAGGTCGAGGCAGCTCGCGAAGCCTTCGACAGCGAGCCGTGACCGGCTACATCGAGCCTTTGCGCCGCGAGAACAGCGGTCGCAGAACCAAACCGAGACCGAGCGCCCCGCCGCCTGCAATCCCCCACCAGATCGCGTTCTCGCGGACGGCGGCGAGCGGGTCGACCTCCTCCCTAGCCATCGGCGCCTGCTCGATCTCCGGCGCCGTGGCGGCTTCCTCGACGGGCGGACTGGTGAGCGCGGCGTAGGCGTTCACCACACCGGCGCCCCAGTAGCGCCCGCCCTGGCCCTCACGGCCCGACGTGGTGCTGTAGAGCCGGTCGATGACCTGGTCCGCGCTCCAGCCCGGGTTGGTCGACCAGATCAGCGCCAGAACGGCCGAGACCTCGGCGGCGGCGAAGGACGTCGTGATCGAGTCGACCCAGCACGGTTGGCCGAAGAGCGTCGTCGATGGGGCACCGTAGGTCGGAGCAGTGACATCCGTCCGGGAGTTCGGCAGCACCTTGAAGTCCGGGTCGGAGGCCCAGGTGCCGGAGGCGCTGACCGTCACGATGGAGTCGTTGGCGTTGGGGAACGCCTTGGACGCGACGTCCAGAGGGTCCGAGTCGGTGACGACCTCGGACCAGTCCGCGGCCATCACCACGATGGCCCCCTTCTTGATGAGCGCGTCGACGGCGGCGTCGAGACCAGGCGCCTGCTGTGTCGCGGGCAGACCGATGTCGACGATCAGCCCCTTCGCGTTGCCCTTGGCCAGCGAGCCGAGCTCGGCCACCATCTTCTTGGCCTCGATCGTCGACTTCTCCTGCCCGACCTTGAGGACCGGGTGGTCGCTGAGCGTCGCCTTGGGGGCGATCTGGGAGATCAGGCCCGCCGCCACGGTGCCGTGGTATTCCGGCGCGTTGCGGCCGAAGCCGGAGTCGACCACCGCGACCCGGATCCCCTGGCCCTGCTTGCTCACCTTCTGGGCCTCGGCGATCCGCATGATCGCGAACGGGGCCACCTGCTCCGGCACCGGCGCGGTCCGCGTCTCCGCCTTCTGCGGGGTGCCACCGCCGGTGTTCTTCGCATAGGCCGAGCATTCCGCCCGCTCCTCCGCAGCGTACGCAGGCCCTGGGCTGCCCAGCAGCGTCAACCCGCCGGCGACGGCGGCCAGGGCGACCCCGCGACGTACGAGCGTCACTGGGTCACGCACTGGTCCGCCTCGACGTCATCGCTGTTGGGCGGGCACAGCGCCAATTCGGTGGAGAGCGCAGCGCCACTGGGGAGCAGCTGCAGCCACGTGCCGGGGACGATCGGACCGGAGTCGAAGCTCAGTCCGAGCCGTGCGACCGTGATCGGACCGTCCAACGTGTTGACTGTGCCGCGGGCATCGATCAGATAGGGCGTCCCGCTCTTCTTGTCGAGCTTCTCTCCGTTGGCGGCGTAGACGAACGCGCCCTTGCCGGGATCTACCCGAGCCGAGGTGAGATCGTCGGCAGCAGGGGGCTCCGACGTCCGCCAAGCGTCCTCCCCCGGCTCGATGCCGAGCCGTACGGTCGTACCGTCGGTGGTGTCCAGCACTGCACAGGCGCTCGAGACGCCCGGCTGGAGCTTGGTCTCGGGCCAGAAGGTCTCCGGGCGGTCGCCGTCGATCTGGGGTCCGCTGTCCAGCGACGTCGTGCTGACCGACTTGCCAGCAGCCTGGAGCGCGGTGTCGTACACCTGCGCCGTGAACTCGTTGATCGGGATCCAGCCGGTCTCGGTGAGCAGATAGCTCCTGCTGTCGAAGATGCCCTTCGTGCCGATGGGGTGGTCCTCGCCCTCCATGGCCTGGCCGAACTTCGTATAGGCGCTCCCGAACGCCTCGGCCTCCAGGGGAGCGCCCGCGGGGAACAGGTTGACCCAGGCCTGCGGGACGTTGAGGGTCGGCGGAGAGGATTCGAAGACTCGATCGGCGTACGTCTCCTGGTCACCCTCGACCTTGTACCTGTAGGCCTGTTCGAAGCCTTCGGGCGTCGCGTGTTCGGCGATGAGGTAGGTGCCGTCCTCGGTCTGCACCATGAAACCGGTGTCCGTGGCCGACTTGACGTCCGGTTTCGCGGAGATGTTCAGGAAGGTGCCCGCTTCGTCGGCGGTGCACGCCGTCCAGCCGGTGTTGATGAAGTCGGACGTCAGCGGCAGCTCCTCCGGAACGTTGGGCCCGCCGAGGCCGATCGTCCCCTTGGGGAACTCCTTGTCGATCTCCTCCTGATCGATGACCTTGGACTTGTCCTCCAGGTCGAGACCGAGGATGAGCTGCGCGCTGGCCAGATTGACGACCGGGTGCAGCTCCTTGTCCTGGTCAGGGCCGGTGACAACGTAACGCGCGCCGCCCTTGGTGACGATCAGCCCATCGGTGTCGGCCCAGCCGGTGGCAGGCCTGGGTGAGAGGAAGTGGGCGACGGCACCGCCGGCGATGAGCAGCACCGCGAGGATGACGCCACCGAAGACCGAGCGACCCGGCCGGGCCGGCTCGACCTCGCGCCCACCGGGGGCGCCGGAGAGGAACGCGGAGACCAGCCGGCGGCGGCTGAAGGCGTGCGCCTCTACGAGATCCTTCTTGCTGGCCATCAGAAACCAGCCACCGCGGCGCCGAAGAGGCCCGAGGCGAGCACCATCAGCGGCAACATCGCAAGCAGGCAGATCGTCTCGGCGAGATCGGCCAGCCGGCCACGCCGGATGGACCCGACGTCAGGAACCAGCGTCAGCACCAGGAGTACGCCGCCCGCTGCCGCCAGCACGACGGCGGTCGTCGGCCGCCACTCCTCGTGGTAGACGAGCAGCGCGGCGCCGATCACGAGCAGTCCGGCGATCCCCGAGGAAAGCCCCACCAGCACCTCAGAGCCCGTCCGGTACTGCCGAGTGCGCAGCATCAGCACCACGCACGCGGCCAGCGCCACCAGCGTGCCGGCGAGCCCGAGCTGCACCACGAACGGTGTGGTCAGCACGACCAGGACGCCGACGGAGAGCGCGATCGCGACCAGGATCTCGTGGGCGACCTTGGCGTCGACCCGGACCTGGTCCTTTCGGATCTCGTCGGGGTCGAGGTTGATGTCCTCGTCGGAGTAGAGCTGAGGGACGTCGGTCTTGGTCGTGCTCAGCGCGAGCCACGGGAAGAAGCTGCCGGCCAGCACCACGACGACCAGGACGATCCCGAGCACGACGCCGGCGCTCCATCCGGTCGCGCTCAGCAGCAGACCGGCCACCAGGAAGACGCCACCGACGAGCGCGCCCGGCATCGCCAGGATCCGGGACTCGCCGAGGCCGAGGAAGCCGATCGCGGAGGCGAGCATCGCGCCCGCTCCGCCGATGGCAAGCGGCACCCCGACGCCGTCGCCCGGGCCGAAGGCGGCCGAGCCGATCAGGAAGCCGGCGACCGCGCCGTAGATCTCACCGATCCAAACAGCAGCGATCGCGGCGTCGTTCTCGGCCTCGAGCCGGGAGAGCACGATCGCGCCGCCGGCGAGGACGATGCCGATCACGGCGGCCGCGACGCCGGCGAGCATCGACGGCGACTGGGTCCACAGCGCCCCGGCACCGAGGAGCAGCAGCAGCGCGGCAGCCAGCAGCGACGTACGCCTGCCTGCTTCCGGCTTCCAGGGAGCCATCTCACTCTCGACGACGTCGGTCATCGCCTCGACCACGTCGTCGTAGACCCGCGGCGGCTTGTCGTCGATCCCGGCGCTCACGGTGAGGACGCCACCGTCCTCGACACCCTGCGGGATCAGACCGAGGTCACCGGTCAGCTTGCGACCGTCGGCCAGCACGACGCGGTAACCGGCGTACGCCGTCTGCGGGTCGAGCAACCCGACGCTTCGCGCGAGCTCGGGGACGAGCTCAGCGACCGGCACCGAGCCCGGCAGCACCAGATCCATCCGACGGGTGCCGGAGGCGACAGTGACCCGTACCAACCCCGTGGGCGCCACCTGCGCCTGCGTCATTTCACGAACTCCTCGCGTCATGCCTGTGCCCGAGACGAACCGACCGAATGTCCCGAGAGCTAGGGCTACATCGCGCCCGCTGAGTCAGACAGCGAGCATCAGCGCTGACTTTGCCATAAAACCAGCGACGAGGGGACCGGTGCCCTGCACCGATCCCCCCGTGTTGCGTGTGTTGACGGACTCAGCCGCCGAAGCCAGCCGCGCCACGGCGGTCGGCGTCGTGCATGTCCTGCTGCGACTGGCCGACGAACGCCGCGCTCTGGGCGAGCGACTGCTGGATCTCGGCAACCGCACGGTCCCACTTCGCCTGAGCCTCGGCGTAGGCGTTGGCCGCCTCACCGGTGAACTCGGCCTTGAGCTTGTTGATGCGGTTCTCGAGGCCGGAGAGCTCGCCATCCATCCTCTTCACGCCGTTGCTGAGCGTGTCGATGATGTTGGCCATGTCTCCATGATTGACCTTGATCTCTTCACCCATGTCAGTTTCCTCTCAGAGTCTTGTGGAATGCGGGACCTGACCGGGTGGTCAGCCACCCATCTTGAACGAGATGCTGTCCATGCTCGAGCTGACCGACTGGGTCGCGCCGGCAACATCCTCGTCAGCCCGGGTACCAGCCTTGCGCGCCTCGGTGAGCCCGTTCGTGAGCTCGTCGAGAGCGTTCGTGATGTCCCGCGACTTCCGCTCCCAGGTCTCGATGAGCTTGCCGAACGCGTTACCGCCCGCACCGTGCCAACCCTTGTCCTTGCCCGCCCTGGCCTCGCTCGCAACCGACGCACTGATGCTCTGCAGCTTGCCCTTGGTCTCAGCGATGTCGTTGACGGCGACGTTGATCGCCTGGCCTTGCTTCATCTCACTGCTCATGGTGCTGTCCTTCCACCGGCGGAACCGGTTTCCTAGGTTGATACCTTGTGGAGCCCGGCTCCCGATGGGCTCCCCCGAGGTCCGGACACTGTGTTCATACCCCGTCTCCGGAGTTCTAAACAGAAAACTCTGAACTTTTTCAGCGATGCTGCCTAGCCATTGAAACCCGACTCCCACAAGTGGCGGAAGAACCCTGAGGAAACTACGAACGAAGCGATGACAGCCGCACCGCACAGCGACTCCGACCAGTCGGCCCGAGCCGCCCACTTCGCCGAGCGCCAGCCCCGGCCGGTAGCGATGGCCGCGACGATCACCGCAAGACCGATGAGCACGACGCCCAGACCGAGCCAGGAGACCAGCTCCGGGTCGGCCCAGCCTACGAAGGCATGGACTCCGACCGCCAGCGCAATAACGCCAGCGATCCGCAGTACGCCACGAGGCAGCCAGTAGCGATAGCTGCGAGCCGAGAGCAGGATCACGAAGGCGCCCGCCATCATGATCAGCCAGCCGCCGACCCGGTCCAGCTCGGCGGTGGCGGTCGCGACCAGCCCCGGCCCGCTCACCGCCACTACAGCGAGGATCGCCCACGAAGCCGCTGCCAGCGTCCGAGCGCCGCGCTCGGCCACTTGGGTGACCTCGCCGAACGGGACGGTGGCCGTGCTCGAGGTCGTCTTGGCGCGCGCGGACCAGGCGGTCACCGACAGCTTGGAGACGTCGAGGAGATAGGAGTCGGGCACGTCCACGGCGTACGAGGGCACGATCCGCGCCGCGAGCGCCGCCGCGGCGAACAGGATCGACCACGGCACCTGCGGGGAGGTGCCGAGCAGTGCGCACAACGCGGTCACCACGAAGACCGCGGCGCCGGCCAGGGTCCAGACCTTGAGCGCAGCATCGACGTCGCTCACGAGCGACCGCGAGATCGTCGCGACGATCGCGGCGCTCAGCCCGGCCACGCCGACGGCCATCGGCAGCGTCTCGGGCGCGGGGTCGATGGTGATGACGAAGGCAGCACCGGCAGCGAAGGCGGGCGCGACGATCGCCCGGCGCGCTGCGTACGGCCCGGCGGGGAGGATGCCGACCAGTGCGCCGAGCCCGAGCAGGGCGGCGATGGCTGTCTGCTGCCAGCCGTCGGCCAGGGCGCCGAACCCGGCGGCGGCGACGGCCAGCAGGGTGGCCAGACCGACCCAGTAGAACGAGAAGCTGCCCGCATGCCGCGGGGCGACCGTCTCCACGACCTCGGGCCGCGAGTAGGACTGCGTGGGCGGGGAGTCGGCGGCCAGCAAGGCGCCAGAGGTGACGCCGCGCGAGGCGAGGGAGGCGTCGGGCACGAGCACGTCTCCACGGCGGTCGCGCAGCACCGGCGGCGCGGGAAGACCGACCGCGGTGGCGTACTCCCGGGCCAGGTCCGAGGCGTGCGCGTCAGAGGGCACGACGATGTCGACCACACCGGCGGTGCCGTGGACCGTGACCGCCAGCCCGCCTGCTGCGAGCGCCGGCTCAACGGCATCGGCCGTCTGAGTGGGCATGACACCTCCCGGATACGTGAAGACCCTGTGACAGAGTTCCACATCGGAAGCTCCACCGCCCGTTTTACCCGACCGGCACGGTTAAAGGTAGTGGCCGGGGTGTGGGCACTCTAAGATCCAGACCACCTGCGGCATCCGGGCCCGCGGGCCGCTGAACCACTCCCAGGGGGACATGTGACTATCGCTGCGACAGCCGGCGGTACCCGCACCGAAGAGCCAGAGGTCCCCGAGGGGGAGATCACGCTCAACCCTCCGCCGGCTATCGAAGAGGGCGAGGGCGTCGGCGGCATCCTGATGAACGCCATCCCCATGCTCGGTGGGCTCGGGTCGATCGTGCTCATCGCGACCATGCAGTCCGGCGCGGGCGGCTCCCCGCCGATCCAGCGTTACATCGCCGCCGGCATGTTCCTGTTCGCGACCCTCGGCTTCATCTTCGTGCAGATCGACCGTCAGCGGAAGCAGAAGCAGAAGCAGGTCGGCGGGCAGCGTACGGACTACCTGCGCTATCTCGCCGGGGTCCGGCAGTCGGCGCGCAAAGCCGGCGAGCAGCAGCGCAAGGCGCTGACCTGGCACTACCCCGCGCCGTCCTCGTTGCCCGCGATCGCCGAGGAGCGCAGCCGGCTGTGGGAGCGGTCGAACACCCACAAGCGCTATCTCGACGTCCGCTACGGCGTCGCGCACCAGCCCCTGGCCCTGACCCTGGTGCCGCCCCAGCAGACCCCGATCGACCAGGTCGACCCGGCCTCGGCGAGCGCGCTGCACCGGCTGCTGACGGTCCACCGGGTCCAGCCGGACCTGCCCGCGGCGACCAACCTGCGCGGGTTCGACAAGATGGAGATCTGCGGCAACGAGGACCAGGCCCGGGCGCTGGCCCGTGCCCTGATCTGCGGGATGACGGCCTTCCACTCACCGGAGCAGCTGATCGTCGCCGTGCTCACCTCCGAGCGCAATCTCGCCGAGTGGGACTGGGTCAAGTGGCTCCCGCACGCGCAGAGCGGCCGTGAGGTCGACGCCGTCGGGCCGCGCCGCATGGTGGTCACCAACATCAACGATCTCGGCGCCCTCCTCCCGACCGAGGTCGGCGAGCGCGCCCGCTGGGGCACCGACGACCGGATCCCTGTTCCGCAGGTCGTGGTCATCGTCGACGGCGGCTCGGTCCCGCCCGGCAACCACGTGCTCCCCGACGACGGCGTCCAGGGCGTCACCGTCATCGACCTACCGACCCACTGGGACGAGCTCTTCGACTCCAGCCGGGTGCGGTTCCTGATCGATGACGAGGAGCCCGACGAGAACAGCACCGTCCCCGGCTACCAGGTGCGCGTACGCATGGACCCGGTCCGGCTGCGCGTGGACCAGATGACCATGGCCGATGCCGAGGCCTACGCCCGTCGTCTCACCGCGCTCTACACCGTGGCTCCGGAGGGATCCGACGCCGCCGCGGAGACTCCGCAGGACACCGAGATCGCGGCGCCGAAGGACTACATGGCGCTGCTCGGTCTGGGGGACGTACGCTCCTTCGACCCCGACGTCGCCTGGCGCCCCCGCGCCAACCGCGACCGCCTGCGCGTGCCGGTCGGTGTCGGTGACGCCGGCCAGCAGATCCACATGGACATCAAGGAGTCGGCCCAGCAGGGTATGGGGCCGCACGGCCTCGTCATCGGTGCGACCGGTTCCGGTAAGTCGGAGTTCCTCCGCACCCTCGTCCTCGGTCTGGTGCTCACCCACCCGCCCGAGGTGCTCAACCTGGTGCTGGTCGACTTCAAGGGTGGTGCGACGTTCGCCGGCATGGCGGGCATGCCGCACGTCTCCGCGGTGATCACCAACCTCGAGGGCGAGCTCACCCTGGTCGACCGTATGCAGGACGCGCTCTCCGGCGAGATGACCCGCCGTCAGGAGCTGCTGCGCGAGGCCGGCAACTTCTCCTCGTTGAAGGACTACGAGAAGGCCCGTACGCAGGATCCCTCGATGGACCCGCTGCCGTCGCTGTTCATCGTGGTCGACGAGTTCTCCGAGATGCTCTCGGCCAAGCCCGAGTTCATCGACCTGTTCGTCGCGATCGGTCGACTGGGCCGCTCCCTCGGCATCCACCTGCTGCTCGCCTCGCAGCGCCTCGAGGAGGGCCGCCTGCGCGGCCTCGACTCGCACCTCTCCTACCGCGTCGGTCTGCGTACGTTCTCCGCACAGGAGTCGCGGACCGTGCTCGGTGTTCCGGACGCCTACGAGCTCCCGGCCATCCCCGGGCTCGGCTACCTGAAGCCTGATCCGACCAACATGCAGCGGTTCCGGGCGGCGTACGTCTCCGGGCCGCCGGCTGCGGGCTCGCGGGTCCGCCGCGACGAGGGCGGCAAGCTGCAGGGCATCTACCCCTTCTCGATCGCCGAGGTGAAACAGCTGGCGATCCCGGCCGAGGATGAGGACGAGCGCCCGTCTGCACCGGTCGTCGGCGCAGACGGCGTTGAGAAGTCCATGCTCGACATCGCTGTCGACCGGATGACCGGACACGGCACCCCGGCCCACCAGGTCTGGCTGCCGCCGCTCGACATCCCCGACACGCTCGACACGTTGATGCCCGACCTGACCACCTCGCCCGAGCTCGGGCTGCACTCGCCGGCCTGGAAGCGGCTCGGCGGTCTGGTCGTGCCTCTCGGCATCGTCGACAAGCCGCGTGAGCAGCTGCGGGACACGCTCACCCTCGACCTGCGCGGGGCCGCCGGTCACGTCGCGGTCATCGGTGCGCCGCGCACCGGCAAGTCCACGACGCTCCGCACCATCGTCACCTCGATGTCGTTGACCATGACGCCCCAAGAGGTGCAGTTCTTCGTGCTCGACTTCGGTGGTGGCACGTTCGCGCCGCTGGCCAAGCTCCCGCACGTCTCCGGTGTCGGCACCCGTTCCGAGCCTGACGTCGTACGTCGGGTCCTGGCCGAGGTCTCCGGCATCATCGACCGACGTGAGGCCTACTTCCGGGCGCAGGGCATCGACTCGATCGAGACCTATCGCATCCGTCGTGCTCGCGGCCAGGCCGACGACGGCTGGGGCGACGTGTTCCTCGTCATCGACGGGTGGGGCACCCTGCGCGCCGACTTCGACGACCTCGAGTACGCCATCCAGGAGATCGCTCCGCGTGGCCTGACCTTCGGTGTCCACATCGTCGCGGCGGCCGGTCGCTGGGCCGAGTTCCGCTCGTCGATGCGCGACATCTTCGGCACCAAGCTCGAGCTGCGTCTGGGTGACCCGATGGATTCCGAGCTCGACCGCAAGATCGCCGCTCTGGTGCCGACCGGGCGTCCGGGTCGAGGCATCGTGAAGGAGAAGCTCCACTTCCTCAGCGCGCTGCCCCGGATGGATGGTGACGGCTCTCCGACGACGTTGGGCGACGGTGTCGACGATCTGATCTCCCGGGTCTCCGCCGCCTGGCAGGGACCTGCCGGACCCAAGCTGCGGCTGCTGCCGGAGCGGATCACGATCGAGCAGATCCGCGAGCAGGCCGGGGTCACCGAGGAGAAGCCCGGCAAGCGACTGCTGCTGGGCATCAACGAGAAGGAGCTGGCACCGGTCGGCCTCAACCCCGCCACCGAGCCCCATCTGCTCGTCTTCGGCGACGGCCAGTCCGGCAAGTCCTCGATGCTGCGCAGCATCGCCCGCGAGATCATGCGGACGCACACACCCAAGGAGGCGCAGATCGCGGTCGTCGACTACCGGCGGTCGTTGCTCGGCGAGATCCCCGAGGACTACCTGGTCGGCTACCTCACCTCGGCGACGCAGGCGAACCCGACGCTGAACGACCTGGCGGCGTACCTGACGAAGCGGATCCCGGGTCCTGACGTCACCCCCGAGGAGCTGCGCAACCGGTCGTGGTGGTCGGGCGCGGAGCTGTTCGTGCTCGTCGACGACTACGACCTCGTCTCGACGCAGCAGGGCTCGCCCCTGGCTCCGTTGCAGCCACTGATGGCTCAAGCCGGCGACGTTGGCCTGCACGTCATCCTCGCCCGCCGCTCGGGTGGCGCTTCGCGCTCCCTCTACGAGTCGGTCATCCAGTCCATGCGCGACCTGGCGATGCCCGGTCTGCTGCTCTCCGGCAACCCGGACGAGGGTCCGCTCGTCGGCAACCTGAAGCCGGTCCCGACCCTCCCGGGCCGTGGGCGCCTCGTCACCCGGGAGCGCGGCGTCGAGGTCATTCAGCTGGCGTGGAGCGAGTCCTCGATCTGATCTGTTTCGGCGAACGCCCGTACTCCGTCGGCTTGAAGAACGGCCCGCGACCCTCGCCGGGTCGCGGGCCGTTCTTCGTTGGCGTCACTCATTTGCTCCTGAGGTGGCCAAGCTGTTGACGCCGTTCTTCAATGGCTTCAGCGCAGTGCTCTTGACTCCTTCAAGACC
This sequence comes from Nocardioides sp., assembly GCF_014360585.1. Taxonomy (GTDB): domain Bacteria; phylum Actinomycetota; class Actinomycetes; order Propionibacteriales; family Nocardioidaceae; genus Nocardioides. The sequence continues at coordinate 35,234 of NZ_JACIXG010000032.1, forward strand.
CGGCATCTTCCACTTCTGAACAGAGAACCCGTCCTTCCCTCCCATGAGCACCAAAGCCGTACCCTGAAAGGTGATCGGGTGAAAGGAGCCGTTCGAGCCGGGCAGGCTCTCGGTCTCTGAACTCTCGTGAAGCAGGCCCCATACCAGGTCCTCGTAGCCATCGCCGTTGACATCGCTGACCATCGGACGAGGACCCGCCCAGACGTCGCTGTTCAGCGAGTGGTGATCGATGGGATCGGACATCGTCCAGGAAGGCGCCTGGACAAAGGTCTCCGACGACGGTTCGTAGTCGTAGACGGCAATGGCGTCCCCCTTGTCCTCACCCTGGTGCTCGATCAGCTCGTCGCGGCCATCGCCATCCACGTCAGCGAAGAGGGCGGAGTGGGCTCCGGTGTGCTCCGCAAAGGACTTCATCGTCTCAGCCGGCATCTCGACCCTGTCGAACGACTTCCCGTCGGAGATCAGCATCTGGCCCACGACGACGCCAGGATCGTCGGGGCCGCTACCGAAGGAGATGTCGGCCTTCCCATCCCCGTTGACGTCACCCGCGGCGAAGTAGACGCCGTCGAAGGACCCATTCCAGCTTCCGGTCAACCAGTCCTTGGCCCGCGCCCACGTACCGTCTTCCTGACTGAGAGACACCGTGAAGTGGTAGGTGAGGTCAGTGAGTTTCTCGACCTCCTCCGGCTCGTCAGGAAGCTTCTTCCCGTTGCCCACGGAGACAACGGCGATGTCAGCGCGCTTGTCACCGTTGAAGTCATCGCAGAGGATCGCGAAGCGCCGTCCTGAAACCGGCACTTGTACGGATCCGTTCTTGTGAGCCTCGTTGTTCGACTCAACGGTGATGTTGGACCCCCGACCAGAAACCGTCACGGCATCCTCGATGCCATCACCGTCGATGTCGCCCATCAACATCCCGAACTGGCCCTTCAACTCCTTGGCCGCGCGAAAGCTCTTACCTGAGGAGGAGAATTGAACGATCGGCTCGAAAGCCAACCTTCCATTAAGGCCGCCGAACTGACTCCCGAAAACTAGGTCACCGTTGCCGTCACCGTCGAAATCGCCGGTGACCAGAGCCCTGGGCTTCACGGGCGTGTCCTCGGTGAGCTTCAGCGTGACGCCAGTGGCCACACCACCCGCGACGAGCACCACCGCTGCTGCGGCTGCAGCGAACCACCACCGGCGACCGGCACGTTTGAGGGTCACCGTAGCGCCCGAGGAGAACCCCATCTGGCGCCCGGCCATGGCAGCGAACCGGTCCCTGACCCTCACTGCGTCGGCGGTTCGTCGGGCAGGATCCTTCGTCAGCAGACCGCCCTCGCCAGAGAGCAGATCGTTGGCCTGAAGCGTGAAGTCATCCCGTCCGGGCAGGGTCGGGATCGGCTGGGAGCCATGTGCCATCGCGGTCTCGACGTCGTTCGCCCCGGCAAAGGGAACCGTCCCGGTGACCAGTTCGTAGAACAGGCAGCCCAACGAATACAGGTCGCCCGCTGGGGTGGCCGGTGCACCCATCGTGCGCTCAGGGGAGAGGTAGTCCCATGCGCCGGAGTGTATTCCGGGCCTGGCCGTCGCAGAGTCTTCGGTAAGGGTGGCCGCAAAGCCCGAGAGATAGGCGTACGGCGGGGTGTTGTCGTCGCGAAGGAGGACGTTCGAGGGTCGTACGTCGCCGTGCACGATTCCGATGTCCGGCGAGTGGATCGCTGCGAGGCCGTCGGCGATCTGCGCGCAGATGTCGGCCGCCATCGAGCCGGGCAGGCGTCCGCGGGCTTTCAGCAGCGATCCGACATCTCCGCCATCGGCAAACTGTGAAACCAGGAACGGGGCACCATCGTTGGTGCGCCCGTTGGTGTAGACCCCCATGATGTGGGGTGAGTCGAGCTTGGCCATCAGGGTGGCCTGCTTGTCGAACCGGGTCACGAACTCGGGGTCACGGGCGTTCTGTCCGAGAAGTACCTTGATCGCGACCGCACGGTTGAGGCGAGTGTCCATCGCCTTGTAGACAACGGCGTTCTCGCTGGACGCCACCTGCTGCTCGAGCCGATAGGGCCCGATCATCCCCGGGACGTTCGCCGGTGGCGAAGGAGGCGGCGGGGGCGGCGGGCTGCTGGGCCGAGCGACCCGGGGCCGGATCGTGGTCTTGTCGGAGTCGTCGACGGTCGGACGCTCGAACGACGGCGGCCGCTGCGACGGGGCGTCGGTGCCGCCGACATCAGTCCTGTCCGGATCCGGACTCTGTCTGTCGGGCGGGTTGTTGGCGGGATCGGTCATCCGAGAGTACCTCCCATGAGGTTGCGCTTATCGACTTCGTCCGGTGATTCTTTCCACGTCGCGAAGGTGCGCACCGTGAAGTTTCCGTCTTCCCCCGCAATCGCTCCGTAGAACTTGTACGGTTCGCTGGACTTATCGCGGGTGACCCCGACGACGTCGATCAGGCCGTCCCCATTCAGATCAGCCAGAGTTGCATCGAACGATGTCGGATGGTCGAACAGGTCGCTGGGGGAAGGGATACGACCCCGTACGGCCTGCTTGAACGACGCCAAGTCTTCGTCCCAGGCGCCGACCACGATATCGCTCCCAGAATTGTCGCCAACGCCTTCTATCACCAACTCATCCCTACCGTCGCCGTTGACGTCCCCAGCCAGGAATGCGTTGGCCTGCCCCGAGCCCGTCTCCACCAGAAAGTGGTTGAACTTTCGGGTAACCGAGAAACCTTTCGCCATCGGCACCCCGGTCGCCCCGTTTCCGACATAGATCCTCAACGTCGAGGTGATCTCACGCTCCCGTGATGTCTCCGCCCGCAGCCCGTTTCGGTTCATCAGGACCATGTCGGCCTTGTGGTCGCCATTGAAGTCCCCGACGGCAGCTCGCTGCCTGTCGTCGTTGGAGTACTTGGCAAACAGCTCCGGCGCCTCAAACCCCGAGCCGCTGTTTCGGTAGTAGTAGATCCGGCCCTCGCCAGCCAAGAAACCCAGGTCGCTGCGTTGAGGACTCGGATGTCCGTAGTCGACCGACATGTACAAGTCGTCGGATCCATCACCATCGAAGTCTTCGACGCCCATGTCGTAATAGAAGTCCGAATCCTTCATCTTGGCGTTCAGATCCTTCAAGGACGGGGCGTCCACGTGCCCCTCGAACGCGCCGCTGACCTTCATGCCATCGGCGTCCCGGACAAGGGTCAACATCGAGTTCTTGTCGTTCCCCTGGAAGTCACCGACGAGCGGGAAGACATCCAGGGCCGGCGCTTCTTGAGTCAGCTGCGGACTGTCCACATTCACCGGCTTTGACGGAGTCAGGCTTCTGCCATCCGACTTCCAGGTGATGACGTCGACGCCGTTGCCGTCCTCGTTGGGGATGTCAGTGACCACGTCTCCGAACTTGTCGCCGTTCACATCCGCGTACGCAGCACCCTTGACGGTCGGCACGATGGGCTCAGGCCCGTCCTCGACCCAGGGCTGGGTGATGGCCAAGGCACCACCGACCCCGAGGGCGGCCACGCCGAGCATCGCTGCGCCGACTCGGAGCGGAGTGATCTTGGAGGGACGCGCCTGCTCCTCGATCAGGATGGCTTCGGCCTCCGTGGGCGGCCGGATGGCCGAGACGAGGATGGGCATCGGGTTCGGGTCGGTCATCGACGGAGCCGGCTGGAGCTGCGGAGGTGAGGTGATCTCGCGGAGCTTCAGCAGGTCGTCCTTGAAGACCGCCGCGCTCTGGTAGCGACCCTTCGGGTCCTTCGCCATCGACAGCTGCAGGATCCGGTTCGCCGTCCGGGTCCACTCGTCGTTGCCGACGAACTGCGGGATCGGCGCGTTCTGGTGGGCCATCGCGACCTGCACGGCGGCCCCGGAGTAGGGGATCTTGCCGGTCAGCGTGAACCAGAGCATGCAGCCGGCGGCGTAGATGTCTCGCGAGGGTGCCGGCTGGATCGGTCGGCCTTGGGCGTCGCGCTCGTCGCGGACGTACTCGGGCGCCAGGTAGTTCCAGGTGCCGGTGATCCCGCCGGCAGTCGAGTCGGAGGACGAGGTCGCGATCCCGAAGTCACACAGGAAGGCGAACGGGTCGAGAGGGCTCGCCGGGTTGCGTACGAGCACGTTGGACGGCTTCACGTCCTGGTGGATGATCCCCGCCTGGTGGGCGTCGTGAAGGGCCCCGGCCACCTGGGCGTTCACCAAGCACGCCAGGTGTGGCGCCAACGGCCCCTTGGAACGTACGAGGTCGGAGACGTCGCCGCCCTTGATGAACTGGGTGACGATGAACGGGCTGCCGTTCTGCTCGCCGATGTCGTAGATCGCGATGATGTGGGGTGACCTGATCTGCGCGAGGGTCTGACCCTCGCGGACGAACATGTCGATGAACTGCCGGTCGGCGAGGTGGGCGTGCACCATCTTCAGCGCGACCTGGCGTTCCAGCTTGGTGTCGAAGGCGTCATAGACGACGCCCATGCCACCTTCACCAAGAATGCGATCCAGGCGGTAGTGGCCGAACAGTGCCCCGGGATGGAGCGTCGTCATACGTGAACCTTTCGGTAGTCGTTACCGCATGACTTCTGGCTCATGCTTGCGGAGCGAGAGCGAGACAGCAACGAGAAGAACGATGGACATGGCCGTCATGATGGCCAGCGCGAGGAACCAATGGCTGGGTAGGTGATACCAGATCGGGTCGACGCGGTCAGGCTCATTTCGATCCCGGGACAGCATGTTCATGGTCAGGGCGGTGCCGATCCCACCGAGTCCCCACCGCGCCGGCATGAACCAGGAGAACCAGTTGGCGGGTGACCCTAGCAGCGAGAAGAGAGTGCCCCCGAACACGATCTGGAAGATCGCGTACACGACCAGCATCGACATCGTCTGCTCCGACGTCCTGACCGCGGCGGAGATCAGCAGGCCCACGATCATCGAGGTGACTCCGAGGAAGATCACCGGAATCGCCAGCTCGAGGATGGTCAGCGGGCCGAGCACTAGGCCCTCGTCGGGCAGGCCACGGATGGAGCAGGCGATGAGGGTCATCACCAGGCACTGGACCGCCGTGATGGCACCGAGAACGAGGACCTTGGAGGCGAGGTACGCCGACCGGGACAGCCCGACCGCACGTTCTCGCTCGTAGATGGATCGTTCCTTGATGAGCTCGCGCATCGAGTTGGCGCAGCCGGTCAGACAAGCGCCGACGGCGAGGATCATCGCGATCACGCTCGCGGTCGTGTTGGGGATGATGTTGCCGAGCTCGTCCGGTTTCAGCGGGAGCAGGTCCTCGTCGGGCTGGATGATGAGCGACACCAGTCCGAGCACGATCGGCAGGGCAGCCATCTGGAGGACCAAGCCGCGGTCGGCGGTGATCACCGTGAGGTAGCGGCGTACCAGCGTGGTGACCTGCTGGAGCCAGGACTGGCCCTTCTGACGCCTGGCCGCGGCGGCCACCTCGGCGTGCGCCGGCGGAACCGCATCGACATCGGCGACGTACCGCTGATACTCGGCCGACCTGTGCCACTTGCCGCCCCAGTCGGCGTCACGATGGTTCTCGAAGTCGGCGAAGACGTCGGCCCACTCGTCGCGTCCGAAGAACGGCAGCGCACCATCCGGGGGGCCGTAGTAGCCCATCGCCCCACCGGGAGCCATGACCAGCACGCGGTCGCACAGGTGCAGCTGGGCGACGGAGTGCGTGACGACCAGGACCGTACGCCCGTCGTCGGCGAGGCCACGGAGCAGCCGCATCACGTCTCGGTCCATGCCCGGGTCGAGACCGGACGTCGGTTCGTCGAGAAGGATCAGAGACGGCTTGGTGAGGAGCTCGACCGCGACCGAGACCCGCTTGCGCTGGCCGCCCGACAACGAGGTGATCTTCTTGTCGGCATGGACGTCCAGCTTGAGCTCACGCAGGACCTCGCTGATCCGCTGCCGCTGCTCATCGTCGGAGACCTCCGCAGGAAACCGCAGCTTGGCGGCATAGTGCAGACCCTCGTTGATCGTGAGGTCCTGGTGGAGGATGTCGTCCTGCGGCACCAGGCCGATCCGCTGGCGTAGCTCGTCGAACTCGGCGTAGAGGTTGCGGTCGTCGTACTCCACGACTCCCTCGGACGCCGGCTGGTAGCCGGTGAGGGCCTTGAGCAGGGTGGACTTCCCCGATCCCGACGGGCCGATGACGCCGACGAGAGACTTCTGAGGAGCCCGGAAGGATACGTCGCGCAGGATCTGCTTGCGCTTCTCGCCCTTGCCGACGACCACCGAGAGGTGACGGGCGAGGAAGTCGACCTCGCCGGTGTCCTGATGGGCGATCAACATGCCCTGATGGAGGCGGAGAGTGGTGTGGCCGACGCCGAGGATCGATCCCGGCTGCAACGGCGCGGTGTAGCCCTTCGGCATCCGGGCACCGTTGATGAAGGTGCCGTTCCCGGCACCGAGATCGCGCGCCATCACGGTGGCGTCAGGGTTGGTGATGATCTCGACGTGGTGCCGGGAGACGAGAAGATCCCCCGCGATCACCAGGTCGTTGTCAGCGGCGCGACCGACCCGGATCGCCTGTCCCGGGACGAGCGGGCGGGGTGGGATCGGGACAGTTCCCTGGTGGGCTCGGCGGGCGGCCTCGGCTGCCTCGAGGACCTCGACGTCCCCGTCCCCCGCCATCATGGTGACCATGTCGTTGCTGCCCGCTGACGGCGGCGGTGGAGGAGGAGTTGGAGCTGACAGTGCGACCGCAGGCGGCGGGGGCGGCGCGGGCGCGGCGACCGGAGCCGAGAGCACGTCCAACCGAACCCCTGGTTCGGCAGCGTCCTCCGCTCCGCCGAACCAGACGACCATCCCAGGGACGAGGCGAACCCGCTCCCTGGCCGGAACCCGGTCTCCGTCGACGTAGGTGCCGTTGGTGCTGCCGACGTCGGTCAGGACCCACCCGTCCGAGGCGTACGCCAACTCCCCGTGCCGCCACGACACCAGGCCGTCCTGCAGCGTCAGGCCCGCCTCAGGGTCGCGACCGACCGTATGGCTGCCACTGGCGAGGCGCCGCTCCCGACCCTGCACCTTCACCACGAGCTCCGTCGTCATCGGGTCTATTTCTCCAGCAGCTTCGCCAGGTCGACGTCGTACTCGAACTCAGGTTTCACACCGTCGACGGAGGCGATCCGGACCGTCAGGCCGATCTCGCGGTCGGCAACCACGACCAGGGTGCAGTTGGCCTCCCCGCCCACCTCGAGTGGCATCCCACCTGGGCAGTCGACCTCCTTCGGACGCAGGCCGATCTTGTCGGCGATCCCGTCGGAGACCGCCTCCTCGACGGTCTTCTCCGAGACGCTCGGACCGCCGCATGCGGTCAGCACGTACGCAGCCGTCGACACGACGGCGAGCGCGGCCACGCCACGTGGGCGGAACGCTTGCGAGATGGACATGGTCATCGTGGACCCACCTTCCGAGATCGGACTCAACAGTAGAGCCCGCTCGGCTCGAGGGTGATCAGACACGAGAAGCTGACGTAGTCGTCCTTGAACAAAGGCGTGACCACCTTGCCCGGCTGGAGGCCCTTCGGGCTTCCTGCGAAGACGGCGGGATACCCGTTGAGGGAGACCGCCACGACGTCAGCGAAGTGGTCGCCGTTGACGTCGGAGGTGATGACCGAGGCCCAGGCGAAGGAGTTGACCGGCGACGCATTCCGCTGCACGGCCTTCCACTTCTTGCCGGTCAGGCTGTAGACGTCGAACCAGCCGTACTTGCCGAGGTGGACCCACTCGTCAACCCCGTCGCCGTTCACGTCTGCGGCGATGCCGCCCAAGGCGTCGTTGTCGCCGTTCGCCGTCTGCCGGTCCTGATAGTTGATGTCGGCGGCGTCGATCCCGAGGGCCGCGCCCTCCTCGAAACGTTCCCCGTCGGACAGCAGCGCCGTCCCCGAGTACGTCCCGGCCTTGGAGGGCACGTCCAGCCCGTAGAGCAGGTCGGTCTTCCCGTCACCGTTGAAGTCACCGACATGGAAGGCGTACTGCGGGATCGCGTCCCGGTCGGCAGGGACCTGCGTCTCGTAGGCGATGGTCGGGGTCGCCCATCGCCCGTCCTCCTCCTGGAGAGCCATGCTGATCTGGACGCTCGTCTCGTCCTCGGAGCGTACTGCGAAGGCGACATCGTTGCGGCCGTCACCGTCGAAGTCGCCGCAGTAGGCGCCGTCGATGCGCTCCGAGTCGAGCTCGATCTGTTGGGACTTTCCCGTCTGAAGATGAAGTCCATAGGTCTGCGGCCCGTCGAACGAATACTCGTTCGGGGCTCCGATGTCCGCCTTCTCATCGCCGTCGACGTCGCACATGATGCGGCCGCCGCTCGCAAACCTGTAGCCCCACGATGCCCAGGCCCCGGGCTTCTGCGGCACGAACTTCTTCCCTCCGTCCGAGACGTAGAACCGCCGTTCCTCCCCGCTCATGGCGACGACGAGATCGCCGTTCCCGTCGCCGTTCACATCGCCCACGATCGGGCCCTCGACGGGGATCTTCTTCGGCTTGGGCGGGGTCTCTGCCTTCGGCGCACCGTCGTCGAAGACGACCATGGTCAGCACGAGGACCACCGCGACGACGATCGCGGCGGCCGCACCGGCGACGCCGAGGACCTGACCGCCGCGGTTCCGCTTCGTCGCGCGGATCTGCTGCCAGGACGCCACCTGTTGCGTCACCACCTGCGGCCCCGTCGGGGGCGCCTCCTGGGGCACCGTCGGCGGCGGCGACCACTCCGCTGCCGCGGCCCCGGCGACGTCGATCCGAACGCCGTCGTCGACGCCCCCGATCATCACGGACACGCCGGGAGTCAAGGTGACCGACGGGACCCGCTTCCCGCCGACGTACGTCCCATTCGTGCTGTTCAGATCTGTGAGCACCCAGGTGCCGTCGACGGAGGCGATGGAGGCGTGCCTGGAGGAGACCAGCTCGCTGCTCACCAACAGGTCGACGCCTTGCTTGCGCCCGAGCGTGTAGGCGCGCCCCCGCTCGAGGCGCCATTCCCGACCTTGCGCCTTCAATACCAGATCAGTCATGGCCCCCCGGCTTTCGACGTGTCAGTTCACTTCTTGGTCGGCGACCACTCGACGATGGTCGAGACGAGCGGCGCGACCTGACCGGACCGAGGACGTACGCTGTCGACCTTCTTGTCGCTCACCGTCACCGTCGGGTTCATCACGATCGGCACCACGATCGAGTCCCTGACCAGCGTCTTCTCGATCTCGACGCGAACGTCGCGGGCCTCGTAGGGGTCGGCGGTGCGGGCCAGCTCGCTGATCAACCGGTCGCGGTCGCGGTCCCCGCCACCGGTCGCGTTCCGGCCGCCCTTGCTCCCCCACTGAGCCTCGATCTCCTCGGGGGTCTGCGGGATCGGGATGCGGAGGAGGACGGCGTCCCACTTGTTGCCAGAGAGCAGCTTGTCGGCCGAGGACACACCGCAGTCGGTGGTGGACCAGCCCTCGTCGTCGATGACGTTCGCGATGGTGTCGTAGGCACCCGAGGCGAACGGGCTCGACTTGTCGTAGGCGACACACACCCGGGCACCGCCGGGGGCCTTCGCGTCTGCGGAGGCCCCGAACTTCGTGGCGAACCCGGAGTCCTCGGTGGCGATCTGATAGCTCTCGCCACCAGGCGGGAAGAGCACGACGTCGGTGGCTTCGTACGCCTCGGCCCAATCGCCCGCACCGCCCTCAGCGATGTCGCCGCGCGGCACCGCGCGCAGGAAGGCCGTACGGGTGTTCTTGCGCTTGAACAGACCACGGTCGGTGCGGAGGATCAGCGCCCACATGGTGCCGTCGTTGGCGTTCGCGACGCCGTAGTCGCGGCGCTCGAGGTCGCGCACCTGCTTGCGGTTGGCCTTGGTCGGGGTGACCTGGACGACGTCGACCTTATCGCCGAGGCTGCCCAGGGCATCGGAGCTCGCCGGGGTGAGGCGTACCTGCTCGTACGTCGGCCTGGCCTCACCCGCGTACTCCGGGTTGGCCTCCAGGTCGACCTCCTGCCCGCTCTCGCCGGCAGCGATCTTCGAGACCCGGTAGGGCCCGCTGGAGACCAGCGCCTCCTCGGACGCCTTGCCGTCCTCGGCGACCGTGAACGCGCTGTTCCAAGCCTCCGCGATCTTGGTCAGCTTCGCGGTGTCGGACTCCTCGATCGCGGTCTCGACGACCTCCTTGGCCTCGATCGGGTCCTCGATCTTCAGCGCCTTCTGCCCGACGACGTGCGCCGGGACGGCGACGTCGAGAGCCGTACGCCAGTCGACCACCGGGACCACGAGCGGAACCTCGATGGCGCGCGCGCCCTCGTCGACCTCGGGGATGTAGGCGCTCTTGGTCAGCCCGGTCGGCACCGCGCCGAAGTCGACCCCGCCGTCCGGGCTTCCCTCCTTCGGAGTGCGGAAGTAGCCCGAGGTCGCCGCCCAGGCGAGCATGAGGTCGGCCGTGTCGATCGGCACTTCGTCCGACCAGGTGGGCTCGGCCAAGTCGTAGCGCACCCGGGCCTGCTCGCCGCCCTCCATCGTGACCTTGCCGAAGGTCTCGTCCATCTCGACGGTGTCGGTGACCAGGGTGCTGAAAGCTCCGCGGGTCAGCGAGGCGATGTCGAGATTCCCCTCGGTCGCGTTCGCCTTGCTCGCCGGGTTTGTGCTCGTCAAGGACTCGGTCCACGCGACGGTGACCTCTGTGCCCTCCTCCACCGATGCCGGGAGGTCACCCGAGCAGGCGGTTGCAACGAGCGCCAGACTGGCGACGAAAACGAGCCCCGCTCGACGACGTGCCTCAGAATGCACCTTGAAGTCCCCTCTCCGAGACAACGAACGCCCAGATCCTAACGAGCGCCAGCGGAGACCGGCTACCTACGTGCCGGTCTCCGCTGAACAGGTTGTCGTGACCTCAGCCTGCGGGGATCTCCACCTGCTCCTTGAACTCGGCGATGGTCTTGTCCGAGCCGATCACCTTGGCGCCGGGACGCTCGTACTCGATGAGGTAGGTGTCACCCTTCTCGTCGACCGTGTAGGCGATCCACCCGGTCGTCTCGCCGCCCTCCATCCGCCGCACGCTGTCGAGCGGCGTACGGTTCGCGGCCGTCAACTCCTCCTCCAGCTGGGAATCGGCGGAGTCGAAGTCGGAGCCGCCGTCCGCGGAGATGTCGAAGTTCGAGTACGAGACGCTGCCACCGTACTCCTTGCCTGGCTTGACCTTCACCTGGAGCAGCACGACCTCGCCGCCGTCCGCGATGAGGTCGGCCTCCTCCGTCGACGGGAAGTCACGAACCGCGGAGATGACCTCGACCGTGTCCCCCATGTCGGGGTCCTTGAACGTCTTCCCGATCTTCACCTCCACCTCGTCACCTGCGGGCGCTGCCGCCGAGGAGGACGCGGACTCGGACGCCGGCGCACTCGTCTCGGTCTCGACCGCAGCGTCGTCCTTGCTGTCATCGGAGCCGCAGGCGGTCAACGTGAGCGCCAGGCCGAGGCTGAGGCCGCCGGCGGCCAGTCGGGCGGTCCGGACGGTGGTGCGAGTGCGCATGAAGAGTCCCTTCAACAGTGAATGTTCCCGAGATCGAGAGGTATGCGTCACCTTGGCAAGCCCGCCCCGTACCGGTCGATCTTTACTTCGGCGTGTCGCATGGTGATGTCCGCGACACCGCCGTTCGCGGCGTTCCGGCGCCTCCGGGCGTCGCTGGCTAGGGTGTAGCACTCGACCCTCGGGCTAGTGGAGCAGGACATGGAAACCGGCGCTGTCGTCACGCTGCTGGGTGACGTCCTCGAGGTCATGTACGCCCCTGACGACCCGAGCTCGAGCGACACCGTCTACGGCGGCTCGGTCGCCGGACGCATCGTCAACTACAGCGCCGTCATCCTCCTCGGCGGAGGCGGCATCTTTCTGATCCTCGCCTCCCTCGACCTGATCTCGCTCTAGCGATCAGAACGGATGTAACGCAGTTGAAAGATCTTCTCGGACCACTCGCCGTAGTGTTGATAGGCATCCTGATCGGTGTTTCGGGCTACCTGAACTTCCGTGGCGCCAAGAAGCGGGCGAGAGGCAGTCGCCGCTGGGCTCGGACCAGCGCTCACGTCACCAAGGCGTGGCGACAGGACGTCAGCGGTGCGCCGGGCGACATGACCTACCACGTCAACTACTCCTTCACCGCACCTGAGACCGGCGGCAACTATTACGGCCACAGTGAGCACGGACCCCAGGGCGTCGAGACCGGCGACGACATCGAAGTGATGTACGACCCCAAGGCTCCCTACAACAACGAGCTCCCCATGGCGCGCGTCGCCCTGTCCTTCTACCCGATCGCCTTCGGCACCCTCACCGTCTTCGGTGCGATCCTGGCCCTCGGAGGTCTGGCCGCGGCGGTGGTGATCATCATCGACCTGATCCGTTAGCCCACCCGCTGGGGCCACACCCACCGCAGCCGACGCCCGAACTACTGCACATCACCCCCGCGCCGATGCGAGCGACGCGGTCACTCGCCGTTCTCGGACAACCACTCCGGATTGATCGCCAGCGCGGTGATCTGGACGTCCTTGGTCGGGAAGTCGATGTCCTTCAGGTCCACCTCGAGCGCCACCGAAGACTTCCACGTTGCCAGGTCCGTACGCACCAGGCTCAGCTCCGTCAGCTCGGTCCAGACACGGTCGCGATGTCTGGACTTGGACCACTTACGCTCATGGAGCTCACTGTCCTCGGCGACCGTGTAGACAGCACTCGACGCGTACGTCAGCGCCTCGGCATCCAGCCCGACGTAACCCTCCAGGTAGCCGACCTCGCGAGCACGAATCGGCTCAGCCGCCCTGGTCGGCAGCGTCGCGCTCCACATCGTGTTGTCGACGACCCAGAGGAGCCGATCGTCCGAGACCGTCATCCGTATCGGTCCCCCGATGCGCGACGAGTCGTCCTCCGGATAGACGATCTCGTGGTCAACAGCAGTCTTCGCGGCGGGCGTTCCCATCGCGGTGTTCCAGACACGTACGAAGTGCTGGTCGTCGTCATTCTCCCACCCTTCGTAGACGATGCCATCGACACAGGGCGACGTGGTGCCCGGAAAGGACGAGGGCTCCAAGGTGCTCAGGATGTCCGTGCCGTCGTGTGGATAGGCCGACGTCAATGCGGCGAGGTCCAGCTGGCTCTCCGGGATCGACCCGCTGTCGTCCTCGTAGGCCTTGGTGCTGGTGCCCCTTCCGGATGAGAACACGCGCTCCCCACACACGGCGGCGGTCGATGTCTTTCCGTACGGCGACACCCGCGTCGTCACCTTGCCACTGTCTCCGTCGATGTAGGTCACGAACGGATCCTCGGACCCGTCCTCGGGGCTGAAACCAACCAACGTCCCCGCCCCTACCGGCACCCGGTACCACTCGTGTTGCGTCTCGAGCTCGTTCCCACCACTCGTACGTTCGTTCGCGGTCAGTCCGCTCTCATCGATCACGTAGTCGTGGCTCCGATCCGACGTGGTGATCCCGTTCTCCGTCCACGAGATCCCAGCCCCCTCGACCCGGTCCAACTCGACCGCACGCGTCTCCCCGTTCGGGGAGACCAGCACGAGATAGCTGGAGTCCTCCCCGCCCTCGTGGACCCGCATCGCCAGAACTGATTCCCCGATCGCGAAATCCTTCGGCGGCGGACCAACACTGCACCCAGAAACCAAGGCCGCCGTCGCCACTGTCATCGCCGCGATTCTCCGAGTCACCGCTCACATCCCGCCATCACTAGGCACGTAAAAAAAGACGCTGTAAGGCTAGCTACGACCCCGCCGCGCCACGTCCTCGTCATTGTCGGACGTCTGGACCGACGCCGAAGTCATGCCCCTGGCTCCTACCACCCGAGCCGACGCGACACGAGCTAGGTGGCGGGCGGCGACCAACGAAGCGTTGATACGCAGAGGTCGAAGGCAGCCTTCCAGGCAACGAACTTCGGATCCGCAGCAGTCATCTCCACTGGGCGCGCGATCGACGCCGTCAACTGCAGACCGCGGCGCCTGTTGGAGCCCGGAATCGGGGTCACGTAGACGATCGACGTCATCACGATCGACCCGCCCTCGAACTGCTTCGTCGATTCGCGTTCGAAACGGATGAAGCGCTTGTCGCCGTACAGGGGCTTGGCGCCGTACTCGCGTATTGCTTGAGTCACGTAGCCGTCAAGGCTCTCACCGTTCGGCGTGCGCCGGATGGTCGCGAACATCGTCCCTGGGATGTACGCCTTGCTCGCCGTCTCACCTGTAGCAGAAAAGTAGGCGATGACGCTCTGTTGCTTCATCAGCGTAAAGGCCTGGTCCATCTGCGCACGGAGCATCCCGTGCAGATCAGGCCTATTGGCGGCCATGAAGCGCTGCTTCAGCTCCGCATCGATCGCGTCACGATCCGCTTGGTCTGGGACATGCCTCTCCCATCCATCCATGAGCTTCAGGTGAAACTCTGGATCCTTATTCGCCCCAAGCAGATCCCGCAACGAACCATCGTCGTTCCCGACCATGTCAGTCGCCTCGCTTCATTCGACTCATAGTGGACTCTTATCCAAGTCGGTAAATTCTCCGTACCCAACGAGCCCCTGCGTACGGAAGATCCTCAACGCCTGCCGGCGGCTAGCGCGCAAGACCTCGATGTCGTCATCAGAAAGGTCTTCCATGGCGACCTCAGGGGGCTTCGCCGTGGTATGCAAGCGATAGTCGGCAACGATTGCAGTGATTGACAACGCCAAGGTGATCCACACCGGGATCACCATCGGAATTCGCGGATAGATTTCCGCACTACTCGTGTAGATCAAGAACAGCAAGATCACCGTGGTGACGGCCACCGCGGCCGACATCGCCACAAGTGTCCCGCTCCACTGACGATGCGAACTCCTGAGCCACGGCAGCAGAAAATAGAGGACAGCGACACTGGCGAGGATGGATCCGATATAAATGCACTGAACCTCAAACCCCGCAGAGAAGTCTTCGGAGAACTTTCGATAGCCGCCACCGCTGACAAAAACCCCAGCCGCAAATAGCGGTCCGCACGTCCCCAACGCGGCGACCCAAAACATCAACGCCGCGCCAACCCGCATCAACGGATTTCCTCGACGCCGACGCGCGGCTTCCAGATCGATATAAGCGTGATCCCGAACAACGCGGTTCAGTTCGCCGAGATCGAAAGGCTTGTGGCGGTCCCTACGATTCGCCCATTCAGCTGGCCTGGGCGCCGCAGCCTTAGGCATCAGACACCTTCTCCCATTCATCCATCGTGTTTCGTGTCATTCCGTCCACATCGCTGGCAACAAAGCGCGCACCTCCAGGGAGATACAACGCCAGGTTCGACAACAGGACTGGCATTCGCGCGAGCGTGAGATCGAAGACTTCGCGAGTCCCCGCCTCTACGGTGACCATCACACCGCCATCCTGAGCCGCAAACACGTACGCAGCGGTCGACAGGTGGACGGCGTTACCGTTGACTACTTCATCGCGTTCCGCGATGCACTTCAAACCGGGACCCAGAGACGAGCCGATCCATTCGTCGACATCAAAGCCCGCGTCTCGCCACGCGGATACCGGGGCGGGCGGACCCGACGCGATCGCTATCCGAATCCGACTGGGTAGCGGAACCGGCAGCGGCCAGTGCGACATTGCGACTAGCATTCCGGGCTCATGAGCAGAGTCGTAGGTGTCCTTCAAGGCTGCTCTATTCGCCCGGTTAGCGGCCTCATCTTGCGCCCATGCGTCGCCCCACCAGGTGCGGAGGCGCATCTCTTCCGACGCAATCCATTGATCCACGTCAGTCTCGAGATCGCACGCAGCGCACGACCATCCTTGTTCCGGATAGACTCCGTCGATCCGCCAGGTCTCGTTCACCGATAGGTTCATTTCGCTTCAATCCACGTATTCAACCGAGTTTGGGCCCACATTAGTTAACGATATCGACGAACGACCCCTCGAACATCCCAGTAACTGTCTGAACGCTACTGTAGACAGAGTTGGTGTACTTGGCCATCGCGCCTTGGACCTCCCCGGCCGCCCCCCACAAGTTGGGGTTACTTCCGATTCGCTCGAAGTCTTTGATATCAAGGCCTGAATGCAGAGCTGTCATCATGTCTGGGAACGTCTTGCGTCCCGCATATGCCATGTCGCCGAAACCGGACCCAGCCTTAAATGCAGCCGAAAACTTCGAAAGCTTTGTCGCACTGGCGCCCAGATCGGTCATCGCGTCCGCCATTGCCCCGAATTTCCCAAACGGCACGATGTCAAGTGCAGCCAAACCAAGTTCCAGAAGAGAGCATTCACCAGCACAGAACTGCACTGCCCGCATGGCGAATACAGCGGCAGAGATCGCGAAAGCAATCGCAGCAAAAGGACCCGTTAGGAAGATACCCAGAACGAGGACGACGAGGGCGACGATTTCCAGCACAGCGATGATGTCGTCGAGGACCTCCCAGAAACCGTCCTCGATCTTGCCGGCCATCTCGTTTCCGATGCCGCTGACGGCCGCGTCGTATGCGTCCTCCCAGGAGTCATAATAACTGTCCCAGGTCTCAGCAGCATCCTCCCATTCTTCACGGGCTTGCACTTTGGCTTCCGCAGCCTGCTGCTCCTGCTGAGCCTCAGGACTACCTTCCTCGGGCTCAGTACCCGGGAGAAGGTGTGCCGGCGCACCGGGCAGACCGTCGTACTTGCCCCAAAGGTCCTTACATGTGTCGACCTGAGACCTGATGAGTGGCTGCCACTGCTGAAGCTCTTCGCCGTAGGTCGCGATGATCGGGCCAACGGGTTCGTACAGTTGCGCCGCTTCGCGGAGGGTCTCCCACGAGTCACCGATCTTCTCTTGAAGCTTATCGACCGCCTTGCCATCCATCTCGCCGTTCGCGAGGTCATGCATGGCGATCATCTGCAACTCTTGGGCACAGTCCTCCATCATGCCGCCCAAGGTCTCCATCCAGTTGCCACGTGAGATGATGGCTGAGGGGTCTCCCTCAACGGTCTTGATTTCTCTGCCCTTTGGGGATGCGTCCATGACCGCTGCGCTCCTTCGTTCGCCTTGCTTCGGGGGATTCGTGCGTTTAAACCGCGACTGACGAGCTCGCGTTCGCACTTCCTGGCGAACCAGGCGCCTGGACCGATGTGTTTGACTCGAACTGGAGCGCCGTCTCGCTGTCCCAGTTTTCGAATCCGTCGACGACGCCCTTGACGTGCTTCTTTAGGTCATCGAGGCTCTCTTTGAGCTCGTCACGCTTGTCGTCCCAGCGTTCCTCGAAGTCCTGCGCCTTCTCACGGAGTTCGCTACGATCGTAGGGGTTAGCGATAGCCGCTTCGAGCGCTTCAGAGTTGCTCGTTGCGTTTTCGAACTCCGTGACGATCGCGTCCAGCTGGGAAACGATACGATCTAGCGTTTCGATCTTGATCTTGACGTCCGGCATAGCCAGGCTCCCTTCATACTGCCGTCAAGGCCGAGTCCAATACCGGCGCGTGGGGCGGGACAGCGCTCCCGCGCCGCCCCGCCCCACGCTCGAGCTTTAGCCGCCGGCGAGCTGCGAGTCCAGGTCCTGGATCGCGGTGGCCATGTCACGCAGAGCCTGCGCCATGTCCTCGACACCAGCAATGGCGTCCTTCAGACCCGTGGTCATCTCGGTGTAGCCGTCCTGGAACTTGCCGGACGCCTTCTCCGTCTTGAACCCGTCCTGAACGAGCTCGTCGACGTAACCCTGGCACTC
>NZ_JACIXG010000033.1 GCF_014360585.1 Nocardioides sp.
CCGAAGAGGAAGGTCGTCAGGAAGCCGATCGACCACAGCATCGGGGTGTCGAAGCTGACCGACCCGCCCCACATCGTGCCGATCCAGTTGAAGAACTTCACGCCTGTCGGCACCGCGATCAGGAAGCTCATCCCGGAGAAGAACGGAAGGTTGACCGCACCGGTCACGAACATGTGGTGCGCCCACACCGCCACCGAGAGGACTCCGATGCCGAGGGTCGCGGCCACCAGACCGACGTAGCCGAAGATCGGCTTGCGGCTGAAGACCGGGAGGATCTCGGAGATGATCCCGAAGAACGGCAGCGCGATGATGTAGACCTCGGGGTGACCGAAGAACCAGAACAGGTGTTGCCACAGGATCGGTCCGCCATGGGCGGTGTCGAAGACGTGGGTGCCGAACTGTCGGTCGGACTCGAGCATCAGCAGCGCCGCGGCAAGGATCGGGAACGCGATCAGCACGAGCAGTGCGGTGACCAACACGTTCCAGGTGAAGATCGGCATCCGGAACATGGTCATGCCCGGCGCGCGCATGGCGATGATCGTGGTGATGAAGTTGACCGAGCCGAGGATGGTGCCCAGACCGCTCATGTAGAGGCCCATGATCCACAGGTCGCCACCGACGCCCGGCGAGTATTGCGCGCTGGAGAGCGGTGTGTAGGCGAACCAGCCGAAGTCGGCCGCGCCGGTCGGGGTGAGGAAGCCGCTGGCCGCGATCAGGCCACCGAAGAGGTAGAGCCAGTAGCTGAACATGTTGAGCCGCGGGAAGGCGACGTCGGGCGCGCCGATCTGCAGCGGCATGATCACGTTGGCGAAGCCGATAAACAGCGGTGTAGCGAAGAGCAGCAGCATGATCGTGCCGTGCATCGTGAACAGCTGGTTGAACAGCTCGTCGTTGACGACCTGCTGACCCGGGAACGCCAGCTCCGAGCGCATCAGCAGCGCCATCACGCCGCCGCCGAGGAACCAGGCGAACGACGTGACCAGGTACATCTTGCCGATCAGCTTGTGATCCGTGGTCGTGAGTATGCGGACTAGTTGGCGGCCCAACGGCGTGCGCGGAGTTTTGGGTTTCAACGCCTGGCTGGTTCGAGGGGTGGTAGTGGTCATGTTCAGCTCCTCACCGGTCGAAGGCGCATGGCAGGTATATGCCGTCGATCGTCTGCTTGCTGGTGTTGATCTCGTCGGCGTGCATTAGGTCGGCGTGCATTAGGAGGTCATGGAATGGCGGCGGTCAGAAACCGTGACCGAGACTTGGTCAGGGCGGGTGAAGTCGGTGACCAGGCTGAAGCGGTCGCCTCGCACGATGGTCCGACGCCACTCGATGGGCTGCCCTCGCAGTTCGCCGGTCCGGTCGATCGAGAGTGCCGCGGTGTTATCGGGGATCCCGAGCAGGACTCGCTCTGCCGAGGTCGGCACCACAGCGCGGACCTCTTCTCGGCCACCGGTCAGCCGAAGATTGCACCGACGGTCGAGCGCCTCGTAAAGGGAGGTTTGGGTGAGGTCTGCTTCGAGCAGCGGCGCAGCCAGCCGAGCGGGCAGCCACACGCGGTCCATCGCGAGCGGTTCCTCATCGATAAGGCGAATCCGTTCCAGGTAGATCAGAGGCGTTGATTCCTCGACTCCGAGCCTGGTGGCCACGGTCGCGTCAGCGCGCGCGTCGAGTGTGCGCACGATGCTGTGCTGGCGACGTCCTGACGCTTCGACGGAGGCGAACAGGCTGTACAAGGTGCCTTGGGGCTGAGTGATCTCAGTGTTTGCGACCTTCGGTGTTCGGCCACGGGCGGCATCGACAAGGCCGCTCTCACGCAGCCGACGAAGCGCCTCGCGCACCGTGTGTCGGCTGACCGCGTACTCCTGGACCAGCACCATCTCCCCCGGGAACGACTCGTTGAACTCACCTCGACGTAGGCGTCGCTCGACATCGTCCTTGACCTGAGCCCATAGCGGCATCGGGCTTTGGCGGTCAACAGCCCGGGCAGGGCCGGTGGACCGCTGGCCGCCATTTCCCCGCATGTCGCCTCCTGCACAGGAGCTTCGTGATGGTGGGCCCTGCCTTAGGTGGAAGGTCCACGTACCGTCGATGCAAATGTACGTACATCCGTATTCCCTCTGCAAGGGGTCCGCGAACCAGACCCCAGGGGCAGATCATGCGTCGGCCCGATCCTTGCGTTGCCGCTGCAGCGCTTCACGGACCCGTTGGACCTGGTTCGAACCTAGTGCGGCCTCGTCGGCGAGCGCGCCTAGGGCAGCGGTGACACCGACCAAGCTGGCGTAGATCGGAGGGCAGGTCGGGCAGCTGGCGAGGTGCGCTTCTAGCCGTGGGCGTTTCGCGGCCGAGAGTTCGTTGTCGATGTAGGCGCTGACTTGGGAGCGAGCGTCCCAACAGCGCAACGGCAGTTGATCCAGGGGGCGAGACTTCAGCTCTGCCAAGGCGGTGACCAGCATCATCCGTCCGCGACGCAGACGTTGCTTGGCGGCAGCCAGGGAGATGGACTGGATCGAGGCGATCACGGGCACGGTGAGGCCTTCCATGTCGTGGAGCACGACCGCGGACCGGTAGATGAAGGGGAGGGCCAACAATGCGTCGCGCAGCTCGTCGGCTGACTCTGCGCGCTCGATCACAACCGCGGCGTCCACGGTCCAGCTGTCGTCGCGCCAGGCCGCATCGGCCAAGGCTGCGACGTCCTCGCGGGGCGTTTCCCGCTGGCGGCGCCCCTGATCGATGGCGAGGTTGTGGAGGATGCCGCGCAGCCACGCTCCCAGAGGCGCTTCGTGCCGGTAGGTCTCGCGACGTTCAAGAGCACGGGCGAGTGTCTCCTGCGCCAGGTCCTCGGCTCTGTGACGGTCACCGGTGACCGACCAGGCGTAGGCCCCAAGCCGCGGGAGTTCCGCAACCAGCTGGTCGAGGAGGTCTGAACTCAACGGCGAGATTCACCCGCCGCGGTGGGGGCCGAGGGCGAGCGTCCTGCGCGGCCGAGGGTGCGGATC
Source organism: Nocardioides sp. (assembly GCF_014360585.1). Taxonomy (GTDB): domain Bacteria; phylum Actinomycetota; class Actinomycetes; order Propionibacteriales; family Nocardioidaceae; genus Nocardioides. The sequence goes on from NZ_JACIXG010000033.1 coordinate 2,988, forward strand.
CCGAACGGCAGATACAGCGGACAGGTGCCGACCGCGGAGGTTGCGGCCATGACCGCCGCGAGCGCGTAGAAGATGAGTGACAGTGCACCGAGCGGGCCAAGGATGATCCCCGCGACAACGAGTACCGGCGCGATGACGAACAGGCGGATGGAGCGGTCTGCGCGTCCCATGTTGAGTTTCATCAGTCCTCCAATGGTGGTGGGTTTGTATCGGTAGACGCAGCACGGCTGCTTATCGATACAAACCGCGTGGCCCGAGTGGCCAGCGCGGCCGGACTGTCGGTCTCGAACGAGTCCGATGACCTCAAATGGTCGAGACGGTGCAAACGGCTGAGTCATCGTCCGTCGTTGAGGAGGTCATCGAACCGGCTGTTGGTGGCTCGAGCCGGAGGCCGGCATCTGGTCTCGACGTTGGTCGTCGGCCTTGCTCAGGCGAGGGCGAGGAACAGCTTCTCCATCTTCTTGACGTCCACGTCCTCCAGCCCTTCCTCGCTCTGTTCGAGGCACTGCTGCAGTCCGGTGGCAACGATGGCGTAGCCGGCGCGGGAGAGGGCCTTGTTGACAGCGGCCAACTGGGTCAGCACCGACTCGCAGTCGGAGCCTTCCTCCATCATCCGGATGACGCTGGCGAGGTGTCCGTTCGCGCGCTTCATTCGGGTGATGATCGCTTTGATCTCGGTGGGTTCGAGGTCCATCAGTTGTTCTCCAGGGCGGCCAGGGCCGCAGTCAGGCGCTGCCGTGCGTCGGTCGCGACAGTGCGGAGTGTGTCGCCGGCCTGGCCGGCGATAGACATCATCGCGTCGGGGTCGAAGGCCTCGACGACCGTGGTTGTGTCGTCGAGGGCACGCACGACCACGTTGCAGGGCAGCAGGGCGGCGATGGACGGTTCGGCTTGAAGTGCCTGGTGGGCCAGCTGGGGGCGACACGCGCCCAGGATGACCTGCGGGGCGACATCGACGTCGAGCTTGGCCTTCAGCGTTGCCTTGAGGTCAATCTCGGTGAGGATGCCGAACCCGGCGGCGGCAAGCTCGCCGCGCACCGCCTCGACCGCCTCCTCGTAGGGGCGGTTCACCGTGATCTGGAGCGTGTACTTCGTCATGGGCCGTTCCCTCCCGGGTACCGATCACTGCATGGGTGAGTGGTCTGCACCATCAACTGTACATCCCCCATGGGGGTTCTGTTACGCTCGAATCGTAACCCCCCGGGGGGTTAGATTGAAGTGGCAGCCACGAGCCGATTCGCCCAAGGAGTTCCCTTTCATGCGTGAGACCACCGTCGAGCACCTTGCCTCGGCCCTCGAGCAGGGCGCGACCCTGATCGACGTGCGAGAGCCCGCCGAGTACCGCCGTGGCCACGTCCCCGGCGCGGTCAACATCCCAATGAGTCAGCTGACGACCCGGCTCGGTGAGATCGACCGCAAACGTCCAGTGCACTTGGTGTGCGCCTCGGGCAACCGCAGCCGCGCGATGACCGAGGTTCTGACCGCAGCCGGCTACGACGCGACGAACGTCGCCGGCGGAACCAGCGCCTGGATCCGCTCCGGGCGATCGACCCAGAAGTGAGGCGAACCATGAACGAGCCCTCGAACATCACGAACACTGCATCCGGGAACAACGAGTCCGTCGCCCCTGCTTCGGCGACGGGGGAAGCGCAGCAGCGCCCGGTCACAGGCGTGACCGTACGCACTCTGGAGACCCCCTCCCTGGGCGACCGCACCTACGTCGTGCACGACGGCGAGATCGCCCTCGTCATCGACCCGCAGCGCGACATCGACCGGGTGCTGGAAGTGCTGGAGGCCGACGAGGTCCGGCTGACCCACGTCTTCGAGACCCACATCCACAACGACTACGTCACCGGCGGCCTGGCGCTCGCACGGGCCACCGGCGCGGCGTATCTGGTCAATGGCGAGGACGAGGTCTCCTTCGACCGCACCTCGATCACCGATGGTCAAGCCGTCGAGGTGGGCTCGCGGATGCGGGTCCGGGCGATCGCCACTCCCGGCCACACCTTCACCCACCTCTCCTACGCCCTCTCTCTCGATGGGCCTGACGGGGAGGAGCCGTACGCCGTGTTCACCGGTGGCTCCCTGCTTTACGGCGCCACCGGCAGACCGGACCTGCTCGGTGAGGAGCACACAGGCGAGCTCGTGCGCCACCAGCACGCCTCCGCCCACAAGCTCGCCGCTGAGCTGCCCGACGACGCCGAGGTCTACCCGACCCATGGGTTCGGCTCGTTCTGCTCCGCGACCCAGTCCGACGCCACCGCCTCCACCATCGGACAGGAGAAGCGGTCCAACCCCGTGCTGACTCAGGATGAGGAGACCTACGTCCGCGAGCTGCTGGACGGGCTGGGTGCATGGCCGGCCTACTACGTGCACATGGGCCCCGCCAACGCCGCCGGCCCAGACGCACCGGACCTTTCCCCTATTCGAGAAGCCGATGCGACAGAGCTGCGCCGCCGTATCGAGGCGGGCGAGTGGGTCCTCGACCTTCGCAACCGCAAGGCCTTCGCTGCCGGGCACGCCCCAGGCACGTTCAACTTCGGTCTCGACGGCGCCTTCTCGACCTATCTGGGCTGGCTCATCGAGTGGGGCACCCCGGTGACCCTGCTCGGGGAGACCGCCGAGGACGTCGCCACCGCTCAGCGCGAGCTGGTTCGTATCGGCATCGACCGACCGGCCGCCCACGCCACCGGCGGTCCGCAGAACTGGGCCGATGCAGAGCTCGGCAGCTTCCCCACTGCCACCTTCGCCGACCTGGCGCAGGTGCGCCATCACCGCGAGGTGGTCGTGCTCGACGTGCGCCGCACCGATGAGCACGAGGGAACCGCGATCGCCGGGGCCCTCAACATCCCGATCCACGAGGTGCCCTACCGCCTCGAGGAGATACCGGCCGGTGAGGTGTGGGTGCACTGTGCCAGCGGCTACCGCTCCTCGATCGCTGCCTCCTTCATCGCTGCCGCAGACCGCACCCCGGTCGCGATTCACGACTCATTCGAGAACGCAGAAAAGGTCGGCCTGCACATGGTCACCCCCGGGGAAGACCCCGACGGGTCCCACGCCTGAGATGACCCTGCTCCTCGCCGCAGCCGCCGGTGCGCTCATCGGGCTCTCCTTGGGGGCGCTCGGAGGTGGCGGATCGATCCTGGCCGTACCGGTGCTGATCTACCTGCTCGACCAGTCACCCGCCCAGGCGACCACTGGATCGCTGGTCGTGGTCGGCCTCACCTCCCTGATCGGGGCCGCCGCTGCCCACCGGGAAGGCAACGTGCTGCTCGGCCGCGGGTTCGTCTTCGGGCTGGTCGCCACCGGCGGAGCGGTGCTGGGAGCGGCGGCATCTTCCCGCGTCCCTGAGGATCTCTTGCTGGCCGCCTTCGCTGCCCTGATGCTGCTGGTCGGTGTGATCCTGGCGTGGCGTCAGATACGTCACGGTCAGGACAGTCAGAGCAGCCAGGACAGTCAGGACAGTGCCGCGGGGCATGCCGCCCGCCCCGCCCTAGATGACCCGATCATCACGTTCAGCCCGACCTTCGCCTGCCAGTGCCCCCGGGCGCTGAAGGTACTGGGCACCGCCACGATCGTCGGCGCCCTGACCGGGTTCCTCGGCGTCGGCGGCGGCTTCTTGGTCGTCCCAGCACTCCTGTTGGCGCTCGCGCTTCCCATCGAGTACGCCGCAGGCACCTCGCTGGTCGTCATCACCATCACCAGCGCCGCCGCCCTCGCCGTCCGATCCGGTTCCGGTGTCCAGCCGGACTGGACGGCCGTCATCGTCTTGACCGCGGTCTCCGCGGCGGCAGCCGTGGCCGGAGCACGACTGGCCGACCGGGTCGACACCGGCCGGCTCCAGGCGGCATTCACCGTCCTGGTCCTCGGCGTCGCCATCTACACCGCGACCCAGGCGCTGCCCGCGCTCGCCTGAACCCGGCCCCACGCATTCAAGTCCGCGTATCCCAAGTCTCACGTATCCAAGCTTGTCCATCACACACGGAACGGAACCTGCATGAGCACCACCACGGCCTCCAGCCCCACGGCCGGGCCCTCAACCCCGCCACCTACCACCGCCGGCCCCTTGGGACGTCTGGGGATCTGGGTCACCGAACACGCCAAACTCGTCACCGTGGTCTGGCTGTTGACCATCGTCGGCCTCGGCGCCTTCGCCCCTCAGGTCGAGCACAACCTCTCCGGTGCCGGCTGGCAGGCCAACGGCTCAGAGTCTGTGCAGGCTCGCGAACTCGCACGAGAACACTTCGGCGGCAACGCCTCATCCGCCATCCAGGTCGTAGTCCGCTCCACCGACGGACCGGTCACCGAAGGTGAGGGCCAGCAGGTCCTCGCCGAGGTCACCGACATCCTCGAGGCCGAACCGCGCATCGCCGACGTCCTCGCACCCACGCCGGGAGCCACCCTCTCCCAGGACGGCTCCACCGCGATCGTTCTGGCCGGCGCAGGCGCCGACACCAACGAGATGGTCCGCGTCGCCACCGACCTCAAGGCCGAACTTCAAAACCTCTCCACCGACACCGTCGAGGTCAACCCAACTGGGTCCTCGCTGCTATGGAGCGACTTCAACGAGGCCAACCTCGACGCCATGCTGAAGTCGGAGTTCATGTCCTGGCCGGTCACCCTGGCCATCTTGGTACTCGCCTTCGGCGCCCTCGTGGCCGCCGGACTCCCACTGATCCTCACCCTGGCCGGCCTTGTCGCCTCGGCCGGTTCCCTGGTGCTGATCAACGAGCTCGTGCCCGTCTCCATCTGGGCCATGAACTTCGCAATGATGTTCGCGCTCGCCCTGGGCATCGACTACGCCCTCTTCTTGGTCGTGCGCTACCGCGCCGCCCGCGCCGTACGCCGCGAGGCTAACCGCGCCGCCGGCCGCCCCGACACCCGCGAAGACCGACAGTGGGCTATCGCCCAGACCATGGACACCGCAGGCAAGGCCGTGCTGCTCTCCGGCCTCACCGTCCTCGTCTCGCTGTCCGCGGTCATGCTGGTGCCCTCGCCCTCCTTCCGCTCCATGGCCGGCGGCATCATGCTCTCGGTGGTCTTCGTCCTAGCCGCCACCCTCACCCTGCTGCCGCTGGTGCTGTTCGGCCTCGACGACCGAATCAACAAGCTCGCACTGCCCTGGTCCCGCGCTGGTGAGCACCGTTCCTCGGCATTCGCCGCCTGGGGCGAGCGACTCTGGAAGCGCCCCGTTGCCTGGGGCCTCCTCGCCACGGTCATCCTGCTCGCCCTCGCCGCCCCGATCCTCGGCCTGAAGACCGCCATGCCCTCCATCAAGGTGCTGCCCGAGGACGCTTCTGCCCGAGTCGGCTACAGCCAGGTCCAAGACGCCTTCGGCACCGGCGCCCCCGGTACTTTGCAGATCATCACCGACGACACCGACGCCTCGGCCGCCAGCGCAGCACTCAAGGACGACCCCGGCATCGCCGCTGCCATGCCTCCGATGCCGGCTGCCGACGACAGTGGACTGGTGCTGATCCAGGCCGTTCCCTCCGTGGACCCCTCCGACCCCGCACTCAGCGACACCGTCGACCGGCTCCGCGCAGACCTCCCCGACTCCGCCGTCCTCGGGGGCGCCCCCGTGGAGAACCTCGATCTCAAGGCGCAGCTCGACGAGTCCACCCCGCTGGTCATCGGCGTCGTGCTCGTCCTCGGCTTCATGCTGCTCCTCATCGCACTGCAGGCCCCGCTCATCTCCCTACTCGGCACCCTCGCCAGCCTGCTCTCCACCGCGGCGGCGTTCGGTGTCGCCCGGCTGATCTTCCAGGAGGGACACGGCGCCGACCTGCTCGGCTTCGAACCACAGGGCTTCCTCGACGCCTGGGCGCCGGTGTTCTTCTTCGCCATGATCTTCGCCATCGCGATGGACTACACCGTGTTCCTGCTCGCCTCGGCCAAGGAGCACTACGAGCGCTCCGGGGACCCCAAGCACGCCATGATCGGCTCACTTGCCCACTCCGGCCGGGTCATCTTCGCCGCCGGCGCGGTCATGGTCGCGGTCTTCTTCACCTTCGCCCTCTCCGGCCCCATCCCGCCCAAAGAAATGGGCGTCGTCCTCGGCCTCGCCGTCCTCCTCGACGCCTTCCTCGTCCGGCTCGTCCTCCTACCGGTCATGCTTCGCCTTACCGGCAAGGCCGCCTGGTACACCCCCGCCTCGCTGCGGAAGATCCTGCCTAACATCACCTTCGCCCATGACTGACCGCGGATCCGTGGGCAGGAACCCGATCGAAGGATCCGATTGTCATATACCGACAGTCAGGCGGGCGTCTCCCGGTACCTTCCGCCCGCTGGTCACCGCCGCGGTGCCCTCGTGCGCTCCCCGCTCATAGCCCGCGTGGTGCAACGCGCCGAGTGCGGGCGAGGGTCTTCTCATCCAGCCTGGCCATGCCACAGGGGCATTGGCTAGCGTTGTGGATCGCCTCAGATAGCGGAGCTCGGGCGTGCCTGAGCGAAGTGCTCGGCGTCGACTGTAACGAACACAGCCGTCGATGTGGCGGCGGTTCGCCCGTCGAGTGCGGTCACCTTGGCGTTCACGAACAGCTTACGGCCCTCGCGCCGATCTACCCGGGCCTCGAGTCGGTATGTCGTCCCGATCAGGACCGGCGCGAGGTATTCGACCACCAGTTGGCGAGTGACAGCTGGTTCTCCGACCAGGTAGAGCAGGAAGCCGTAGAGGTCGTCAAGGACGGTGGCGACCGCGCCGCCGTGCGCGATGCCGGGTGCGCCCACGTGGCGATCGTCGAAGATGTGGGTGGCCACCACGAGATCGCCTTCGCGATGCACGCTTAAGTGATGGCCATGAGGGTTGTCAACGCCGCAGCCCAGGCATTGCTCGTGGTGGGCCGGCAGGTGCGCGCCATCTGGATGGGGGCCGATTCTTTGCTGCAACGCAGTCATGAGTGCTTGAAGGTCAGCCACGGGTGCTGCCGTTCAGAAGGCGTGCCCAGGCGGTGAGCAGTTCTGCTTGCCGATCGGGATGTGGCGTCAACAGCCGTGCGACACCCCGTCCGAGGACAAGGTCCAAGGTCAAGCGCACTTCGATCGGGTCGTCGCTGATATAGGTGCGACAGATCTCAGCGAGCTCCGCGTTGACACGCTCCTCGGCTGGGACCAGCTCCTTACGCAAGCCGGGGTCTGAGCGCGCGGCCACCCAGAGCTCGAGACTGGCCGCGTACAACGGTCCGGACAGGGCCTCAGCTAGCAAACCCAACGCCGCTTCGCGTTCCTGGGTGACCGTCGTCAACTTCTGGAGTTGGGCCCCTTGTGGTGCGATCCGAGACATCTCCGTCCGCACCCTGCGCATGCGTTCTTGCGCTAAGTGCTCGACGGCGGCTACCACGAGTTGGTCACGGGTTCCGAAGTGGTGCAGTTGGGCCCCGCGGGACAGCCCGGCTCGCTCCGCCACGGCGACACTGGTGGTGCCGGCATATCCCAGGTCGGCAAGGCAGGCGATGGTCGCGTCCAACAGCGCGCGTCGGGTGGTGGCCGAGCGTTCGGCTTGTTTTCGCGGTCGTCGCGTAGCTACCTTCATGCCCGAAGCGTACATGCATGCATGAACGTATGTACTAGGCCGAGCTGGCTTTTCTGATCTGTGTTCCCTTAAGCCCAGGGTTCCGGATCTGGCGGGCAGGCCACCAGTTGTGGTCCTCAAGCAGGGCGGCACAGGCGGGAACGATGAGGCTGCGGACTACGAAGGTATCGAGCAGCAGTCCGGCTGCGACGGCGAAACCAGTCTCGACAAGCGTGACCACGGGAGAGGTGAGCAGCGCGATGAAGGTGCTCGCAAAGATGATTCCTGCGGATGTGATCACCGGGCCGGTCAGGGTCACTGCTTCGGCAACGGCGCCTCGAGTCAGGGTGGTGCCGTTCTCGCGCATTCGGCTCATGAGCAGGATGTTGTAGTCGGCGCCAACGGCGACGAGCAGCACGAACGTGATCACTGGGACGGCAAACTGGATGTCGTGGCCAAGGATGCCTTGGAAGACCAGTGTTGTCAGGCCAAGGGCCGCGGCGCAGGATAGCGCTACAGAGGCGAGCAGGTATAGCGGCGCGGCCAGGGAGCGCAGGGCGATGATGAGGAGGAGCAGGACGATCAGAAGCACCGCCGCGAGCACGAGTTTCGCGTCTTCGTACAGATAGCGGTTCAGGTCGGCGCCGAGTCCAGCGGCCCCGGTGCCGCTGACGGTTGCGCCTTCGAGACGTGTCCGATTCAACGCGTTTTCAGCGGCTGCCTGGGATTCTTCGAAGCGGCGCAGCCCATCCGGGCTAAGAGGATCTGAGTCACCGGTTACCTGGATGCGGGCAACGCGGCCATCGGGGCTCAGGAATACGCTGCGGGCGTAGGCGAAGCGCTGGTCGTCTAGGGCGCTCGCGGGCAGGTAGAAGCCACCAGCCTCTGGTGTGTCGGCCTGACGGTTGACCGTGCGCAGGTAGGACTCAGAGGTCTCCAGGTTCTGGGCGAGTTCCTTGGTCTGGCGGATGAGGTCCTTGATCCCCGGCGCAAAGGCCTCGGCGTTCTCAGCGATCTGGGAGGTGCCGTCCGCCATCTGCCCTAGACGCGCGCGCAGAAGGCGCTGTCCTTCGGTGATCCGGTCGGCACCCCGCTCGGCCTGGCTCAACCCGGAGGCGAGATCGTTGAGGCCATCGGCGAGGCTTCCTTGTTTGCGGGCGATCAAGTTCGCTCCGTTGGCTGCCTCCTGCAGTCCTGGGAGGAGTTCATCCTTCATGCCGCGGTGGATGTCGGCAAGTCCTTCCCTGGACCTGCGGCAGATCGGGTCTGTGGTGCACAGCAGGTCGCGGTCGAGTGCCTGGACGATCAGGCCGATGCTACTCACGACCACGGTGACTTGGTCGTGAGCGGTTTGGATGCCTGTGGCCAAGGCGGCAGCGCCGGTCTGCAACTGGCGGGCGCCGTGCGCTGCGTCACGCGTGCCCTCGGTAGCGCGGCCGAGACCGTTGGCGAGATCGCTGGTTCCGTTCGCAAGTCGGTCGGCGCCGCCTTGGGCGCGGCCGGCGCCGTCGGCCACCCGGCTGATCGCGTCGGCTAGCTGGGCGCTGCCCGAGGAGAGGCGTTCGAGATCGGGCTGACCCTCCTCCAAGCCATCGCTGGCCCGACCCAGCCCGGTGGCGAGGCGCTTGAGCTGTCGCGCGATCGACGCTGGTTCTAGTGGCTCACCTGCCGGCTGGGTGATGCTCCGGACGCTGGAAACACCATCGACCTTGGCCACGGCTCGGCTGACCTCGTTGAGGACTGCCAGATCCTTCGAATTGCGCATGTCATGTGTGGACTCCAGCAGCAGGTAGTCCGGGAGGGTCTCGTTGCGAGGGAAGTGGTCCTCCAGCACCGCCAACCCCTTGTTGCTCGGCGTGTCGGGCGGCTGGGAGTTCCGCTGGTCGTAGGAGATCACCATCGTCGGAAGGAACGCGGCAAGCACAACCAACACGGCGGTACCGGCAACAAGCACCCGGACCGGTCGGCGCGCCACGAGGCGGCCGACGCGTGACCACGCCGACGTCGGTGCTGGCGTGCGCGCCGGCCCGATCCTGGGGCCGAACCAGACCATCAGCGCGGGCGTGAAGGTCAGACTCACCGCAACGGTGACCGCGACGCAGATCGCCATCGGCGGTCCGGTGGTGGAGAAGATGGCCAGCTTGGTGAATCCCAGACATATCGCGGCGAGGATGACCGTTCCGGCGGACGCCACCAACGCCGGTCCTACTCTGGTGGCTGCCTCCTCGACGGCCGGCAGCGCGTCGACTCCGCGCCCGTATGCCTCGCGGAATCTGCTGATCAAGAACACGCAGTAGTCAGTGCCAGCGCCGAGCACGATGGCGGTTACGAACGCGTCGGTGTAGGTCGACAGCGACATTCCTTGCATCCCGGCCCATGCCAGCACTCCCCGCGCGCACGCCAGTGCCACCCCGATCGATACCAGGGAAACCAGTACAGTGGTGACGCGGCGGTAGATGATCAACAAGATGATGACCAGCAGCAGCCCGGAGACCACCGTGATCCGTACCGAGGCCTCGTTCACCTCGGTGGTCAGGTCGGTGATCATCGCTGGGTCCCCGGTCACATACGCGCTGCTGCCACGGGGCAAAGACAGGTCGGCGACCCGTTCTCGCAGCCAGTGGATGTCCTGTTCGGAGTCCGGCGATCCGATGCCACTGGTCAGCCCGGCCACCAGGTAGGCCGCCTGGCCGTCCTTGCTGACCAAGTGTCGCCGCGCGTCCTTGTTGCCGACGAAGTGCTGCACTTCGGAGACCCGCTCCTGGTTCGCACCCAGGGTGCGAACCAGGTCGCGATACGCAAGCGTGTCAGCCGCGCTCAGGCCGTTCTCGTTGCGGAACACGATGTAGGCAAATGACTCGGTGCGCCCCGAGCCGAACGCCTCGTCCATGTCGTGCAACGCGGTCAACGTCGGCGCGTCCTCGGGCAGAAAGGCCGCACTGCTGCGCTCGACCACCGACGGCAGCGACGGCAGGCCGAGAGTGACCGCTGCAGCCGCGACCAACCAGCCGACGACGACCAGACGCGGGAAACGGATTCCCGCCGTGCACAAACGGGCCAGACGACCCGGCGCCCCAGCATCCACGGATGCCTCCATGACTTGTATCTTGAGTTTGTACTCGCAGTACAACATAGGCTGAGGCTGCTGTCGATACCCTCCGAATACGCAGTGTCACTCGTCCGGAAAGGTGTGTGGAGATGCGGCAACTGCCTGCCTCCATCGCAAGCAAGCTCTACGGAGCCGCGGAACTGATCGCCGAGCGCGGAGTCGCCGAGGCCAAGATGGACGAAATCGCGGCTGCCTCCGGCATCCCTCGCGCAACCCTCTATTACTACTTCACCGGTAAGGATGAGATCCTCGCCTTCCTCCTCACCGACATGCTCGAGGCAATTGCTGGCGAGGTAGCGGCAGCTGTTGGGGCCACCGGAAGCGCCCGCGTCCGCCTCGAAGCTGCGGTCCAAGCCCAGATCGCCGTGATGCTCGACCAGCCCGCCGCATGTCGGGCGCTCGTTGGTGACCTCGGCCGAGCCACCAGACTTCCTGCGCTCGCTCACGCCCTCCAAGAAGCATTCCGCCGTCCCATCGAACAACTCCTTGCCGAAGGCGCCGCCGACGGATCGCTACACGTGCAGCCCCACCCAGAAGAGGCATCCCTGGCGATCTTTGGGGCCATCACAGTCGCCGGTCTGTATCACGCAGTTGAAGACAGCCGCCCCTCTGCAGAACAGGTTGCGAAACGAGTTCTCGGCGTTCTGATGCAAGGGCTTGGCGGCCAAAAGGAACCACGCACCACTGATTGCCCTGCTAGCGCGACTGACGCTCAGGCCTGATGGTGAGATGGCCTCTGAGTGCATGCCCGGGGGTAGCGCGATCACGACCTCGTTCCTCGGCTCCCTGCCGCCCCCACCGCTCAGTCTGACCCGACCTGGGACTAGTTGATTTGCCCGCTGAGAGGACACCCCAAGATTGGGTCGCTCGCCGAGGTCTCAATGCCTGTGCTGCCATGCAGGAGCCCACCTAGACCACCTGGCTCTGCGGAACCGGCGGACTGCGGCTGCATCAGGTCTGGTGATTCAGTGCGGAACCGTCACCACCTCAGGCATTCTTGTCGGAACTGGCTTGGAGACTGGCCAGTCCATCGCTTGAAGGCGTGTGAGAAGTTGGTCAGGTCGCTGAAACCGAGTTCAACAGCTATCTCGCTGACCGACAAGGATCGGTCGAGCAGCTTTAGCGAGGCCCGCTCCAGCAACGACGATTCGAGTATCTCTCGGAACGTGGTGCCCTCGTTGAGGAGACGTCGCTTGAGAGTGCTGGTCGAGATTGACAGTTCGTTTGCGACCGACTGACAGGTTTTTAGTCCGGGGCCCTCTTCTATCGACAGTCTTACCTTGGTCGCGTATGACGCCGGTCCGATCCGGTGCTCAAGGGATTTCGACAGATCGGCGATCGCGTGTCGGTATGCAACGGGGTCGGAGAACCGGCAGACCTCGTTCAGGACCTCCGTGGGCACATACAGGAACGTCATGGGCGCGTTGAAAACCAGGTGTCTTCCCAGCGCGTCCTCATGCTGGGTCGTGGAGGCGGGCGCCGGCCAACTGGTGTGCAGCCTGACGGTTGACACGTCGCCAGCGAGCATTCGGATCAACCGCAGGAGCGCGGAACCACAGTAGGTGACGACCAGGCAGTCCAGGTCCGGATCGCCCGTCTGACCTGTGAGCCCGACCGCAAGGCCGTCGTCATTCGGATGGAACCGCGTACTGACGGCCGTCGTAATCAAGGGAAGATACGTGAGCAGTTCCATGACCTCAGCGACCGAGCCCGCACTGATCAAGGGAAGACTCAATGGGCCGAATGAGGTCAGCTGGGCCTGATCTGCGAACGCATGGCCGAGGTGGGTCGCTTGATCGGCGTCCAGGTTGGGGTACACCTCCCGGAACCATCGAGCCGGTGCCTGGCCGCCGAGTTGCAGCAGGGTCGTCTCGTCGGCTCCCTCGCGAACCATGATGGCGCGGAACCGTGCGGCTGCCTCTGCGTCGAGAGTTTGGCTCTCGAGCAGCTGTGCGAAAGCCGTGTAGGGCACGCCCGCGTCGCTGCCGTTCAAAGACACTCCTTGAGCCGAAATCACAACTTTCTGACTCGTGTGACCATAGCCACAGGGCGCATCCGCGACAAGAGTTTGTCCAAGGCTTTGCGGCCCACAACAGCACCAGGAGAGTTGATCATGACAGTGGTTAGGTTTGTGTCACACGACGGGAAGACGCACGCGGTGCCCGTTGAGGAAGGGCAGTCGTTGATGCAGGTCGCGACGAACAACGCGGTGCCTGGCATCGACGGTGACTGCGGTGGAGAAGCTGCGTGCGGGACCTGTCACGTCATCGTTGATCCGCAGTGGTCCGAATGTGTCGGGCCGCCCGGCGCCGATGAGGAGGAGATGCTCGCGATGAACCCTGAGCGTGAACCGACCTCCCGGCTGTCTTGCCAGATGGTGGTCTCCGACGTGTGGGACGGGCTGAGCGTCCGGCTTCCCGAATTTCAGATGTGACGACGAGAACGGGTTGAAATGATGAAGATTCCTGAGGCAATCACGGCCAAAGTTCAATCCTCCATCCCGATGGAGCGCCAGATTCAGGGCGCGCATCTCTACGACAAGACCATGAGATGGGTGAGAGGTGCGAACGGCGACAGGATGTTCGTAGAACGTCCTATCCCGCCGGTCGACGAGGTGGAGCTCGCGGACATCGACGTCAGCAATCCCTTCCTGTATCGGCAGGGTCGATGGCAATCCTACTTCGAGCGCCTGCGCAACGAGGCCCCGGTCCATTATCAGCCCAACAGCCCGTTCGGCCCGTTCTGGTCGGTCACTCGTCACGCCGACATCATCGCCGTTGACAAGAACCATGAAGTCTTCTCGGCCGAACCTTTGATCGTCATCGGTGTTCCACCTCGATTCCTCGACATCGAGATGTTCATCGCGATGGATCCTCCGCGTCACGACCTGCAGCGACAGGCGGTCCAAGGCGTTGTCGCGCCGAAGAACCTGCGCGAGATGGAGGGCCTCATCAGGACACGTGTCCGCGAGGTGCTGGACGATCTTCCTGTGGGTGAGCCCTTCAACTGGGTGCAGCGAGTATCAATCGAGCTGACGGGCCGCATGCTCGCCACCTTGCTGGACTTCCCGTACGAGCAGCGTCAAAAGCTCACCTACTGGTCAGACCTTGCGTCGTCGATGGAGCAGGCCAACGGTGGCCCCTCGGACAACGACGAAGTCTTCCATGGAATGCGCGACATGGCGCGAGGTCTCAGCGCGCTCTGGCATGACAAGGCGGCCAGGACTGCTGCCGGGGAGGAACCCGGCTTCGATCTGATCACCATGCTGCAGAGTGACGACAACACCAAGGATCTGATCGACCGCCCCATGGAGTTCCTCGGGAACCTGGTGCTGTTGATCGTCGGCGGCAACGACACCACCCGGAACTCGATGAGTGGCGGGGTTCTAGCGCTCAACCAGTTCCCGGACCAGTTCGAGAAGCTAAAGGCCAACCCCGACCTGATCCCCAACATGGTGTCGGAGATCATCCGCTGGCAGACGCCGCTCGCCTACATGCGCCGGATCGCCAAGACCGATACCATCCTGAACGGCCAGTTCATCCGCAAGGGCGACAAGGTCGTCATGTGGTATGCCTCTGGTAATCGCGACGAGACCGTGTTCGATCAGCCAGATGAGCTGATCATCGACCGGCCAAACGCACGCAACCATATCGCCTTCGGATTCGGTGTCCACCGTTGCATGGGCAACCGGCTGGCCGAGTTGCAACTGCGCATTCTCTGGGAGGAGCTGCTCCCGCGCTTCGAGAACATCGAAGTCGTGGGTGAGCCGGAATACGTGCAGTCCAACTTCGTGCGGGGTATCAGCAAACTGATGGTCCGACTGACCCCAAAAAGCAGCGCATGACCGCGCTGAGAACGGTGATTGTCGGAGCAAGCCATGCCGGCGCGCAACTCGCGGCCAGCCTGCGCCAGGAAGGCTGGGACGGCGAGATTGTCCTGGTGGGCGATGAGTCGCCAGTGCCCTATCAACGCCCACCACTGTCGAAGGCCTATCTGGCTGGGAAGAGCGCCTTCGAAGAGCTGGAAATTCGCAGTGCGGAGTTCTACGACAAGCGGAAGATTAGCCTTCTCGATGCGAGGGTCGAGGCGATCGACCACTCTGCTGGCCACCTGACGCTGAGCAGCGGCCAGTCGCTGGCCTACGACCATCTCGCGTTGTGTACCGGCGCGCGTCCGCGACGGTTGCTCGTCCCAGGTGCCCATCTTTCCGGTGTTTGCTACCTGCGCACCGCCATGGACGTGGACCTGATCCGAGCAGCCGCCCAACCAGGAAGCGTGGCCGTGATCGTTGGCGGGGGGTACATAGGGCTCGAGGTGGCAGCCTCGCTGCGCGCCTTGGGGCTGGACGTCACCGTGCTCGAGGCGACCGAGCGTGTTCTCGAAAGAGTCACCGCTCCCGAGGTCTCAGCGTTCTTCCAACGGGTCCACCAAGAGGAGGGTGTGAGCATTCGAACCGGAGCCCTCGTCGAGGCCTTCACCGGTGAAACCAAGGTCCGCGAAGTGCTCCTGTCCAATGGCGAGGCCGTCCCTGCAGACCTCGTGATCGTTGGCATCGGTGTCGAGCCGAACACCGAGCTCGCCGCATCAGCCGGCTTGGAGGTCGACAACGGTATTGTGATTGACGACCGTGCTCGGACAAGTGACCGGAACATCGTTGCGGCCGGTGACTGCACGAGTCGATACATGGCCTCCTACGGCGGTCGGGTCCGCCTGGAATGCGTTCCAAGCGCGGGGGAGCAGGCCAAAGTGGCCGCAGCGACGATCTCTGGAAAGTCCAAGGAGATCGCTGCTCTTCCATGGTTCTGGTCGGATCAGTACGACGTCAAGCTCCAGATCGCTGGGCTCAACACCGGGTTCGACGAAGTCGTCCTCAGCGGTGACCCGAAACTGGACCGTGACTTCACCTGCTTCTACCTTCGTCAAGGCGAGCTAATCGCTGCGGATTGTGTCAACCGTCCCCGTGACTTCGTCGTCAGCAAGCGGCTTCTGACGCAGGCGTCTCGGGGCGTTGGGCGAGCCGAGCTGACTTCGGCTGTGAGTGACGCGGGTGCGTAATGCCGTGCGATCCGGGCTCGTCGCGAGCCGGGCGTGCTGGAGCGGAGGGCTCCGGGCCAACCGCGAATCCCATGGCAACGAAGAGTGGACCTATCGTCGAGAGGACATTCAATGACGACCTGCCTATCGCGTTCGGGCAGACAGAGCCCTGCGCGCGGTCCGAGACCAGTTGCCAGTCCGCGACCTCGCACCAGTTCGGGCAGGCTCCGGTCTCAAGTCGGTTCAGGAAACTGTCAGGCTCCCGTCTCTTGGCCACGTCATGGACTGCTCCCGATTCGGACCAGTCTCACCCGGGCCAAGAACAAGCGATGGGACAACGCCTCGCTACCGGTTCTCGCGGACGAGTATCCGATGACCTTGGAGCGAGGATGAGCTGCAGTCCGGCGTCGTTCCTTGAGGCGACTGAGTTCCTCGACATCGAGCACGAAGACATCCGCGCCTTCACCGAGGCCACCGTTGGTGACGCGTCCGGCGACAGGGAAAAGGCGAGGCGCCTCTTCGCTGCCGTCCGGGACCAAGTCTGGTACGACCCCTACACCGTTTCGGCCGACCCCGCCAACTACCGCGCGAGTTTCGTCCTCCAAGCGGGCCGTGCCTATTGCGTCCCGAAAGCGGTCCTCTTGACCGCAGTGTGCCGTGCAGCGGGAATTCCAGCGCGGTTGGGGTTCGCTGATGTGCGCAACCATCTGCAGACCGAATCACTGCGAAAGCTCATGGGCGGCACCGACCTGTTCGTCTATCACGGATACAGCAGTCTCCACATCGACGGGAGATGGCTCAAGGCCACCCCGGCATTCAACGTCGAACTATGCGCTCGTTTCGGCGTTCCACCTGTGGAATTCGACGGCGAGCACGACGCGCTCATGCACGCTTTCACTGGGGACGGAACCCAGCACATGGAGTACGTCCGCGAGCGCGGCGTCTATGACGACCTTCCCCTGGCCGCGATCCTGACCGAGCTTCGGAACACCTATGGATCGATGGTCGAGGCCTCGCCGCAGGCGATCGACGACGCCTTCACCGCAAAGCCCGCCAGCCAGGTCAAACCCGGTGGATCCTCACGCCGGTCCACTTCGCCTCAGGAGGATCAATGACCACCACAACGACCTCAAATAGCGCACTCGAGGTGCGCAACCCGTCCGACGGTCAGCTGGTGGGAACCGTGTCCGTTGACGACCGTGACGCTGTGAACCGCCGCGCCACGCAGCTCCGGCTGGCCCAACGTGCATGGGCCGAGGCTGGTCCGCGGCAGCGCTCCAAGTGGCTGCGCCTCTGGCGCGACTGGATCCTCACGCACTCCGATGAGCTCACCGACCTGCTGCAGGCCGAGACAGGCAAGGTTCGTCCGGACGCGCTCGTAGAGACGACCGCCTCGTGCGAGTTCATCACCTACTACGCCGACCATGCCGAGGAGTTCCTCGCCGACGAACGGGTCAAGACCGCGGGTCTACTCAGCCTGCCGAAACGACTGTCCAAGACCTACCAGCCCTACCCACTCGTCGGTCTGATCACCCCGTGGAACTTCCCGATCACCCTGTTCCTCATGGACGCAGCCCCCGCACTGGCTGCCGGTTGCGCGGTACTGGCGAAGCCCTCAGAAGAGACACCGCTGACCTGCGCGCGGGTCATCGACGGCTGGCGCGAGATCGGCGCGCCACCCGTTCTCGCACATGTCACAGGAGCCGGCGACACTGGTGCCGCAGTGGTGGATGCCGCCGACTTCGTCCAGTTCACGGGCTCGACAGCGACAGGGCGCCAGGTCGCCCTCCGCTGTGCTGAGCAGTTGAAACCGGTGAGTCTGGAGCTGGGCGGCAAGGATCCGGCGATCGTGCTGGAGGACGCCGATCTCGCTCGAGCGGTCGAGGGCGTCGCCTGGGGTGGCCTTTTCAACGCAGGGCAAGTCTGCATCTCCGTCGAACGCGTGTATGTCGTTGCTGCGGTCTACGAGGAATTCGTGGCCCGCCTGACACAGCGCGTGCAGTCCCTGACCCAGGGGGCGGATGCCGGCAACGATGTTGGTGCGATGGTCACCGCGAGACAAGTTGACATCGCGGATCGCCACGTCAGCGAGGCGGTGGCCGCGGGAGCGAAGGTAGTGGCCGGCGGCAAGCGGGGTGCGGCCGGGAACTACTACACGCCAACGGTCCTTGTCGACGTGGATCACACGATGTCCTGCATGACCGAGGAGACCTTCGGACCCACGATCCCGGTGATGTGCGTCGCCGACGAAGAAGAGGCCATCCGACTGGCCAACGACTCGACGTACGGATTGTCGGCGACCGTGTGGACTCGTGATCGTGCTCGCGCCCGCCGTGTTGCACGGCGCCTGGAGGTCGGCGCGGTCAACATCAACGATGTCTTCAGCAACCTCTTCGCGATGACGTTGCCTCACAGTGGCTGGAAGGCCTCCGGGATGGGCGCCCGGCTCGGAGGAGCCGACGGGCTGCACAAGTACTGCCGCGTCCGCGCGGTCACCGAGCCACGACTTCCAGTCCGGGCAAGAGAGCTCACGTGGTACCCGTACTCCGCCTGGCGTACGGCCATCGCCGCGAAGATGCTGCGCGCAGCAGCCGGACGCGGCCTGAGTCAACGCCTCGGCCAGAACAAGGAGCACCGCAGATGACGCACGCCACTTCCTTCCCCGCCAAGACGATCGCGATCACTGGAGGAGCCCGTGGCATCGGCTACCAGACGGCGAAGGAACTGACCGAACGCGGCCACCGCGTTGCCATCGGCGACATCGACGAGGCCCGTATCAAGAAAGCGGCGGACGAGCTCGGTATCTCTGTTGTGGGCCATCTCGACGTCACCCACCCCGACTCGTTCCGGGCGTTCCTCGACATGGTCGAGGAACAGCTTGGCCCCCTCGATGTGCTGGTCAACAACGCGGGCATCATGCCCACCGGACACGCTCACGAGGAGGACGACGCCGTCACCCGGCGACAGGTGGAGATCAACCTCCTCGGAGTGATCTTCGGGACCAAGCTCGCCCTCCAGCGGATGCTGCCGCGGCGGGCCGGACACATCATCAACACCGCATCGCTGGCCGGGGAACTGCCCGTGCCTGGCCTGGCTACCTACTGCGCCACCAAGTTCGCAGTCATCGGATTCACCGAGGCAGCACGGCAGGAGTACCGCAAGTCCGGGATCCAACTGTCCACCGTGCGACCGACATTCACCAACACCGAGCTCGTCGCCGGCACGGCCGGAGCCAAGGGGCTGCGCAACGCCGAACCCGAAGAGATTGCTCGCGCGACAGCCGAGCTGATCGAGCATCCCCGTCCCTTCGTACGGGTCACTCGCCTCGCCGGCGGCATGGTCGCAGCGATGAAGTTCGTGCCCGGACGGGTGGCGTCCGCGCTCGGCTCTGTCCTGGGCACGGACTCGGTCTTCCTCGACGACGTCGACATGGTCGCCCGCCAGACGTACCTCGACCGCATTCGGAACAACTGACCCCCAACTCCAGAACCATTCGGCACGAAGAGCACAAAGAGAAGGACGCCACATGCCCGTCAATGCCTTCATCCAGGACTACCCCCATCGACTGGGGGGACACTGCGGCTCCGGTGCGATGCGCGATCTGCTGCACTGGCACGGTCTGGGATGGGATGGACCGCCCAATGAGGGCCTGGTCTTCACGCTCGGCGGCGCTCTAGGGCTCTCGTTCCTCCGGTCGAGCGAACTCTTCCCCCCGCTGTACCTGGTGGGGCGAGGTGCTGACTTCGAAATCGATCTACCGACGCGACTGGGCGGTGTCGTGCAGGTCCTTACCACCGACGATCCCGCCGAGGGATGGTCGTGGGTCCGTAACGAACTCGACGCCGGTCGACCCAGCCTGATTTGGGGAGACATCGCCGAACTTCCGTACCTCCGTGTCCAGCTGCAGATGAGCCGTCACGACATCGTCGTCATCGGCTACGACGAAGACGAACAACTCGCCTACGTCGTGGACAACGACCGCGCCGAGGTGCAGAAGGTGCCTTTGGACGCCTTGGCCCGGGCACGGTCCTCAACGGCATTCCCACAACCCACGCGTCACTGCACGTACCGCATCACCTGGCCGCCGTCCCTGCCCGCCATCGAGGAAGCCGCCGCGGGCGCGTTCATCCAGTGTGCCGGCAACATGCGCGATCCGTCACAACACAGCATTGCCGGCCCCGCCACAGCCGCGGTCGGTGCCGAAGGCCTGAAGGCGGTTGCTCTGTTCGCTGACGACATCGCGACCTGGGCGGAACTTCCCGACGACGAACTCGGACTCTTGTTGTTCAGCCTGGGTGCCTTCATCGAGAAGGCAGGCACCGGCGGCGGGCTCTTTCGGCGACTGCTCGCAGATGGCTGCGCAGAAGTCGCACGTCTGACCGGCGACCAGGCGACCGCTGAGGCTGCGACCGAAGCTGCCCGTTGCGCACAGGGCTGGACAGAAGCCGCCCGCGCTGCGGTCAAGCGCGACACCCACCCACGTTCGCGGATTGACGACGTGGTCCTGATGGCCAGCCGGCTACCGGAGTTGGAGTTGCGTCTCGTCGAGTCCCTGGAGTCTGCCGCAACCTCCTTGGCGGCGGCAGATGGCTGATCATCGCCATTGACGTTCGAAGGTCGGCTATCTCGGAACAACTGTCCGTGCGGATCCACACACGAGTGAAGGAACCTTATGCAGAGCACGATGATGAACGTCCCGTTGACGACCACAGCAATCATGCGTCACGGCGCAGGCGTGCACGGGTCTGCAACGGTGCGGACGCTGCAACCCGATGGAACCGTAAAGGTCGGCACCTTCGCCGAGGTCGGCCGTAGGGCTGCGCAGTTGGCTCACGCGTTGCGAGGCTGCGGAATCACTGGCGATGATCGGGTCGCCACCTTCATGTGGAACAACCAAGAACACGTGGAGGCGTACTTGGCGGTGCCCTCGATGGGCGCGGTGCTCCACACCCTGAACTTGCGCCTCGCCGCGGAGCAGATCACCTACATCGGCAACCACGCCGAAGATCGAGTGATCATCGCCGATGGCAGTCTCGTACCCCTCCTGGCTCCGGTGTTACCGCAGATCACCAGCGTGCACACCGTCGTGGTGACGGGCGACGTCGATCTCACTCCGCTACGCAGCAAGGACGTCACGGTCGTGAGATACGAGGATTTCATCTCGGGTCAGCCCGAGGCCTTCGACTGGCCCGAGCTCGATGAAGGCACGGCGGCGGCCATGTGCTACACGTCCGGGACCACCGGCAATCCCAAAGGAGTCGCCTACAGTCACCGGTCGACCTACCTGCACTCCATGGCCGCCTGTCTCGCAGACGGCCTCGGTATCGGCGCCGGTGACCGCATCCTCGCGATCGTGCCCATGTTCCACGCCAACGCTTGGGGCCTGGTCTATTCCGCCTTCATGGCCGGTGCCGACCTACTCATGCCCGAGCGTTTCCTACAGGCCGAACCGCTCGTGCGCCTGATCGGTGCTGAGCGACCCACGATCGCCGGAGCAGTCCCGACGATCTGGAACGACGTCTTGAACTTTCTGGAGTCCAACCCAAGCCACGATGTGTCCTCGCTCGGTCTTGTCGCCTGCGGTGGCTCTGCGGTGCCCCTGCACCTCATGAAGACATTCCAAGAGAAGTACGGCGTGCAGATCGTCCAAGCATGGGGGATGACTGAGACCTCTCCGCTGGCCGCCGTCGCCCGTCCGCCCGCATCGCTCGACCCGTCCGAGCAGTGGCAACTGCGTGCCACCCAGGGGCGTCCGGTCGCTGGAGTGGAATTGAGGATCGTCGACGATGCGGGCCGAGTGCTGCCCAACGATGGCGCGGCGGTGGGGGAGTTGCAGGTGCGCGGGCCCTGGATCAGCGGCGCCTACTACCGGGAGGAGGACGACGGAGAGAGGTTCCACGACGGGTGGTTGCGCACCGGCGACGTCGGGCGCATCAACTCACGCAGCTTCGTCACGTTGACCGACCGCACCAAGGACGTGATCAAGTCCGGAGGGGAGTGGATCTCTTCGGTTGAGCTTGAGTTGCACCTCGCCGGTCACCCCGACGTTCTGGAAGCCTCCGTGGTGGGGGTTCCGGACGCGAAGTGGCAGGAGCGGCCACTGGCCGTCATCGCCGTACGCGAGGGCAGGGAACTCACACCGGCCCAGCTTCGTGACTTCCTCGAGGACAAGGTTGCCAGGTGGTGGCTGCCGGAGCGCTGGAGCTTCGTCGCCGAGGTACCGAAGACGTCGGTCGGGAAATTCGACAAGAAGCGCCTACGCGCACTGCATGCCGACGGCGAACTGGCCGTCATCGAAGTCTGAGAAGTATCGCTTCACTCGGACAACTCGAAGCCCGACGAATAGAGAAGTGACACGGATGACGGCGATTGGGAAGCACAGCAACCAGATGACGCCCGTTGGCGGTAGCGAAGGCGACGTATCCCGCGAGGGGGGAGTGATCTCTCGCTGGGCGGCGCACCTCGCCGGTCAGCGCCCGGTGGGGATCGGCCAGACGCTGCCCCCGCACTCGCCGGATTGCGCCGGATGCGGGCCGGATAATCCGGCCGGCCTGCATCTGCGTGCGGTCCGCACCGCGTCGGGAGTCGAAGCAGTCCACTGCTTCGACGAGGCGCATGTAGGAGCCCCAGGTATCGCGCATGGAGGAGCGGTCGCACTCGCGTTCGACGACTTGTTTGGGTTCGTGCTCTACACGGTCGGATCGCTCGCCGTCACTCGCAGCCTTACCGTCGAGTACCGAGCACCGTTCCGGTTGCGCCAGCCGTACACCTTCTGCGCCAACGTGGCCCAACGGGAAGGACGACGGCTGCTGCTCCACGCCGAGGCGCGGGACGACAATGGACGGGGGGTCGGATCCGCCGAGGCCACCTTCGTGGTCGTCGGTGCTGAACATTTCGCCGCGAACGCTGGACAAGGAATGAGCCCCGGCGAATGCGACCTGCAGATGAGAGATCCGAGAGGTCCGAGCAACGTGCCCAGTTCAGTAGCGGTGTCCTACGTGCACAGCCAGCCATCGGTGGAGGTCCAGTGAGGTTACCTGCGTTTCTACCTGGGTGGGGCGTGGCGTGGTGGATCGCGTTCTTGGTCTGCAAGCCGGCGTTGGTCTTGGTGCGCCGTCGGGACTGGCATGGCGTTGAACAGATCCCATCCAGCGGCGGCGTGGTGCTCGCCGTGAACCACGTTTCCCATGTTGACCCGCTGCTCATTGCCGAGATGGTGCTCGCGAACGGAAGGACTCCGGCATTCCTTGCCAAGAGCAGTCTGTTCGGCGAGCGCATCGTGGGGTGGTGGTTCCGTGCCGCCGGGCATGTGGAGGTTGACCGTTCTCGTGGCGCGGACGGATTCGGCGCCGCCTTGACATCTCTCCGCGGCGGTGCGCTTCTTGTCATCTATCCCGAAGGATCGATTACGAGAGACCCCGACGGCCGCATGATGGATCTCAAGACAGGAGCGGTGCGGCTGGCACTCGAGTCAGGAGCACCGTTGATTCCGGTGGTGCAACGAGGCGCTCAAGAGATCCTGCCCGCCTATAGCCGGCGCCCGAGGCTGTTCAAGCGGACGACCGTCAGTATCAACGTCGGTCGTCCGCTGGACCTTACCGATCTCAGAGAGCAAGGACTTGAGCCTGAAGCGGTCAGCGCAGGAACACGTCGGCTGGCCGACACGCTTGCCCGAATGTTGGAGCAATTGTCGGACGGGCGCGGCACCGGTCTGTCTCCGTCGCTCGACTTGCACGTGGGTGGTGACGATCACAAGCGGTCACGCGACGACTTCGCCCGCCAGCAACTGCGATGCCTAGATGCGTCACAGAGCGGTCCGTAGTAGGCCCGACTGGTTGGGTCCTCCAGGGCGGCGAACGCGGGGAGGAAGAACACGCGTTTGAGCTGCAGCCGGACCTCGGGCCGGTACATCAGGCCCTTCGGGACTGCTGCACGTAATGGTGACAGTTGGGTTAGGACGCCCGGGTGACGGTTGGGGTCATGATGGTCTCGCAGTCGATCAGGGTCAATTGGGCGAGTCGTGCTTGGCGTCGGCGGCGGTGGTCTTCGGATCGCGGCGGCTCAGGCCAGGTTGTCAGGTGAATGAAACAGCTCCCGGTGCTGGATCGCCAGCCGGAGCTCGTCCCCGGTCTTGGCTACCGGCCGGTCCAGTAGATCCTCCGCCCGGCCAAGCCGATACCGGATGGTGTTGCGGTGCACGCAGAGTTCCTCGGCTGTGTCCTCCACGCTTCCACCGTGTGACAGGAAGGCTAGAACCGTTTCGCGTATCCGTGCCGTCGGCTCATCGGATGAACCCAGCGGCCCCAGCACACGATCGACGAACCGGTCGACCTCGGGACTGCAGCCGAGCAGCGCAAGGAGCTCGATCTGCTCGTAGCGCATGACAGCTGCTGATCCACCGCCACTCGTGGCGGCCTCAAGGGTGCGTCGGGCATCATCGTGGCTGCTGACGAACCCCGCCTGGCCGGGGGCGGGTGTGCCGGCGTACAGTGCTGCGCTGATGCTCACCAGGTCGGGGGCGAGGTTCTCGAGACCGCCTAGATCCGGCTGGTCACGCGTGCCGATCCAGGCCCACAGTTGACGGCCGCCGGGGTGGACTACAAGAGGACTACTCCCGCCGAGTAGGCTCGCTACCTCGTGGACGATACGTTCGAGCCCGTCGATGGCATAAGCGTCGGCGGTCTCCAGGATCAAGGCGGTGTGCCTCACCGACATCGGATAGCCGCCCAGAGCGGCCGAGGCGCGCCGGGGGTCGGTGGGCTCGTTAGCCAAGAGGGCCTTCACGACTTCGTACTGCCTCGCCGCCACGCCCTTGGTGCGGCGGGAACTCTCGGCATGGAAGATCTCGGTGGAGTCTGTGATCGCTCCGTCGATCCATGAGCTCGCGCGGCCCCAGAAGAAAATGAGCAGCGCAGCATGGTCGATCTGGTCGGTCGGCAGTGCGTTGACGACGCCGGTGACGTAGTGCCATGACTCCTGCTGAGCCACTCTGTACATCTTGATCAGAAGCTCCAGCGGCAGTTGACGGCCGGCGACCTCACGAGCCAATTGACTGCCCGCTTTAGGCAGGTGGGCGTGGAAATCGGGTTGGCCGAAGGCCGCTAGGAAAGCAAGCCAGTGCTCCCTGACGGCGTCCTCCAGGAGCGCGAAAAAATCCGGCGCCGAGGCGAGTTCGGGCAACTCGCGCCGGATCGCGCTGCTGGTCCGGGTGACCCACCGTTCGACCATCTCCGGGCGCAATTCGTCGGCGACGAACCGGGGGAGCCAGGTGGCGAAATCGGCGGGAAGAGCATCGATGGACAACTGAAATCCCTCCCGGATTGGGTAGCGCTGGCTTGCCAGGCTAGCCCAATTTGTGACCCCGGCCACGTCGTGATCGCGTCAGTGCTGCGGCACGGCCTAGTTTGCGGAAAGGCATGGAGCGGTTGTCGTGTTGCACAGTCCGGGCGCCCATATTTGGTGCTGCCTACAAGAGGTCTCCGCGAGCCCGGTGTTGAACTTCGCAAGCCCAGTCATGTGACGGGTGACACGTTTCCAAAGGACTGAAAGTGATGTTCCGGTGAACGCATCGAGCCCTGAACAGGTCTACGACGTCGTCGTGGTCGGCTCCGGCTTCGGCGGCTCGGTCGCCGCTCTGCGACTGGTCGAGAAGGGCTACCGGGTGCTGGTGCTCGAGGCCGGTCGCCGGTTCCGCGACGAGGACTTCGCGGCGACCTCCTGGGATGCCCGGAGGTTCCTGTTCGCGCCTCGGATCGGCTGCTTCGGGATCCAGCGCATCCGGCTCCTCCGCGACGTGGTCGTGCTGGCCGGCGCCGGCGTGGGCGGTGGGTCGCTGGTGTACGCGAACACGCTCTACGAGCCGCGCTCGGACGCGTTCTACCGCGACGCTCAGTGGTCCCACATCACCGACTGGCGCGACGAGCTGGCTCCCTACTACGACCAGGCAAAACGCATGCTCGGGGTCCGGCCCAACCCGACGACCACCCGGCCCGACGAGATCATGGGCGAGGTCGCCGCCGAGCTCGGCGTGGCCGACACCTACGGTCCCGCGCCGGTCGGGGTCTTCTTCGGTCGCGGTGACACGTTGGAGCCGGGCGTAACGGTCGCCGACCCGTACTTCGGCGGGGTCGGCCCCGACCGCACCGGTTGTCTGGAGTGCGGCGAGTGCATGACCGGATGTCGGCACAACGCGAAGAACACGCTGCTGAAGAACTACCTCCATCTCGCCGAGCGGGGTGGTGCCGAGGTGCGGGAGCTCACCACCGTCGACAGCATCACCCCGTACGACTGCGGCTACCGCATCGCGGTTCACGAGTCGGGCGGCTCGCGCCGCCGCACCGCGCACACGATCACGGCCGACCAGGTCATCATCGCTGCCGGCACCTGGGGTACGCAGGAGCTGCTGCACACCATGAAGCAGCGCGGGCTCCTACCCGGCCTCTCGGACCGGCTCGGTGAGCTGACCCGCACGAACTCCGAAGCGCTGTGCACCGCGAGCATGCGGCCCGGAGCCCGGATCGACGGCGACCTCAACCGCGGCGTCGCCATCACCAGCTCGATCCACCCCAACGACCACACCCACATCGAGCCGGTGCGCTACGGCGCCGGCTCCGGGTTCATGGGGTTGCTCACCACCGTCATGACCGACGGCGGCGGCCGGGTGCCCAGGGCGCTGAAGTGGATCGGCCAGATCCTGCGCCACCCCGTCCAGTTCCTCGGTCACTACCTGGGGATCCGCACCTGGGCGGAGCGTACGGTCATCGCCTTGGTCATGCAGACCAGCGACAACTCGATCACCGTCTTCGGCAAGAAGCGGCGCTTCGGTCGCGGGGCGCTGCGGCTGTCCTCGAAGCAGGGCCACGGCGAGCCGAACCCGACCTGGATCCCGGTCGCCAACCAGGCGATCCGCAGCATCAGCGAGAAGATCGACGGCCGGCCGTTCTCGAGCATCGGCGAGATCTTCAACATCCCGATGACGGCCCACTTCCTTGGTGGCTGCGTCATCGGGGACAGCGCCGAGAGCGGCGTCGTCGACCCCTACCACCGCGTCCACGGCCACCCTGGGCTGCACATCACCGACGGCTCGACGATCTCCGCCAACCTCGGCGTGAACCCGAGCCTGACCATCACCGCGCAGGCCGAGCGCGCCATGTCCTTGTGGCCGAACAAGGGCGAGACCGACCTGCGCCCGCCGCTCGGTGCCGCATACGAGCGGATCGCGCCGGTCGGCCCGAAGCAGCCGATGGTGCCGGCCGAGGCGCCGGCCGCGTTGCGGCTTCCGGTGGTCGAGATCAACGGTCGGGCCGCTTCATGACGGCCACCCAGACAGACCGGATGGAGCCGTCCGGTCCCCGCGGCATGACGCCCGAGCGTCAGCGGATCGCCGCCGAGGCGCTCCAGTCGAACGCCCTCTTCAAGGCTCTGGCGTCCTTCGGCGACTTCTACGCTTTCGTCGTCTCGGTCTTCCGCAAGGGGTTCACGCACAGCTTCCAGTTCCGCGAGTTCGTCTCCCAGGCCTGGTTCATCACGACCGTCTCGTTCTGGCCCGCGCTCCTGGTCGCGATCCCGTTCTGCGTCGTCATCATCTTCCAGGTCAACCAGCTCCTGATCGAGATCGGCGCGGTCGACCTCGCCGGGGCCGGGGCCGCCGTCGCCGTCGTCCGTGAGATCGGTCCGATCGTCAGCGTCCTGGTCGTCGCCGGTGCCGGGGCGACCGCGATCTGCGCGGACCTGGGCTCCCGCAAGATCCGCGAGGAGATCGACGCGATGACCACGCTCGGGATCGACCCGATCCACCGGCTCGTCGTGCCGCGCGTGGCCGCCTCGACCCTGGTGGGCATCGCCCTCAACGGACTGGTGACCGTCGTCGGCCTGGTCGGCGGCTACTTCTTCTCGGTGGTGCTGCAGGGCGCGACCCCAGGGCTCTACCTCAACGACCTCACCCTTCTCGTGGGCTTGTCAGACTTCATCGCAGCTGAGGCGAAAGCCGCGATCTTCGGACTGCTGGCCGGGTTGACTGCCTGCTACCTGGGCCTCAACGCCAAGGGCGGCCCCAAGGGCGTCGGGGAAGCGGTGAACCAGACAGTCGTGTTCGCGTTCATGCTTCTGTTCGCCGCCAACAGCGTGATCAGCACCCTGTTCCTCCAGTTCAAGTTGGGAGCCTGAGATGGCGGTCAACGCATCAGCACTCCGCGAGCTCGGCGAGCAGCTCGCCTTCCATGCACGCGCCTACTCCCACGTCCCTCATGCCTTCCACCGCTACCGCAAGGAAGTCGTCCGGCTCCTGGCCGAGGTCGCGATGGGAACCGGGGCCTTGGCACTGATCGGCGGGACCGTTCTCGTGATCGGGTTTCTCACCGCGGCGTCGGGCATCGAGGTCGGCCTGCAGGCGTACACCTCCTTCGACAACATCGGCGTCTCCGCGCTGTCGGGATTCTTCTCGGCGTACTTCAACACCCGCGAGGTGGCTCCGATCATCGCCGGGATCGCGCTCACCGCGACCGTCGGCGCGGGCTTCACCGCCCAGATCGGCGCGATGCGGGTCTCAGAAGAGATCGATGCGCTCGAGGTGATGGCGGTGCCGCCGGTGCCCTACCTGGTCACCACCCGGATCATGGCCGGGCTCATCGCGGTCATCCCGCTGTACGCCATCGCGGTGATGATGTGCTGGCTGGCGACCCGGCTCGTGGTGACCGTCGGCTACGACGAGGCACCGGGTACCTACCAGCACTACTTCGACACCTTCCTGATCCCCGGCGACCTGTTCCTGTCCATGTTGAAGGTCACGATCATGGCGCTGGTCGTGGTCTCGGTGTGCTGCTACCACGGATTCAAGGCCGCGGGCGGACCCGCCGGCGTCGGCCGTGCCGTCGGCCGCGCCGTGCGGTCGGCCCTCATCGCCATCATGTTCGTCGACCTGATCTTCGGCATCGCCATCTGGGGCGGTCCGTCGGTCCACATCGCGGGGTGATCGGGCATGGTTGATCGTCACGTCACGTACGGCCTCACCTTCATCGCGCTGATCCTCGCGCTGATCGTCGGCACCGTCGCCAGCTATGAGGGCGTCTTCCGCTCCACCGTCCCGCTCACCGTCTCCTCCGACCGGGCCGGTCTGACTTTGGCCCCGGGGGCAGCGGTCAAACTCCGAGGTGTGGTGATCGGCCGGGTCGGTTCGGTCGACCATGACGCCGGCGACGGGGTCTCGATCCAGCTCGAAATCGACCAGGACGAGCTCAATCAGATCTCCAGCGACACCACCGCCGAGATCGTCCCGCCGACAGCGTTCGGAGCAAAGTACATCCAGCTCAACCCCGGTGAGCCGGGCGCCGAGCGGATCCAGGCCGGGTCCACGATCGACGCCGACCGGGTCACGGTCGAGGTCGACGAGGCGTTCGAGAACCTCACTCAGGTACTGGACACGGCCAAGCCTGCCGAGGTCGCGGCCGCGCTCACCGCCGTCTCGCAGGCGGTCGACCAGCGCGGCGAGGACATCGGGCTCCTGATCACCCAGACCAACGGCTACCTCACCTCGTTCAACCCCTATCTGAGCACCCTCACCAGCGACATCAGGTCGGGCGCGAGCGTCGCTCAGACCTACGACACCGCGCGGCCCGACCTGGTGGCCCTGGCCGACAAGGCTGCGGTGACCAGCAGGACCCTGACCACCCAGCAGAAGTCGCTGCACGCCTTCGAGGTCAGCCTGTACTCCTTCGACAACAGCGCGAGCCAGCTGCTGGACAGCTCGGGTAGGCGGCTGACCACCACGTTGAAGCTGACCGCCCCGGTCGCTGACGTAGTCGAGCGCTACTCGCCGGAGCTCCCGTGCACGATCCTCGGCCTCGCCTCGGCCAACAAGCTCGCCGAGGCCGCCGTCGGCGGCACACATCCGGGAATCACCACGATCACCCGCATCGTCCCGGGTCGCGATCCATACACGTACGAGCGCAACCTGCCGAAGATCGGCGACACCAGGTCTCCCGAGTGCTACGGGCTTCCGTACGTCACCGAGGAGGAGGCACAGGCTGCGGTGCCGACCTTCGCAACCGGCGCCAACCCCTACGCGGGCAAGCAGCCCACGGTCCAGGAGAACACGCTCACCACGCTGCTCGGCCTGCTGGCCGGTGGCGCCAACGCCGCAGGAGGTAAACAGTGACCAGCAACAGTAAACTTCGGCGCCGGGAGCGTTCCGACCTGATCAAGTTCGGAATCTTCTTGGTGGTCGCGGCGCTGTTCACCTACTGGGTCGGTGTGGTGACGGCCGCGCATCGCCCCGGCGACCGGGTTACGTACGATGCCGTCTTCGCCAACGTGTCGGGTCTCCAAAAGGGCGACTCGGTCCGGATCGCCGGCGTGGACGTCGGCAAGGTCACGGCCCTGGCAGTCCAGCGCGACGCGACCGTGCGCGTCTCCTTTGACGTCCCGCGGGACCAGAAGCTCAACGCCTCGACCGAGGCCACGGTGCAGTACCGGAACCTCATCGGCGACCGGATCGTCCAACTCAGCCGGCCCGACCCGGACGCCAGACCGATCAAGGCCGGCGACACCATCCCAATATCCCAGACCAGGCCGGCCCTCGACCTCGACCTGCTGCTCAACGGGTTCAAGCCGCTCTTCGCGGGCCTTGCCCCGGCGCAGATCAACGCCTTCTCCGGTGACCTGATCAAGATCCTCCAAGGGCAGAGCTCCGCCATCTCCACGCTGGTGCAGCGGGCGGCCTCGCTCACCACGACGCTCGGGAACCGCCAGGAGCTGATCGGGGAGGTGATCCGCAACCTCAACACTGTCGTCGGCACCCTCGATGACAAGCGCGAGACCATCCAGGCGCTCATCGACCAGTTCAGCAAGCTTCTCGACGGTCTCGAGCAGCAGGACACCCAGATCCTCGATGCAGCGGCGCAGACCGACCGGTTCGCCCGTGACGCGGCGTCACTGGTCGAGGCGGGCAGGGAAGACCTGGCGGCCGACCTTACTCAGCTCACCAAGACGGCGAACGGCATCAACCAGGAGCAGGCCACTCTTCAGCAGGTCCTGCAGAAGCTGCCGAACCACTACGCGGCGATCCAGAACACCGCCTCGTACGGCAACTACTTCAACTTCTTCCTGTGTGGGGTCCGGATCCAGACCGAGGCCACCATCACGACTCCCTGGATCATGTCCGACACGCAGAGGTGCAAACGATGAGCGTCCGTACGCCCTCCCAGAACGCCGCCCGAGGCCTGATCGGCACCATGGCGATCGCCCTGGTGGTCACCGCCAGCCTCAACTACAACAAGCTCCCGCTCGTGGGCAACGGTGACATCATCCACGCCGCCTTCACCGAGGCCGGTGGCCTCAAAGGTGGAGATGCCGTGATGGTCTCCGGCGCCCAGGTGGGCAAGGTTCGTGACGTCCGTCTCGATGGCGACGAGGTCGTCGCCGACTTGGTCGTCACCGAAGGTGATGTCGACCTCGGCGGCAAGACCGAGGCACGCATCATCACGGTCACGCTCCTCGGCCGGGCCGCCGTCGAGCTCGTCCCCTCCGGCAGCGGGCGGCTGAGTGCCGGTGACACGATCCCGACCTCCCGGACGTCCTCGCCCTACAACCTCACCGCCACGCTGAACGAACTGACGACGACCACGGCGGACATCGACAAGGCACAGCTGGCCGGCGCGCTCGACCAGGCCAGCGCGGCTCTGAGCGGAACCCACGACGACGTCGGGCCCGCTCTGCGAGGTGTCACTGAGCTCACCGCCGCCGTCGAACAGAACGACGACCAACTTCGCGCCCTGCTCGCCCGCGCCTCACGGGTCTCGGGCGTCCTCGCCAGTCGCAACGAGCAGATCGAGACCCTACTTGTCTCCGGACAGTCGCTGCTCCAGCAGCTCAACGCTCGCCAGGCCGTCGTAGTGAGCCTGCTTAGCAGCGTGCAGGACCTCTCCACGCAGCTGCGTGGACTCGTCGACGACAACCGGGCCACCCTCGGCCCGGCACTGGACCAGCTCGATGCGGTGGTCACTCTGCTCAACCGGAACAAGGCGGCTCTCCAGGACGCCATCACCGGCCTACGCGGGTACGTCACCGGGTTCGGGGAGGCCATCTCGACCGGACCGTGGTTCGACGCGTACATCCAGAACCTCACCTCGCCAGGCACGCTGGTGCCGATCGTCTCGGGGGTCGTGAAATGACCAACTCCTCCAGTCTCCTGCTGCGCCGTGTCCTGATCGGGCTCGCGCTACTGCTCCTCGCCACGGGCGGCTACTACACGGTCAAGGACACCCGCTCGACGGTGCTGACCGCGGTCTTCAGCAACGCCGACGGGCTCTACGAGGGCGACGACGTCAAGGTCCTCGGCGTCGCCGTCGGCCGGGTCACCGAGGTCGATCCGCAAGACGACGGCGTACATGTGAGGATCGAGGTCGAGGGCGGGCAGCGGATTCCGGCCGAGGCCAACGCCGCGATCGTCTCCCCGAGCCTGGTCAGCGGACGGTTCGTCCAGCTCTCACCGGCCTACACCGACGGCCCGGCGATGCCCGACGGTGGCCAGATCCAGCTGGACCGCACCGCGGTGCCGGTCTCGTTCGACGAGGTCAAGAAGCAGCTCACCGACCTCGCCACCGCGCTCGCTCCCGATGGCTCCGGCAAGCAGCCGCTCCGGACCGCCATCGAGACCCTGGACGCCAACCTCCGCAACGGCAACGCCGAGCAACTGAGCGAGGCAGTTGAGGGGCTCCGCAGCGCCACCGCGACCCTCTCGGACGGGCGCGCCGACATGTTCACGACCGTCTCCAACCTGAACAGCTTCACCAAGAACCTCGCTGTCAACGATGCCGCCGTGGCCGGGTTCACCGAGCAGCTCAGCGAGGTCTCCGCGGTGTTGGCCGCCAACCGGCGCGAGCTCACCAAGGCGATCGAGGAGCTCTCCGCGGCACTGGTGGCGACGGGTGAGCTCACCCACGACAACCGCGGCAGGATCAAGAACTCCGTACGCGACCTGAACCTGCTCAGCGCTGCCCTCGCGGACCGATCCAACCAGCTGGCGGCGATCCTGCACATGGCTCCGACGGCCTTGATCGATCTCTTCAACGTCATCGACAAGCAGGCAATCACCGGCCGGGCCTCACTGACCGGGCTCAACGACGCCGCCCAGCTCGTCTGCGGCGCCGTGCTCGGTGCCGGCGGCACGGCACAGCAGTGCCGTGATGCGCTCGCGCCGCTTGTCGACCTGATCAAGACCGCCCAGCAAGGCACGACCGGGCCAGGCGCGACGGGGCCAGGCACGGGGCAGCCAGAGATGGACCCACCGGCCGACCCGGGGCGACCGCCGACACCGCTCCCTGACCTGGGCTCGGGCCTCGACGGGGTACAACCCCTCTTGCCCGGCCTGCTCGGCACCGACCTCGGAGGCGACCGATGAAGACACAGATCCTGGCCACCATGGCCGCAATCGTGGTCGGCCTGACCGGCTGCACGAGCCTCCAGCCGAACGATCACACACTTCCCGGCCAGCCCGGCGTCGGCGGGGACGGCTACACCGTCACCGTCACCTTCGACGAGGTCGCGAACCTGGTGCCGAACTCCGCCGTGCAGATGGACAACGTCGTCATCGGCACCGTCGCCGGCATCAGCGTCTCGGACTGGCAGGCAAAGGTCCGGCTCCGGCTGATGAAATCTGCCCGCGTCCCGGCCGATGCCACCTTCGCGATCGGACAGAAGACCCTGCTCGGCGCCCAGTACATCGACGTCAGCGCGCCCGGGCCAGCCCCGACACCGAGCAGCGCCGACAGCATCGCGGCAGCGGCGGAGCGGACCGAGATACTGCAGCACGGCGCCCGGGTTCCGGTCACCCAGACCGGTACCTACCCGGCCACCGAGCAGGTCCTCGGCGCGGTGGCGCTACTGCTCAACAACGGCGGGTTGTCGCAGATCGAGACCATCACCTCCGAGCTGGCGACCGCGCTGGACGACCGGGTCCCCGACACCCGCAACCTGGTGCGACGGACCAACGAGCTGCTCGCGGTGCTCGACGATAACAAGAGTGAGATCGTGCAGGCGCTCGAGGCGCTCGACCGGCTCTCCGCCGGCCTCGCTAAGGACCGGACGGTCCTGGCGAACGCGATCGACGATATCGCTCCGGGGCTGCGTGCGCTCGAGGAGGAGCGGGAGAGCCTCGTCCGCGCTGTCACCCGGACCGGCGAGACCGGAGATCGGGCGACCAAGGTCATCCGGGCCAGCCGTACGGCTCTCCTCACGAACCTGGACGCCCTGCGGCCCATCCTGACCAGCCTCGGCAAGGTCGGCGACTCCATCCCCGAGGCGCTCAAGCTCGCTCTGACCATCCCGTTCCCCGCGATGACCACGACCAACGCGCTGCGTGGCGACTACGCCAACCTCTTCGCGACGCTCGACCTCCGCGGCTCGAGCCTCACCGAAACCTGGCTCACCGGATTCGGGCCGACCGGCCTGCCTCCCGTTGGCGCCGCCCCCACGTCGACACCCATCCCGAGCACGTCCGACGACAGCGGCTGCCTGATGGCGAACCTGGGGGGCTGCTGATGCTGCTGACGAGACTGGTGAAGCGGCAGTTGGGCGTCTTCGCCTGCCTGACGGCTCTCGCGCTCGGGCTGATGGTCTTCACCTATGCGAGAGTCCCGGCGATGCTCGGCATCGGGGTCTACCAGGTCACCGCCGAGTTCAAAGATGCCAGCGGGCTCTACGAGAGCGCCCTGGTCACCTATCGGGGCGTCAAGGTCGGGCAGGTGACCGACCTTGAGGTGACCCCGCGAGCAGCCGTCGCCACTCTTCGTCTCGATGATGGCACCAGGATCCCCGGCAACGTTGACGCTGAGCTCCACAGCACCTCCGCGGTGGGGGAGCAGTACGTCTCCCTGGTCTCGCCGTCGACCACCAAGGCGGCCTTGAGCGCCGGGGACGTGCTACCAACTTCACGCACCGTCGACATGCCCCAGATCGCGCCCGTCCTGGATGCCGTCAACCACCTGCTTGAGTCCGTGCCGCAGCGACAGACACGCAACGTACTGGATCAGGTCGACACCGGCCTCGGGTCGAGCAGCGAGGACGTCGGCCGGCTGATCGAGGAATCCAGCACGCTCTTGGACACAGCCCAGCAGGAGGTCACCTCGACGACCGAGCTGATCCGCGCCCTGGAGCCGGTGCTCGCCACCCAGCAGGAGATGGCGCCGCAGACCGTGTCGTCGATGTCGTCGCTCCGCGCGCTCACCAAGGAGCTCGCGGCGAACGACGCCGACCTGCGCTCGCTGCTCCGCGACGGGCGTACGGGTCTGGACAGCACCGCCGCGACAGTTGATGACCTCCAGACCACGCTGCCGATGCTCTTGGACAACTTGATGGTCAACGGCGAGGTGCTCAACACCTATCTTCCGCAGCTTCAGCAGACCCTGGTCGTGTACCCCGCCACGATCGGACGACTTCAACAGACGGTCAATCCGCGGGCGAAGGAGGGCGACGTGAAGCTGGACCTACGCGCAGGCGTCAACAATCCACCGTCATGCACGACGGGATACCTGTCCACCGACGATCGACGCAGCCCGTCCGAAGAGAACGTACGCAAGGTCGACCCGCTCGCGCACTGCGAGACCGCGCCCAGCGACCCGTCTTCGGTGCGGGGCGCTCGCAACCAGCCGTGTCCGAATTCCAGCGCGCGGGGCCATCTACCCTCCTCGTGCGGGCTGGAGTTCGGCAAGGGGCGCTGGCCCGAGGGCGACGATCCGAACGCGCCAAAGGCTCCGGCAGGTGAGCCGTCGTCGACGGGGACGACGGACGCATCTGAGGACAACTCCTGGAAGCAGTTGTTCCTCGAGCCGGTCGGGCTGTGGTGACGATGTCCAGACTCTCCACAAGGACCTTCGTGCTCCTGCTGGTGCTAGGCATCGGGCTGCTCGTGTTCGCCGGGCAGCGCGCTTGGTCCTGGCGCGAGGACGTAAGCGCGGAGCATCAGCGAGCGGCGGCCGTCTCGGCGGCTTCCACCGAGGTCACCCGACTGATCTCGGTCAGCGCAGAGGACTCGGAGGCGGCCTTCGAGTCCCTTCTCGACGGCGCGACCGCCTCCTTCCGCAGCGACCTGAAGCAGCAGGCAAGTGCGCTGCAGAAGGCGCTGAAGGCCAACAAGGTCGACGCCGAGGGCGAGGTCGTCTCGGCCGGTGTGGCGCGCTCGACCGACGAGCAGGCGACGGTGTACATCGCGGCGACCGGCACGGTGTCGAACTCGGGCACGAAGGCACCACAGCAACGTGACTACCGGGTCAAGGTCGAGATGCGGAACGTCGAGGGCCGCTGGCTCGTATCCGGACTGGAGTTCATCCCGTGACCATCGATGAGACCGAGATGCCAACAGCCCTCTCAGAAGAGACCGAGGTGGACGAGCACGTGGACAAGTCGCGACCGCCCGAATCCGGTCGGCTCCGGCTCGACCTGGGGGGAAGACTGCTGCGCTGGGCGGTCGTGCTGCTCGTGATCGTCGGACTGGCCGCGGCGATAACCTTCGCCGCGCTCGCCGGTCACGCCTCGGACCGCGCTCGGGACCGAACCGATGCGCTCGCCACGGCCAAGAGCCGGGTGCCCGTCCTGCTGAGCTACGACCACCGCACGCTCGAAGCAGACCTCGACCGGTCCAAGAACCAGACCACCGGCCGGTTTCGCACCGACTACACCAAGCTGCTCGAAGGCCCTGTCGCCAAGGCAGCGACCCAGAAACAGATCTCCACGAAGGCGACCCTCTCCGGGGCAGGCGTCGTCGAGGTCGCCGGGCCGCGGGTCACGGTCCTGGTCTTCATCACGCAGACCACGATCGCGCCTGGAGCCGAGCCCAGCGTCAGTGCATCGCGCGTCGAGGTGAAGATGCAAAGGGTCGGCAACGGCTGGAAGGTGGCTGGGCTCACGCCCCGCTGACCGGACGACAACCCGCGAGTGGAGGCATTGGTATGGGTGTAGACGTAAAGATCGAAGGGCTGACCAAGAGCTTTGGTAAGCAGCTCATCTGGAAGGATGTCACGCTGACGCTGCCTGCGGGCGAGATCAGCGTGATGCTCGGGCCGTCCGGCACGGGTAAGTCCGTGCTCCTGAAGACGCTGATCGGTCTGATCAAGCCCGACACGGGCTCGGTGGTCATCGAGGGCGTCGACATCGCCAGCTGTTCGGAGCGAGACCTCTACGAGGTCCGCAAGCTGTTCGGCGTGCTGTTCCAGGACGGCGCCATGTTCGGTTCGATGGACCTGTTCGACAACGTCGCGTTCCCCCTTCGTGAGCACACGAAGAAGAGCGAGTCCGAGATTCGCAACATCGTCATGGAGAAGATGGACCTGGTCGGTCTCATCGGCGCCGAGAACAAGCTTCCCGGTGAGATCTCCGGTGGTATGCGCAAGCGTGCCGGTCTGGCGCGCGCTCTGGTCCTCGACCCCGAGATCCTGCTGATCGACGAGCCCGACTCCGGTCTGGACCCGGTGCGTACGGCGTTCATCAACCAGCTCTTCATCGACCTGAACGCGCAGATCGACGCGACCTTCCTGATCGTCACCCACGACATCAACTCGACGCGTACGGTGCCGGACAACATCGGCCTGCTCTACCACAAGCACCTGGCCATGTACGGACCCCGCGAGATGCTGCTGAGCTCCGAGGAGCCGGTGGTGCGGCAGTTCCTCAACGCCCAGACGATCGGCCCGATCGGCATGTCGGAGGAGAAGGACGCCGACGAGCTGGCCGCCGAGAAGGACATGGGCCTGCCGCCGCTGCCGCCGATCCCGATGCAGCTCGAGCCGTCCAACGGCATTCCTCGCAAGTACCAGCGTCCGCCGGGCGCCTGGTGCCGCGAGAACGGTGTCACCCCGCCGCCGGGGTCGTTCCAGCCCGACGAGACACAGGCCTTATCTGGCGCTCGTGTACTTCAGATGGAGTCGTCGCGACCGTCCGTAGCAGGGACGTCTGGCGAGTTGTTCACGTAGAAACGCTCGCCGCCGACGTTTCTAGCGGTTCTTGTCGCAGCGAGACCGGGTTGGACTGATCGCTCAACTGTTGGCACAGTCGGCCATGGTTTCCGCTGCAGGCGGCATCTCATACTGCTGCTTCGCCCGAATCACATCGAGGCACGGCCACCATAGCCGCGATGGGCCACGACCATCCCGGTAGTCACATCGCTGCCTGAGACTGTCGGTCAGACCTCGGAACTCGCGTTCGCGGTTGGCGGAGCGAAACAGCAGGCGAAAGCATCGAGACCCTCGGCGGCTGCATCGAGCAGCGCGGGAATCGCATCGTCCTCGAAGTCATCGGTGCCCACGTGTTCGGCCAGCCGCTCACGCGCCCGATCCAGGATGGTCCGACACAGCTCTGCCTTGGAGTCGAAATACCTGTAGAGCACGACGCGCGTGCCCCGTGCCTCATCGGCGACATCGCCCGGGCTTGTCTCGGCGAAACCTCGTGGCGCGCAGGGCCGCGTTGGACGCGGGACCGCTGTTGCCGGCGGGCACCTGAATTCGCAGAACCATCCCCGCCCGGTGTCGGCGCACCGCCGCTTTCGCCCCGCAAGTACTCGCACTTTTCACGCCAGCACCCGCTCGGTGGGCCAGCGCGCTCGCGCTGAGGCCGGATGCGTCGGGTTGCGTGGGTAGAACCGCGCGATGAACTCAACGTCTCCAGTGCTCATCGACTCCTATCCTCACCGCGGTACGCCGCTCACCGCGGAGGACGTCGAGCGGATCACCGCCGCGATCACCGCCCACCCACGCTGCGACCACCCGAACCGTCTACGCCTCCGCCTGGCGCCGATGGGAACGCTGGTGCACGCACCGCGGCATCGCTCCGCTTGGCGAGGAGGGTCCCGGCGCCGGCCGTCGGGGCGCCGACCCGGTCGCGGTGTGCGCCTACCTCGCCGAGACAGCCGCTGACGGGCTCTCGGCCGCGACTGTCGACCTGGCTTGCTCCGCGATCGGCTACCACCACCGCTGTCGCGACCTGACCGATCCCACCGCGACCGTAGCCGTTCGCCAGGTACGCCGCGGCCTGCACCGCATCCTTGGGACCGCGCCACGCCGCCCCGCCCATCCAGTCGGCCCCGAAGAGATCGGCCAGCTCCTCGCCGCCATCGACCGTGACAGCCCGGTTGGTGCGCGAGACGCCGCGGTCATCCTGCTCGGCTTCGCCGGCGCGCTGCGCCGCTCCGAGCTCGCGAACCTCACCCTCGCCGACCTCGAACCCAAGCCCGGTGGACTGTTGCTCCGCCTGCGCCGCTCGAAGACCGACCCCGATGCTCGCGGGCAGGTCGTCGGGATCGCACCGGGCCGCCACCGCGACACCGACCCGATCACGGCGCTCGACGCCTGGCTCGCCCATCGAGGACCCGGGCAGGGCCCGGTCTTCACCAGCTTCCGCAACGGCGCTCCGCCGCTCCAACCGATCTCCGGCAACGTCGTCACGAGTGTCGTCAAGCGCTATGCCGTCGCCGCCGGGCTGACCGGCCGCATCACGGCTCACTCACTGCGCGCAGGACACGCCACCACCGCCGCCATGGCCGGTGTCGGCATCGACCGGATCGCCGCCCAGACCCGCCACCGACGCATCGACATCCTCATCGACCGCTACATCCGACCCGCCCACGCACTCCACGCCACCTCCAGCAGCGCCCTCGGGCTGTAGCCCGTGCATGTTCGGGAGCCCGGCAATCACCGAACACCTCTCGGTAGGCCGGACCCTTCTGGGGGCGGCGGGCCCGCGTGTGACACTGGATGAGAAGGGAGCCGGAGATGACCGCCGAAGAAACATGGACCCCATTCGATCCCAGCAGACCAGAAGTGGTTCTGGATGCAGGCCTGGCAGAAGCGCGAGCAGGAGGTCGACGCCTACGTCGCAGCCGGCGAGTTGGACGTACATGACAACGCCGATGAGTTCCTTGCTCACCTCGGCGCGATCGACGCCCACCGCGTGGACGGGTCAGACTCCCGGCGCCGCGACGACCAACCCTGACGGACCCATCGTCGGGCCAGGGCATGCTGGATCAATGCCATACATGCGGGCGTCGAGAGTGAATGGAATCGATCCAGGTAAAGCCAGCGACGCTGGCGGCACGGCGTGTGCGGTCCGGTGGGGATTCGATTTCCTAAAACGTACGATATTGTCGTTTTTATGAAAACGTCGAGCCCGATGCTCCTGCCGCTGCTGCGCTCGCGGCTGCAGGGCGAGGTCCTGGCGTGGGTCTTGCTCCACCCTGACAATCCGTCGAGTCTGTCGGAGATCGCGGAAGCGGTGGGCACGACGGTCCCGACGGTCAAGCGTGAGGTGGATCGGCTGCAGGAGGCGGGTCTGGTGACCAGTAGCGCCCGGGGGCGCAACCGAGTGGTCACGCCCACCATCGATCATCCGCTCTACCGCCCTCTCGCCGAGGTCATGGCGCTCACGTTCGGCCCGGTCGGGCTCTTGCGGGAGGCATTGACGCCCGTGGACGGGATCAACGAGGCGTTCATCCATGGTTCCTGGGCTGCTCGATATCGGCAGCGACCAGGGGCCGTGCCAGACGACATCGACATGATCGTCATCGGCACCCCTGACCGCGACGAGTTGTACGCCGCGATCGAAGCCGTTGAGCGAACGCTGCGCCGCGAGGTGAACTACAGGGTGGTCTCGCCGCAGGTGTGGGACGCCGACGATGGTTCGTTCAAGACGACCGTCTCCTCCCGTCCGCAAGTCCACCTGATCGGAGGCAGCGATGACTGACCAGCCAGCCCACACGCCGGGCCATTGGCCACAAGGTGACGCCGAGATCGACACCATGCTCGAGCACGGAGACCTCGAGCGTGTCACGCCTTCAGCCGAGCATGCCAACCTGCTGATGAGCCACGCCGACGGGCATCTGGAAGCGGCCGAGCCGCTGATCGATGTCCACCCGACCTCGGCGTTCCCGCTGATCTACGACGCCACCCGCAAGGCCATGACCGCAATCCTCGCGAAACAGGGAGTCCGGCCGTACGCACGCTCCGAACTCGGCGCCCACAAGGCCGTGCAGCAGGCCATCCAGGCACAGCTGGGCCGAGCCGCTGGTGTGGTGCGCCCGTTCGGGCCGATGCGGCTACGCCGCCACGACACCGAGTACCCGTCCCTGGATGATGTTCCGCTCACCAGCGGCGAAACGCGCCAAGCGTTCGACGATGCGACAAGCATCGTCGCCGCAATGAAGAAGCTTCTTCCCCGCCTCGGGCCGTTCTGAAGTCGACGACTGAACTCCGCGAATACCCACCAGCTTGCGCAACGGCGCTCCGCCGCTCCAACCGATCTCCGGCAA
The DNA here is from genome assembly GCF_014360585.1 of Nocardioides sp. Classification (GTDB taxonomy): domain Bacteria; phylum Actinomycetota; class Actinomycetes; order Propionibacteriales; family Nocardioidaceae; genus Nocardioides. Next base: position 43,926 of record NZ_JACIXG010000033.1, read on the forward strand.
CGTCGTCACGCGTGTCATCAAGCGCTATGCCGTCGCCGCGGGCGGACCCGCCGCATCACGGCTCACTCGCTGCGCGCAGGACACGCCACCACCGCCACCACCGCCATGGCCGGCGTCGGCATCGACCGGATCGCCGCCCAGACCCGCCACCGACGCATCGACATCCTCATCGACCGCTACATCTGACCCGCCCAAGCGTGGCACGCCACTTCTAGCCGCCACCTGGCGGTGTCTGCATGAGCCTGCAACGATGGATAAAATCCACTCACTCTCCATGCGAGAGTGAGTGGATTTTATCCATGGTGGGACTGGAATCACTTCCAGTGACGTTCACGAGCGGCCCTGCAGGCAGGAGTGCATCCGCGGGACCTATATCGCGGGCGGGACGACGGTGATGCCATCGAGCTCTCGCGCGGCGTGTTCCGCCACGCCGATGCGCCCGAACCTTCCCCCGGCGCTGCGCAGTGGCGGGCAGAGGCCCGGGCGTGGTCCTGAACTCCGCGAATACTCCGCGAAAACCCCTTCGAGAGACCCCGAGATCAGGCGAGGCGACGAGGTAATATGGACCTCGACATCGACATCGATGACGGATGTTCGCCCAGGTCAAACGGAGGTTTCTCCGAAGCTGGCCGAAGAGTCTCGAGAGATTCGGCGCCCGACGAAGGCCGCCAGGCACCAAGAGAAGGCCAGGGGTTCGAATCCCCTCAGCTCCACCGATGGAAACCCGGTTCTGAACAGCCACAATAAGGCTGTGAGGGCCGGGTTTCTTGCATGTCGTTCGCCCGTTTCCTCATCTCACGTCCCCCCGCGTCCCCCTCGAACCTGCATCCGCCGAGCTGACGCGCGTCCGGCCAGAGGACCTACGCCCTAGGCAACGGCCAGTGACGCAAGTCATGTCGTGGCGTCAGAGTTTCTTCAGGGTCGGCTGTTAATTTGGCTGCGCCGGACCACCGACGATGACGACGCAAGGGGGCGTATGGGCTCGCGGGCTGACGCCGCGTTCGCGTCCAGTTTTCGTCGCTTCCTGTTCTCTGGCAGCGGGCCACGAGTGGTGGCCCTGGTCGCCGCAATGGTGTTTGCGGTGCATCTGTTGAGCATGCACAGCGGACACCACGGAGGCGCCGACCATGACATCGCTGAGCCCGTGGCTGAGTCGCCAGCGCCGTCGGCCGTCCATGTCGACGGGAGTGATCAAGAGTCGGGTCATCACGGTCACGGTGACTCCGGGGTCGGTGATGCAGGCGCTGTCAGTGACGTGGACGTCCTCGAGGTCGAGCACCCTCATGGCGAGTACGAGTGCGGCGAGATCACTCAGTCGCGTCTTGGCGTCGCTGTCTCGACGTTGACCCCGGCGTTGGGGTGCTTGTGGGTAACCCCTCGCCCCGCGGCGCTGATCCGGGCACAGGGTCCCGCTGATCTGCCGCGGTCGACCCCCCATCTCGTTCGTGAACTCGGTGTGCAGCGGGTCTAGGAGCCGGCGTCGTCTGACGACACCTTCCTAGCCCTCAACGCACCTTTCGACTTCATGAACGAAGGAACTCCTGCATGCCCGAAAACATCCACGATTCCCTGATCACGTGCGTCGGCGAAACCCCCTTGCTGCGGTTGGGTCGCTGCTTCCCGGACCCGGATCGGGAAGTGATCGCCAAGCTCGAGATGCTCAACCCCGCTGGCAGCATGAAGGACCGTCCTGCCCGCTTCATCCTCGAATCCGGACTGGCCTCAGGCGACCTGCGACCCGGGATGCGGCTGGTGGAGAGCACCTCGGGAAATCTCGGGGTCGCCCTGGCGACGATGGCCGGACTCTTTGGGTTGTCCTTCACCGCGGTGGTGGACCCTAAGACCACGTCAACCAACCTTCGGCTCCTCGAGGCGGTGGGCGCCGACGTGGAGCTGGTGACCGAGCGGGACGAGAGTGGCGGCTATCTGCACACCCGGGTTCGCCGGGCTCAGGAGCTGGCCGATGCCAGCTCGGACAGCGTGTGGGTCAACCAGTACGCCAACGACCTGAACTGGCGCGCCTACTACGAGACGACGGGCCGAGAGGTCCTCGACGCGGTCCAGGCCCCGGTGGACTACCTGGTGGCGGCCGTGTCCACCACGGGCTCGATCCTGGGACTGGCCCGGCGGCTTCGGGAGCGGTACCCGGCTATGCAGGTGGTGGCCGTTGATGCGGTCGGATCGGTGATCTTCGGTACGCCACCTGGTCCGCGTGAGATCCCTGGCTATGGAGCGAGCCGGGTGCCTGAGCTGCTCAGCCGCGAGGAGATCGACCAGGTGGTCCACATCGACGATGCTCGAGCTGCCCTGGGCTGTCGACACCTGGTCGCCACTGAGGGCGTCCTCGGTGGTGGCTCCTCTGGGGCGGTGATCGCAGCCATCACGCAGTTCCTGCCGACCACACCCGCTGGCAGCCGCATCCTGACGGTGCTTCCGGACCGGGGGGAGCGGTACCTCGACCTGGTCTATGACGACCAGTGGCTCGAGATGGTCTCCACGGTCGGCGGTGTGTCCGGCCAGCGACTGGATGTCTCTACTCGAGCATGAATGAGTACATGACCCTGCGGCGGACGGACATGGGGCTGCTGTGGATCTCCCAGTTCGTCAACACCGCCGGGCTGATGGCGCTGGTGCCGATCATGCCGCTGTACATGGCATCGCTCGGCGCCTCCGACGCCACCGTCGGGGTCTGGGCGGGGGCCGCGATCGCGGCCCCCGCCCTCCCGCTGGCGATCACCACACCGCTGTGGGGCCGATTGGGCGACCGCATCGGTCCCAAGTGGATGGTGGTCCGCGCCCTGGTGGGCTTGTGTCTGGCGATGGCTCTGATGGCCGTTGCCGGCAGTCCACTGGCCCTGCTGGCTGCACGGGTCGTGCAGGGCACGCTCGGAGGCGTGGTCGAGGCAGCCGCGGCGTATGTGGGGTCTGCGGCCTCGGAGGGCGGCCGTGGGCGCGCACTGGGTCGCTCCTACAGCGCCACGGCAGCTGGCGCCCTGGCTGGTCCGGTTGCCGGCGGCACGCTGGTGGCCACCGGTGATCTCCGGCCGCTGCTGATCGGGATCGCCGTCGCGGCGTTGCTGCTCGGGGCTGTCTGCACGCTCCGGCTGCGGAATCCGCACGCTGCACGGCAGCCGTCCACGGGCTCAGAACCGGCCCGGGCATCTCTAGCGTCCGTGTGCTCTCGGATCGGCTGGGTTCCCTTGGCCGGGGGTTTCCTCGCCTTCTTCGGCGTCTACGGTTTGATCCCGATCTATGCCGACTTCGTCACCGAACTGGTGGCCGAACCCCAACACGCGGGGCCATGGGTGGGCGGGCTCCATGCAGTGATGTGGGCCGGCACCCTGGTCGGCTCCCTGTGGTGGGGCAAGGTCAACGACAAGACCGGTCTTCCGCTGCGCACGCTGGCCATCGCGAGCGGCATCACCGCCGGGACAGTGCTCATCCAGGCAGCTGTCGGCTGGCTGCCAGCGTTGGTGCCGCTGCGGTTCATTCAGGGCTTCTGCTTCGCCGCGCTGGCACAGTCACTGATGTTGTATGCCTCGCAGAAGGCGGGCCAACACGAGCGTGCCGGGTATCTCGGCGTCGCCAACAGCTTCCTCCTCGGCGGGCAGTTCCTCGGACCGCTCATGGCCGGAAGTGCGATGGCGCTGCTCGCCCCGTCCGTCGGCGTGCTGATCACAGGGATCTGTGTGGCCTCGACGGCTCTGCTCGTCTTGGCGCCGGCCATTGCCACGGCCCGTGCATCCCGCGGCGAATCGGCCCGGGCGCCGGCGATGCCCTTCGTCCCGGAGCGCTGGCGGGCCCAGTCAGGCGGTCGGCACGCAGCTCCTCGCAGGCCGCAGCACCGCAAGGGAAGCCAGCCAGGACCGCGGGTACCCAATGAAGGTCGGAGTCGTGTCCCAGCCGTCTCGACTCACCCCGCAGCCGCGCGGCCACGCGATCCTCGTTCAAGAGTGAACCGGTGATGGCCAAGCCTGGGGAGCTGGTGTCGCGCCTCTGGCCCGACGGCAGTCAGCTGTCGGGCCAGAGGTGGAGGTGCGGACCGACCTAGGCGTCTTGTGCTTGTTCTGCCGCGTCCGCACGCTGGCCAGCAACGAAGCCAACCTTGGCATGGGAGCCGTCGCAGAACGGCTTGTTCCTGGATTCGCCACAGCGGCACAGGAAGATCGTCTTGCCGGTGTCGTAGCTGTTGCCGTCGTGGTCGACGAGCTGCGCTGCACCCTTGATCTGGAGTGGTCCGTTGTCGACCGTCTTGATCGTTGTGGGCTTGGTCTGACTGTTGGCTTCGGGTGCCGAGTCGTCGGTCATGCGCGCTCCTTCTACGTTATCGGTGGGTCTGTCGCGGTGGACATCCGTACCTTAGGGGGGTATGGTTTCTCGCACAGCAGGAATATACCATACCGGGGTATGGTTTCCGGACAGTCGAACAGATGTCGTTGGAGCAGCAGAGGAATGACCATGGGAAGTCACGATCACCAAGGTGAGCGCGGCTATATGCACCGCCAGGACGACTACCTCAAGCGGCTGCGGCGCATCGAGGGCCAGGTTCGTGGCCTGCAGCAGATGGTCGAGGACGAGAAGTACTGCATCGACATCCTCACGCAGGTGTCTGCGGTGACGAAGGCTCTGCAGTCGGTGTCCCTCGCGCTCCTTGACGAGCACCTCAACCACTGTCTGGTGCAGGCAGCGGCCGCGGGTGGGACGGAAGCCGACGAGAAGATCAAAGAGGCCTCCGACGCCATCGCCCGCTTGGTCCGCTCCTGACCCGCGGCATCGCCTACACGGACAGCCACTACTGACACCAGGACCGTATGGGTCCCGACTAAGGAGCCTCCACGTGAAGACCTCGCTCAAGCTCGGCGGATTCATCGCCGCTCTTGCTGCCGTTCTCGCCGTCGCGTTCGGCGTCGGCAACGCCACCGGGCCGATCGGCCGAACCGCACAGAACACCGACCACTCAGGAGATGACATGACCACGAACGCGGGCCACGGGCAGGCCGGCCACGACAACACCGACAGCAAAGCCAGCGGGCACGCCGGCCACGGCGGGGGTGCTAGCAAGCTGCCCGGCGGGCTGATGGTCTCGGAGCACGGATACACGCTGGACCTGGACTCGGCGATCCTGGCTGCCGGCCGTACTTCGGTGAAGTTCCGGGTGACGGGTCCCGACGGAGAGCCCGTCACCGACTACGAGCCCACCCATGACAAAGAGCTCCACTTCATCGCCGTCCAGCGGGACATGAGTGGGTTCCAGCACGTGCACCCCACGCTGGCCAGGTCTGGCGACGAGGCGGGCACGTGGACGACCGACCTCGACCTCACGCCCGGAGCGTGGCGGGTCTTCGCCGACTTCCGGGCCACCGCCCATGGCGAGACCATGACGCTGGGCAGCGACATCTCGGTCCCAGGCACCTACCAGCCGGCGCCGCTGCCGCCCGTCAGCCAGACTGCAGAGGTCGACGGCTACACCGTCACGCTGAAGGGGCAGCTGGTTCCCGAAGAGTCCTCGGAGCTGACGCTGACGGTGAGCCGGGATGGGCAGCAGGTGACCGACCTGGAGCCTTACCTCGCCGCGTACGGACACCTGGTGGCGCTGCGCTCGGGAGACCTGGCCTACCTGCACGTTCACCCCGAAGGTGAGCCGGGAGACGGCATCACCAAGCCCGGCCCGGACATCACCTTCTTCGCCACCGCGCCGTCTGCCGGACCGTATCGCCTCTACCTGGACTTCAAGCACGACGGCGTGGTCCGCACTGCCGAGTTCACCGTCCAGGCCGGCAGGTCCGCGCCCGCGTCGGGGGAGCCCGAGGCAGGTGAGTCCACCGCACAGCCCAGCGGTTCCGGCTCGGCAGGTCACGGCGGTCACAGCCACTGACCAGAACCAGCCGACACGCATCGAGAACGAGAAGCATTCGGTGAGGAAGGAAGAGACAATGAGCGCGCTCAGTGACGTCATGCCCGAGAGCGGTGCCCCCGGCAACCAGGTCGAGCTTGCGATCGGTGGTATGACCTGCGCCTCGTGCGCGAACCGCATCGAGCGCAAGCTGAACAAGCTCGAGGGCGTGACCGCGACGGTCAACTACGCCACCGAGAAGGCCAAGGTCACCTACGCCAACGGCATCGAGCCGGCCGCGCTTGTGGAGACGGTCGAGCAAGCCGGCTACACCGCGCGACTTCCCGAGCCGAAGGGAACCTCGCGTCAGGCGGCGACCTCGGAGGCCGGCGCCGAGGCAGACCCTGTACACGCCTTGCGCAACCGGCTGGTCGTCTCGACGGTCCTGAGCGTGCCGGTGATCGCGATGGCGATGATCCCGGCGCTGCAGTTCAACTACTGGCAGTGGCTCTCATTGACGCTCGCCGCGCCGGTGGTGGTCTGGGGCGCGTTGCCGTTCCACAAGGCGGCCTGGACCAACCTCAAGCACGCCACCTCGACCATGGACACGCTGATCTCCATGGGCACGCTGGCTGCGCTCGGCTGGTCGCTGTATGCGCTGTTCTTCGGCACTGCCGGTGCGCCGGGCATGACCCACCCGTTCGAGCTCACCATCGCTCGCACGGACGGGTCCGGCAACATCTACCTCGAGGCAGCGGCCGGGGTGACCACGTTCATCTTGGCAGGGCGCTACTTCGAGGCCCGCTCCAAGCGCCGCGCCGGCGCAGCCCTGCGGGCACTGCTCGAGCTCGGCGCGAAGGAGGTGTCGGTCCTCCGCGACGGTCCCACCGGACCCACCGAGGAGCGGATCGGCGTCGACCAGCTGGCAGCGGGTGACCGGTTCGTGGTCCGGCCCGGGGAGAAGATCGCCACCGACGGCCGGATCCTCGAAGGCTCCTCAGCAGTGGATGCCTCCATGGTGACCGGGGAGTCGGTGCCGGTCGAGGTCGGCCCCGGCGACACGGTGATCGGCGCGACCGTCAATGCGGGTGGGCGGCTCGTGGTCGAGGCCACGCGTGTTGGTGCTGATACCCAGCTGGCGCAGATGGCCAAGCTGGTCGAGGACGCCCAGAACGGCAAGGCTCAGGCCCAGCGCTTGGCGGATCGGGTCTCGGGGATCTTCGTCCCGATCGTGATCGGCCTGGCTGTCGCGACCTTCGGGTTCTGGGCCGGCACCGGTGGTGGCATCGCTGCAGCGTTCACGGCTGCGGTGGCCGTGCTGATCATCGCCTGCCCGTGCGCGCTCGGGTTGGCGACGCCGACCGCCCTGATGGTGGGAACCGGCCGTGGCGCCCAGCTCGGCATCCTGATCAAGGGCCCCGAGGTGCTGGAGTCCACTCGCAAGGTCGACACCATCGTCTTGGACAAGACCGGCACCGTCACCACCGGTCAGATGACCCTGGTACGTACGGTCGTCGCCGACGGTGAGGACGTCGATGAGCTGCTGCGGTTCGCCGGCGCCCTGGAGAACGCGTCCGAGCACCCGATCGCACAGGCCATCGCCAAGGGCGCGGCCGCTCAGGTCGGTGACCTCCCGGCGGTCGAAGACTTCGCCAACATCGAAGGTCTGGGGGTGCAGGGGATCATCGTCGACGGGGAGGTCTCGCACGCCGTCCTGGTCGGACGGCCGCGGCTGCTCGCCGAGTGGTCCCAGCACCTGACGCCGCCCCTGGAGGCGGCGATGACCGACGCTGCTGAGAAGGGCCAGACCGCGGTGGCTGTCGGTTGGGACGGGCGAGCCCGCGGGGTCCTGGTCGTGGCCGATGCGATCAAGCCGACCTCTGCCGAGGCGATCAGTCAGCTGCGCAGCCTGGGGCTGACCCCGGTGCTGCTCACCGGAGACAACGCCACCGTCGCCACGGCGGTCGCGACCGCCGTCGGCATCGAGGCCGGGCCCGACACCGTCATCGCTGAGGTGATGCCGTCGGAGAAGGTCGATGTCATCAAACGACTCCAGCAAGAGGGCAAGACCGTCGCCATGGTCGGGGACGGTGTCAACGACGCCGCGGCACTGGCTCAGGCCGACCTCGGCCTGGCCATGGGCACCGGCACCGACGTCGCCATCGAAGCATCCGACCTCACCCTGGTCCGCGGAGACCTCCGCGCCGCCGCTGATGCGATCCGGCTCGCCCGGCGCACCCTGGGCAACATCAAGGGCAACCTGTTCTGGGCCTTCGCCTACAACGTCGCCGCACTCCCGCTGGCGGCCGCCGGACTGCTCAACCCGATGCTCGCCGGAGCCGCCATGGCGTTCTCCTCGGTGTTCGTGGTGTCCAACAGCCTGCGGCTGCGCGGCTTCCGAGCGACCAACAGCGACCCACGAACCGAAACCGACGTCACCGAAGCGTCCCGGCCCGAGCCGGTCAACGCCTGACCCCACACTTCTGGATTCTCGAGACGAATCGGGATCCCAGAGGACCTGCCTCGCCGGCAGGACCGAACAACCGGCCCAACCCGGGCGCGGAACCCACGAGAAAGGTTCACCCCATGGCAACCAACGCCACCTACACCGTCTCCGGCATGACCTGCGGCGGCTGCGCCGGCAAGGTCACCGACCAGGTCGAGCAGATCCCCGGCATCCTCGATGTCGACGTCGACC
>NZ_JACIXG010000034.1 GCF_014360585.1 Nocardioides sp.
TATTTCTTTGTGGCGAACAGTATATTGTATTTTTTTTTAACCCCTTTTAAAAAAGTAATCCCACGTCTCGGTCCCAGATCAGCTCGTGATGTCGCGGCGGCGGAAGCCGACGAACGCAGCCAGGAGCAGAACGGCTGCGACCACACTGAGGCCGATCATGTGTGACGGCTCGATGGGCTCCTGGGGGTAGCGGCCGACCCACCAGATGGGCGAGATGCCGGCTACGGCGTCCGGGAGGTCGAAGAGGGGCCCGAACATCCCGGTGATGGCGGTGAACGCGAAGAGCGCCCAGACGATCGGCGTGATCTTCGGGACCCAGGCGTACAGGGCCGCGGTCAGCGCCATGAAGACCGCGACTGCGGGCAGGAACGCCGCGCCGCCCTTCAGGAACGTCGCCAGCTCGACCTCACCGTTGACCAGCGCACCGGCCCACAGCGCGAGCGCACCGGAGATCATGGTCAGTACGAAGGCGCCGAACGCCACGACGGCGAGGTGTGCGGCGAACCAGCGGCCACGCGAGACCGGCTTGGCCAAGGTGATGTCGAGCCGGCCCTCGGTCTCCTCGCTCTTGGCCCGCAGCGTGGTGGCGATCGCATACCCGGCAGCGGCCAGTGCGGCGTACAGGATCATGATCGCCAGGAACCCGGTGAGCGGGTCGTCGCCGAACAGCTTGGCTGCCTCGGGGTTGGAACCCGCCATGTCGTCGACCATGTCCTCGACGCCTTCGCCGAGGTAGGTGCCGGTCGCCCCGAACATCACGAAGGTGCCGAGGAACCACCAGAACAGAGCGATCCGCTGCTGGCGCCAGGACATCGCGAGCGGGTTCGAGAGCATCGAGGGAGCCTCGGCCCGACCCGATCCGCCGGTGAGCAGGGCCCCGTCGAAGTCGCGCTTCGAGGCCAGGAAGGCCCCGAGCGCGAGCAGTACCAGGATCGCCACGACACTCAGCGCGAGCGGCCACCAGCGCAGATCGACGTACGCCCGCATCTGCTGTGCCCACGCGATCGGCGAGAGCCAGGAGAGCCAGGTGCCGTGCTCGCCGGGCTCGGCCTGCAGGTCGCCGATGCCGCGCACCAGCACCGCGACGCCCAGGACCGCGAGACCGAGACCGGTCGCGCCGCGCCCGTTCGTGGTCAGCTGCGAGGTGACCAGGGCGACGGCGGCGAAGACCAGGCCGGTGACGGCGATCGTCGTCGAGAGCGCGAAGGTGTCGGCGACGGCGAGGTCGCCCGCGGTGATGAGCAGCGCGCTGCCGAGCAGGGCGAAGACGACGTTGGCGATGATCACCGTGAGCAGCGACGCGGCTACTGCCGCGTGCCGCCCGACCGCGCCGGACCGGACCAGCTCGGCCCGACCGCTCTCCTCCTCGGCGCGAGTGTTGCGCACGACCTCGAACATGTTCATGACGCCGAGCAGACCGATCATCCACAGGGTCATCTCGTTGGCGAACATGGCGCCGATCGTGTAGTCGTCGAGCCCGTAGTTGGGCCCGCCGAGGAAGATCGACGCCGGCTGCTCCATCAGCGCTGCCCGTCCTGCGCGGTCCTCGGCGGTCGGGTAGAGCGCGCTCAGCGCCGTGACGAAGTAGGCGTACAACGCCAGCAGCGAGACCGTCCACACCGTCAGCCGGACCCGGTCGCGCCGCAGCATGAACCGGGTCAGGTGCCAGGTGCCGGCGAAGGAGTCCAGCGGCGTACGCCTCGGGACGGCCGGGGCAAGCGTGCTCATCACGCCTCCTCCGTCTCGATGACGTCGCCGTAGTGCCGCATGAAGAGCTCCTCCAGCGACGGCGGGGTGATGGTCAGACCGCGTACGTCGAGGTCGGTCAGGGTCTTGAGGACGTCCCCGACGGCGTGGTTGTCCACGTCGAAGGCGACCCGGGTGCCGGCACCGTTCTGGCTGGTCACGAGGTCGTTGACGGCCTCGAGGCTGCCCAGCGGGGACGGGTCGCCGCCGACGGTGGCGACGACGGCGGAGCGGGTGAGGTGGCGCAGCTCGTCGAGCGTTCCGGACTCGACGGCGACCCCGGCCCGGATGATCGTGACGGTGTCGCAGACCTTCTCGACCTCGCTGAGGATGTGGCTGGAGAGCAGCACCGAGGAGCCCGCAGACTTGGCCTCCCGGGCGTACTCGGTGAAGACGGCCTCCATCAGCGGGTCCAGACCCGAGGTCGGCTCGTCGAAGATGTAGAGGTCGGACTCGTCGAGGAAGGCCGCGACCAGGGCGACCTTCTGCCGGTTGCCCTTGGAGTAGGTGCGCGCCTTCTTCGTCGGGTCGAGCTGGAACCGCTCCAGCAGCTCGGCCCGGCGCGCCTTGCGTCGGGCCTTGTCGCCGCCCGGCTTGAGCCGGGTGAGGTAGTCGATGCACTCGCCACCGGTGAGGTTGGCCCACAGCGACACGTCGCCAGGGACGTACGCGATCCGCTTGTGCAGCTCGACCGCGTCCTGCCAGACGTCGCCGCCGAAGAGGCGCGCGGTGCCGGCGTCGGCGCGCAGCAGTCCGAGCAGAACCCTGATGGCGGTGGACTTGCCGGCGCCGTTGGGGCCGAGGAAACCGGCCACCTGGCCGGGCTCGACGATCAGGTCGAGGCCGTCGAGGGCTTTGAAGGAGCCGTAGGACTTGTGCAGGCCCGCGATCTCGACCGCGGGGGTGGTTTCGGACATGGCTAGCTCGCTTCCGCGTAGGGAGGGTAGAAGGACGTACGCCGACGGCCTGGCGTCATTCAGACGGGGGCTCCGTGGCGGGGTCCTGTGGCGGGTCGGGGACGTAGAGCAGGTAGTCGTCGAGCATGCGGCGAGTGGTGAAGAAACCCTGGGAGTAGAGCTCGATCATCGGGAGGTAGCTGGTCGTGATGAAGTCGCGCACGATGCTGCCGAGGTCTGCGGGGTCCTCGGGTGGGTTGAGGGTGATCTCGAGGATGAGCACGCCGAGGGCCGACAGGGTCAGGTAGCGCGCGCGGGCAGGCTCGTCGAGGCTCGGCTTGATCAGGCCCGCCTCTACGCCGTGCTTGGTGTAGCCGACCGCGTCCTCGACCATCTGCTCGATGAAGCTGCGGCCGACCGGGCCGCCGTCCTGGACCGAGCGCAGGACGTAACCGAGCATCGGCGCGTACTCGTCGGCCGCGGCGAACCGGTGCAGGATGCCCTTCCCGGATGCCAGGTCGTCGATCGACTCGTTCTTGACGGCGCGGATCTCGGTGAGGACCCGCTCGTCGCACTCGGCGTGCAGGGCGTCCTTGGAGCCGAAGTGATGCATCACAAGGGCCGGGCTCACTCCGGCGTCGGTGGCGATCGTGCGGACCGAGGCGCCGAAGCCGTCACGCGCGAACCGCAGCACGGCCGCGTCGCGGATTCGCTCGCGGGTGCTCTGGTCGGCGGAGGCTGAACGCATGTTCAATGCTAAACACGTGTTCAGCCCCCGCGCAAGGGGTTATCCGATCAGTCGGTGGTCCAGCTGAAGTCGACCGCGATGGGGAAGTGGTCGGAGAGCATCAGACCGGTGCCGTCCTCACGGAAGTCGGCGTCCAGGTTGCGGTAGGAGGTCGCGCTCAGATCCATGCCGTCGCCGTCGCGGTAGAGCACCTTGTCGACGATCTCGCACTCCACGCCTGGGTTCACCTCCGGGCACGCCAGGGCGGGGCTGCCGCGGTCGGGCTCGTCGCCGTTGCGTACCAGTTCCACCCAGGCATCGGTGAGCCCGTTGGCGGCGGCGAAGTCGGAGATGCGATCACCCTCGCGGGTGTAGCGCGTGTTCGTGTCACCCATGACCAGGACGGCGTTGCCGGCGGAGTGCGCGGAGATGTACGCCGTGAGCTGCTCGAGATTTCCGCGTCGAGCGGCCTCGTCCAGGGCGCCGTCGCCGGCGTCGGCGTGCAGGTTGTAGACGTCGATCCAGGAGTCAGGGGCGATCTGGGCGCGGTGGAAGGTGAACCCCTTCGGCGTCAGGCAGTCGGCCGAGCCGATCCAGCAGTGCTTCCACGTGACGCGGTCGAGCGCCTCGTACGGCTGGTGGTGCAGGCTGTTCAGCCCACTGCCGAACGGCACGCCTCCCGACGTCGGGGTGCGGTGGGCGTGCGCGTCGGTCTCGTAGAGGTAGGCGTGATAGTTGAAGTCCTCCTGGACGTTGACGATGTCGAACTCGTCGATCCGGCGGCCGATCTCGTTGGTGGCGCTCTTGCGGGGTGTCGGGGCGCTGGAGATGGCTTCGGGGAGACCGGCGATGTTGTACGTCAGCGCGCTGAAGCTCCCGTCCTGGGCCTGCGCCGGGGTGGCGCCGAGAACGGGTAGGGCGGTGGCGAGCGAGATGGTCGCGACGGCGAGGAGGCGATTGATCTGAGGCACGAGAAACTCCGATCGACAGTGTGGGGGTGCTGCCGGAGTCGGCAGCGCCGAGCCACCCCATCGTGGCGGACGTCGCTGCGGATGTCCTCGGATCCGCGCGAGTCAGCCCGCGTAACGAGCAGCCCGAGCCGCAGGGTCGCCGGGGCCGGCGGCGAGCAGCGCGAGCAGCTCGTCCTCCAGGATCGCGCCGACCCGGCGGCAGAAGGCCACGGGCTCGTCGGCGGCGTCGGGGGACTCGGTGACGATCCGGTCGACCACGCCGATCTGCAGGAGGTCTACTGCCAGGACCCGCTGCGCCTCGGCCATCTCGGCGGCATGGTCGGAGTTGCCGTGCACGATCGCGCTCGCGCCTTCTGGCGGCAGCGGAGAGAGCCAGGCGTGCTGGGCGGCGACCACCCGGTCGGCCGGGAGGAAGGCGAGCGCGCCGCCGCCGTTGCCCTCGCCGAGCATCAGGCTGAGCGTCGGGGTCTCGACGTTGACGAGCGCTCCCAGCGTACGCGCGATCTCGCCGGCGATGCCGCCGTTCTCCGCCTCGGCCGACAGCGCGGCGCCGGGGGTGTCGATGACGGTGACGACGGGGAGGCCGACGCCGGCGGCGAGCTTCATCCCGCGCTGTGCCTCGCGCAGCCCCTCCGGGCCGAGCGGCTGATGGGCCTGCTCGCGGCGGTCCTGGGCCAGCACCAGGCACGGCGCCGACCCGAACCGAGCCAGCGCGATGATCAGGCCCGGGTCGCGCTCGCCCTGCCCGGTGCCGTTGAGAGGTACGACGTCCGAGGCCGCGATCCGGAGCAGCGCTCGCGCCCCTGGTCGGTCCGCCCGCCGGGACCGCGTGATCGCGTCCCAGGTGTCGATCGCCGAGAAGTCGCGCGCGTCGGCCGAAGCGTCACTCCCGTCGGCCGAAGCGTCACTCGCTGACGTCTCGGCCGACGCGAGTGACGTCTCGTGCCGGAGGTCGAGGATGGTGAGTACGCGGTCGACGAGCCCGGCGAGCTCGTCGGGAGGTACGACGCCGTCGACCAGGCCGTGCGCGAAGAGGTTCTCCGCGACCTGGACCCCGGAGGGGAAGGGCCGGCCGTTGAGCACCTCGTAGACCTTTGGCCCCAGGAAGCCCAGGAGCGCCTCGGGCTCGGCGACGGTGACATGCCCCAGAGAGCCCCAGGAGGCCATCACCCCGCCGGTGGTGGGGTGGCGCAGATAGACGAGGTAGGGGAGTCCGGCCGCCTTGTGCCGGGTGACCGCCTCGGCGATGCGCACCATCTGCACGAATGCCGGCGTACCTTCCTGCATCCGGGTCCCGCCCGAGGCGGGCCCGGCCAGCAGCGGCAGTCCTTCCCGCGTCGCCCGCTCCACGGCTGCGATGAGCCGGTCGGCCGACGCACGCCCGATCGATCCGGCGAGGAATCGGAACTCCGAGAGCACCACCGCCACCCGTCGTCCGGCGATCCGAGCCTCTCCGGTGACCACCGACTCGTCGGTCCCGGCGCGCTCTCGCGCGCGAGCCAGGTCAGCGGCGTACGCCTCCGGGATCTCGCCGTAGGACGGCGGGGCGTCCCAGGGAGTCCACGTGCCGGGGTCGAGGACGAGGTCGATCAGCTCAGCGGAGGTCAAGCCCATGGACCGACCATACCCAGGGATTGGCTCGGTGGTCAGTCCAGTCCAGATCGGCGGATCTTGTCGCTAACGGGCACAAACGATGCGAGTTGGCTGTAGTTAACCCGAACGACATGCTGCTGACCTGCGAAAACCGTTGGTAGGTGGAGGGTGTTCGTTCTATTCTGGTAGCACCCGGTTCGCGCCGGGCTCAGTCATCCAAGCCCAACCGAAGGTCCAGCCATGAACGCGCAGCACTCGACCACCGCCCCGGCGGCCTGGTCGCTGACCGCTGCGCACGAGCGCGACCCTCATGCCCGCGGGAGCCGACAGTGACCTGGGTGCATAGCTGCACCGGATCACTCCGGGCCGCTCCTGCGAGACATGTCCGTCTCGCCGGGGCGGCCCCTCTTTTGTTTCAGTCCAGTGTTTCCGTCCGATCGACACGCGATCTCTATCCGACTCTCCTGGGAGGTAACCGAGCATGACCACGACCATGGGTGCAGTGACCCTGTACAACGCCTCCTTCGAGCCGCTCGGGAGGGTCTCGTTCAAGCACGCCGTGCGGATGCTGTTCCGCGAGGTGGCGGTGGTCCACGAGCAACAGGGCGACAAGATGATCGGGCCACATCCATGGCCCAAGGCGGTGCGGCTGGTCCGCTACATCGCCATGCACTGGATGTATCGCCCGGCCGGCTACTCCCGTGAGGGAGTGCTCAAGCGCGACCAGCATCGTTGTGCCTATTGCGGCGGCCACGCTCGCACCATCGACCACCTGCTGCCCCAGTCGCGCGGCGGCAGGTGGACGTGGATGAACACCGTGGCGGCATGCGGCAGGTGCAACGGCCGCAAGGGCAACCGCACGCCCGAGGAGGCCCACATGTCCCTCCGGATCCAACCCTTCATCCCAACCCGTGCCCAGCTCGCCGCCATCGTCTGACCCGTCGAGAGGTCAGAATGTGACGTCTCGGCGGGGAAAATGTCGCGTCGACTTGACGCACCATTAATAAGTACGATGGACTAACAAACATGTCGAAGGCGAGACGGCGTACGTTGCGGCCGATCGGGAAGCTGCTGCAGGAAGATGCGCGGCGTCATCATCGTTCTCTGGTGCTCCAGCACCTCTTCGCGGTGGGTCCCGCGAGCCGTGCCGACCTGGCTCGATCCTCCGGTCTGACCCGGGCGACGGTCTCTGATCTGGTCGGCAGCCTGCTCGCCGACGGGCTCGTCGAGGAGCTCGGTGCGCCGGTGGAGAGCCGGGTGGGGAAGCCGCCCATGCTGGTCGGGCTCGCCGCCGATGCCACCCACATCGTGGCGATCGACGTCTCCGGGGACGACCAGGTCGCCGGGGCCGTGCTCAACCTGACCGGCGACGTCGTCCACCGCACCACCAGGTGCCGGGAGGGGCGCACCGGAAGCGAGGCCGTGCGCCTCGTGACCGGTCTGGTCACCGAGCTGATCGCCAGCTCCGCCCGGCCGATCCTCGGCATCGGGATCGGCAGCCCAGGTGTCGTCTCGGCCGACGGCACCGTGATCGACGCGCCCAACCTGGGCTGGACCGATGTCGCCCTGGCCGAGCATGTGCGCCGCGAGACCGGCCGACCGACGTACGTAGCCAACGACGCCAACACGGCGGTGCTGGGGGAGTACACCTTCGGGCAGTCCGGCGACGGCGGGCTGATGCTCGTGCGGGTCGGCACCGGTGTCGGTGCCGGTCTCGTGCTCGAGGGCGCGCTGCTCCATGGTTTCGTCGACGCGGCCGGTGAGCTCGGGCACGTGACCGTCGACCCCGGAGGCGCGCTGTGCGCATGCGGCCGCTCGGGCTGCCTGGAGACCTTCCTCGCGGTGCCGCGCCTGCGGGAACGCATCGAGACAGGCCACGACGATGCGCTCGTGGAAGCCGGAGAACATCTTGGAAAGGCACTGGCGCCCGTGGTCGGAACCCTCAATCTTCACGAGCTGGTCCTCTCCGGGCCGGCCGAGCTCCTCGACGGACCGCTGCGGGAGACCGCTGATCGGATCATCCGCGAGCGGACGATGCCAGTCAGCGGCGAGCGGCTGGAGTTCCGTACGTCCACGCTCGGCGAGGACGTCGTCATAGTCGGGGCTGCGGTGCTCGTCCTCGCCGGCGAGCTGGGAGTGTCGTGATGCCGCCCTCGTCAGCCGTCGAGACCCTGGCGCTGCGCGTCCAGGTGTCCGCCTTCGCCGGCGCCACGCTGCCCGCCGACCACGCCGACCTGCTCCGCGAAGGCCTGGGCGGGATCTGCCTCTTCGGCACCAACACCGGGGCCGGTGCGGAATCCGTACGCAGCCTGGCGGCCGAGATCCGATCCGCCGCTGCCTTGGGTGGCCGGGCCCCGGTGATCACCATCGACGAGGAAGGCGGGGACGTCACCCGGCTGGAGGCGCTCACCGGCTCCTCGGTGCTCGGGGCCGCTGCCCTCGGCGCAGCCGACGACCTGGCGCTGACCGAGGAGACCGGCCGGGCCGTCGGAGCACGGCTGGCGTGGGCCGGCGTCAACCTCGACCTCGCACCCGTCGCGGACGTGAACTCCAACCCCGACAACCCGGTGATCGCGACCCGGTCGTTCTCCCACGACGCCGGCGTGGCCGCCGAGCACGTCGCCGCGTGGGTGCGGGGCCTGGAGTCGGCCGGTGTCGCCGCCTGCGTCAAGCACTTCCCCGGCCATGGCGACACCGGCCAGGACAGTCACGTCGCCCTGCCTGTCCTCGACGCCGACCTGGCGACGCTTCACGAGCGTGAGCTGGTCCCGTTCCTGGCGGCCGTCGAGGCCGGCGCCGCCTCGGTGATGACCTCCCACATCGTGGTGCCGGCGCTCGACCCCGACCTGCCCGGCACGCTCTCGGCGCCGGTGCTGGGCCTGCTGCGCGAGCTGGGCTTCGACGGGCCGATCGTCACCGACGCCCTCGACATGGCCGGAGCCTCTGCCGAGCGCGGGATCCCGGCTGCCGCGGTGCTCTCGCTCGCGGCGGGGGCCGACCTGCTCGTCCTCGGTCCCGACAAGCCCGCCTCGCTGGTCCGCGACACGACCGCCGCGATCGTGGCCGCCGTCGAGTCCGGTGAGCTCGCGCTGGAGCGGCTCCAGGATGCTGTCGCGCGTATCGACCGGCTGCTCGCCGCCTTCCCCGGAACCCAGCAGCGCCCGGACGTCGATCCGAAGCTCGAGCAGCGCTCGATCGAGGGTGCCCGCCGCGCGCTCGCGACGGCGAGCGACCTCACCGATATCCCGGACCTCGCCGGTGCCCGGGTGGTGAGCGTCGACACCGAGGCGAACATCGCCGTCGGCGACGTCCCCTGGGGTCTTCCTCCGGACGTCGTCCTGCGCCCGGGCGAACCGCTCCCTGATCTCCCAGATGCGCCCCTCATCGTGCAGGTGCGCGACGCCCACCGGCGCCCCGACGTCGGCCAGACCGTCGCGGAGCTCCGCGGCGTTGCGGTGCTGGTGGAATGGGGCTGGCCCGGGACGTACGACGGACGGCGGTTGCCGCGCCTGTGTCCGCAGGGCTTCTCCCTGCCGGGCGCGGCCGCCGTGACCGAGGTGCTGCGACGATCGGGCTGGGACCAGTGAGCCCCCGACCGGTGAACCCCGCACGGGTCGGCCTCGACATCGGCGGGACCAAGATCCACGGCATCGCCATCGGCCCGGACGGGGCAGTGTTGGCCGAGGACCGTGCCGCCACCACCCCGGGCGCGGAGGGCGTCGTGAAGAGCGCGGCCGCGGTGGTCGCGAGCCTGCGGGATGCCCTCGCCGACGGCGAGATCAGCTCGATCGGGGTCGGCATCCCCGGCATAGTCGACACCCGAGCGGGCACCGTGAAGCATGCGGTCAACCTGGGTCTGGACGGCGACGCCTTCCCGCTCGCCGAGCTCCTCGGCGCGCGGGCCGGAGCGGTCGTCACCCTCGAGAACGACACCAACGCGGCCACGCTCGGCGCGCACGCGGTCGAGGACGTCGACGACCTGGTCTACCTCTCGCTCGGCACCGGCCTCGCCGCCGGCCTCTACCTCGGCGGAGCGCTCCGCCGCGGCTTCCACGGCGCAGCCGGAGAGGTCGGGCATCTCCCGGTCGACCCGGAGGGCCCGGTGTGCGGCTGTGGGCAGCGTGGCTGTCTCGAGCTGGTCGCCTCGGGCGCCGCGCTCGCGGCCGCCTGGCCGACCGCCACCGGCCACCCCGCGGCCGCGCTCTTCGCGGCAGCGACCGCGGGCGATCCGGCGGCCGTCGTGGTCCGTGACCGCTTCGCCGACGGCGTCGCCGCCGCCGTACGCGCGCTCGCTCTTGCCGTCGACCCCGAACGCGTCGTCATCGGCGGGGGAGTGGCGACGGTCGGTGAGCCGCTGCGCGAGGCGATCGCGGCCGCGCTCGTCAGGCAGACCGAGGCCTCGCCCTTCCTCGCCTCCCTCGAGCTCGCCTCGCGACTGAGGGTGGTCTCCGCCGCTCCGGTCGCCGCCATCGGCGCCGCTCTGATCACTCCGACGATCACTCCGACCAAGGACTGACCATGGAAGTAGTTGTCCTCGACACCCCGGCCCAGGTGGCCTCCCTCGCCGCCGACACCATCGAAGACGTCGTCCGCCGCGGGGCGGCCGCCGGTGCCCCGGCGGTGCTCGGCCTGGCCACCGGCTCGACGCCGCTGGCGACGTACGTCGAGCTCGTCCGGCGCGCCCAAGACGGCCACGGACCGTCCTACGACGGCGTGGAGACGTTCAACCTGGACGAGTACGTCGGCCTCCCCGACGGCCACGAGCAGTCCTATCTGGCGACCATCCGGCGAGAGCTCACCGACGCGATCGGCATCCCTCCCGAGCGGGTCCACGGTCCCGACCCGACCGAGGCGACGCTGCCGGACGCCGGCGAGCGCTACGAGGCGGCCATCGTGGCAGCGGGCGGGATCCAGGTGCAGCTCCTCGGTATCGGCTCCGACGGCCACCTGGCCTTCAACGAGCCCGGCTCGTCGCTGGCCTCGCTGACCCGGATCAAGACGCTCACGGCCACGACGCGCAAGGACAACGCACGCTTCTTCGGCTCGCCCGACGCGGTGCCGCACCATGTGCTCACCCAAGGGCTCGGCACCATCACCAGAGCCGGCCACCTGCTTCTGCTGGCGACCGGGGAGGGCAAGGCCGAGGCGATCGCCGCAGCGGTCGAGGGCCCGGTCTCGGCGAGCTGTCCTGCCTCGGTCCTCCAGCTCCACCCCCACGTCTCCGTGCTGCTCGACGAGGCCGCGGCCTCTCGCCTCGTACGCCGCGACTACTACCGCGAGGTCTACGCGGACAAGCCGGACTGGCAGGGTCTCTAGAGCGCCTCACGAAGACGCTCGGCCGCGGTCTCCGGCGGGATGTCGTTGACCCAGAGCGCAACGCCGGACTCGATGCCGGCCAGGTACTTCAGCCGCCCCGGCGCCCGCCGGATGGTGAAGATCTCGGCGGCCAGGTGCCAGGTCTCCTCACGGCCGGTCGGTGCCTGCTGCCAGCCGGCGATGTAGGGCACCGGACCGGCGTCGTCGAGCCCGTCCAACCGGCGCAGGCACTCCTGGTAGAGCGCCGCGAGGTCGTTCATCTCGTCGGCGGTCACCCCCGGCAGCGAGCCGACGTGGCGCCGCGGCACGACGCGGATCTCGTAGGGCCAGCGACCGGCATAGGGCACGTACGCCACGAACGACTCGTTCTCGGTCACCACCCGCGACCCGTCGGCGATCTCGTCGGCGAGCACCACACACTGCAGACACTCGCCGGTCGCGTCGCGGTGGACGTCGGCGGCGTTCACGAGAGACTCGATCCGCGGCGGCAGCACCGGCATGGCGTAGATCTGGCCGTGGGGGTGCTGCAGGGTCACCCCGATCTCCTCGCCGCGGTTCTCGAAGCAGAAGACGTAGGTCACCTCCGGCATCGCCGTCAGCTGCTCGGTGCGGTGAGCGAGCGCCGCCAGCACCGTCCGCACCCGCTCGGGAGGGAGATCGACGAAGCTCTGCTCGTGGTCGCTGGTGAAGCAGACCACCTCGCACCGGCCCTGCCCCGGCTGGGAGACGAACGGCTCCCCGGTCGCCTCGCCGACCGCGACCGTCGAGAGCGCCGGGAACCGGTTCTCGAAGGCCACCACGTCATAGCTCTCGGCCGGGATCTCGGTGAGCCTGCCGTCGACCGACGGACACAGCGGGCACTCGTTCGACGGCGGCTTGAACGTACGCGTCTGCCGGTGTCCCGCCACCGCCGTCCAGGTCGCGGTCAGCCGGTCCCAGCGCAGCTGCGACCCGCCCGCCCGCGGCTCCAGGGGCCGCTCGTCGTGCACCGACCGCAGCGTCGGTTGCTCGTCGAAGAACCAGATCTCGCGGCCGTCGGCCAGCTTCGCTGACGTGGCCACCGGGACGGTCTGCGCTGGGTTGTTCGGCATGCGCCCAGTATCGCCCGCGGCGGGCTACTTGCTGACGCAGGCCTGGGCGGCGCCCTGGGAGACGTTGCCGTTCTCACCCAGGGAGCGGACCTGGATGCAGACCTTGGTGGCTCCCTCGAGGCGTACGACCGCCTTGGGACGGTTCACGTTCCCGCTGGTGGAGTTGTCGCCGACCCACTTGTAGCCGGTGGCTCCGGGGACGCCGGACCAGGTGAAGACGGCGCGGTTGCCGTCGAGCGTGCCCTTCACCTTGCCCGGTGCGGCGGGCCCGGTGACGCCGGGGAGGTCGGTCTCGACGGGCGGGGGCGGGACCTCGTCGGGCTTCTCGTCCTCGCCGCCGCGGGAGAGCATGATGCCGATGGTGGCGGCGATGAGGAAGAGGACGACGACGCCGATGATCGCGGGCGTCTTGCTGCGGGTCTCGCCCGGGAGCGCGCCGGTGAGGACGGAGGGGCCCTCATCCGTACGCGGGTA
The DNA here is from genome assembly GCF_014360585.1 of Nocardioides sp. Lineage (GTDB taxonomy): Bacteria > Actinomycetota > Actinomycetes > Propionibacteriales > Nocardioidaceae > Nocardioides. The sequence continues at coordinate 12,815 of NZ_JACIXG010000034.1, forward strand.
GCTGAACCGGGTGCGGTCGCCGGAGGGCGAGCCGGCGTCCGCCACCGGCGTCGACGCGAGCGAGGCCGGTGGCTGGGTGATCGGCGCCTGCGCGATGACCTGGGAGGGCGGCTTGAGGTCGGTGGCCTTCTCCATCTCCGGGTCGGAGGGCGGGGAAGGGAGATGCGCACGGCCGGAGCCCGTGGTCGGTCCCTCGCCGCGGGCGGCCGCGATGTCGGGAACGACCGGGATGGACCCGCTGCCGCCGGCGTCGCGGTCGAGGACCTGCACCTCGGTGCGTCCGAGCCGCAGCTCCTGCTCGATCCGCTGGAAGTGCCGGGCCAGGTCGAGGGCCGTCCTCGGCCGGTAGGTCGGGTCCTTCGCCATCGCCTGCTGCAGGACCCGGTCCAACGACGGAGGTACGTCGGGCCGACCCGTCGCGGGCGGAGCCGTGTGCAGGATGCGGGAGAAGACGGCGCGGTCGGAGTTGTTGCCGCGCTCCGCGAACGGTGACCGGCCGACGAGGAGGTGCCAGACGGTCGCGGCCAGCGAGTAGACATCGGAGGCCACCGAGCCGTTGGACGCGGAGGTGAGGACCTCGGGCGGCGACCACGGCAGCGAGACCCCGATGTCGCCCTCGTCGTCGCGCGGACGGCCGGCGATGCCGAAGTCGGCCAGACCGGGCACGTCGTAGCGGGAGAGCAGGATGTTGGACGGCTTGATGTCGCGGTGGATGATCCCGGCGCGGTGCGCGGTCTCGACCGCCGACGCCATCTGGATCCCGAAGCGCAGCGCGTCCTGCACCTTCATCGGGTTGTTGCGTACCCGAGCACCGAGGTCGTTGTTGGGGTAGTAGCCCATCACCAGGTACGGGCGGCCGTCGGGCGTCTCGCCGGCGCTGTGCACCGGCACGATGAACGGGTGCTCGGCCAGCTCGGCCATCACCGCCGCCTCCGCGGCGAACTGCGCCCGCTGGGCCTCGGCGAGGTCGGCGGACCGCATCAGCTTCACCGCGACCCGGACCTTCGGGTGGTGACGCTCGTAGAGGTAGACGTCGGCGAAGCCGCCCGAGCCGAGCCGGCCCAGGCAGGTCATCCCCGGCAGCTCGGGACCGAGCTCGGGGTGTTGTGCCTGGTTCACTCGCTGCGCTCGCTCATCCGAGAACCTCGTAGGTCAGGTTGATCGAGCCGGCGAGGCTCACCACGGCGCCGGGCTCCATGGCGTACTCCTCCATCGGCCGCATCTGCTGCGGACGCCCACCGGGCAGGGTCAGGTAGGACCCGTTGGCGGAGCCCAGGTCGCGGACCAGCACCTGCCACTCCTCCAGGCGCACCTCGGTGTGCAGCCGGCTGATGTCGGGCAGCATCACCTTCACCAGATGCGGAGGTACGCCGCCGGCCCCCGTGTTGCCGCTGGCATCCGCCCGCGGCGACCTCCCGAAGACCGCGCCGCGGTCCAGGACGACGATCCGGCCGTCGTCCAGCTTGAGCTGCCCCAGCGCGGGGCGCGGGACCGAGACCGGCTGCTGATGAGGAGGCAGCGTCAACCGGCAGATGCGGCAGGTCGGGGAGTAGGGCGGCGATGCGTGCCCCTGCGGGCAGTAGACCGCCCACACCGTCGGCCCGCCGGCGGGCGGCACCGGGGTCGGGGTGTTGCGGACCCGGGTGGCCATGTCTTGGGGCGGGTGGGGCGCAGGAGCGGGGGCAGGCATCGGCGGCGGGCTCTGCGGAGGCATGGCCGGCGGCGCGGGCTGCCGGTCCGGCGGACCCCACGCGTTCGGCTCGGGCTTCTTGGCACCCTTCTTGCGCCAGGGAAGCCCGTCGATGATGCCCTTTTTGGACTCCGGCGCGGGCTGCGGCGGCGACACCGGGGGCGGCGGCACCGCGGCCGGGGGAGGGCTCTGGAACGGCGGCACGCCCGGCGACGGCGGAGGAGGCACGCCCGGCGGCCCCGGGGGAGGCGGAGAGGTGGCCAGGTCCGAACGCCGGATGGTGTGGTCCAGCGGCACCATCGTCGCGTCGGCCTGCGCCTGCGCGCCGAGGTCTGGGTCGAAGACGACGTCGAGCGAGCGCGCATGGGCGGTGTCGAGCAGCGGCTGGTCCTCCTCCATGCCGCCCCAGGCGCCGTTGGCGAGCTCGGCGCGCTCGGGGACGGCGGCGAAGTGGCCGTCGGCCCACTTGCCGGAGACGTCGATGCCGTCGACGAAGACCGGCACCTCGTTGACGACCGCGGTCACCTTGGCCGGTGAGCGTACGGCGTAGCGCACTCGCGGGCCCTCGCGTCCGATGATCGCGAAGCCAGGGGCGCGCGGTCCGTCGGCGGAGAGCAGCCCGGCGATCGCGTCGACGGGCCGCGGGTCGGCCAGGGCGGCTTGGACGCCGACGACCCGCGGGTCGCCCGGCCCCAGCTGGACCAGTGCCCAGCACCGGTCGCCCTTCAACGCGAGCCAGTGCCCAACACAGTAGGTAGCGGTATCACTCATGAGACGACGTGACGTCCCCTGAAGGTCGGGCAGGGTCCGTGGGGGCGGCGAACAGAGAGGGCGGCGGTGTCACGAGTACCACAGTGACATTGTCACGCCCACCCGATGCAACCGCAGCGTCCACCCGCCTCTGGGCCAGGTTGTCGATGCTTCCGCCCACCCCGAGCGTCTTGGAGACGATCTCGTGGATCTCGTGGTCCTCGAGCTCACCGGTGAGACCGTCGGAGCAGAGCAGGAACATGTCGTCGGGCGACACGGCCATCAGCCAGGTGTCCGCCTCGGGCGAGGGGAAGGTGCCGAGCGACCGGGTGATGACGTTGCGCAGCGGGTGGACACGGGCCTCTGCGGCGGTGATCATCCCCGCCTCGACCATCGCGGCGACCTCGGAGTGGTCGGTGCTCACCTGGGTCACGCCCGTCGTCGAGAGCCGGTAGACGCGTGAGTCGCCGACGTTGAACACCAGCCAGTGGGGCGCACCTTCCGACTCCACCAGCGCCACCCCGGTCAGGGTCGTGCCCATGCCCTGCTTCTCGGAGTGGCGGGTCGCCTCCGCGGTGATCGCGGCATTGGCGGCCTCAACGGCGTCGAGGATGTCCTCGGGAACCGGCCAGACGGCCGCGAAGCGGCTCTGGAAGGTCTCCACCGCGAGCGAGCTGGCGACGTCGCCACTGGCATGACCACCCATCCCGTCGGCGACGACGGCCACTGCGGGGAGCATGACGAACGAGTCCTCGTTCACCTCGCGGACCCGGCCGACATCAGTCGCCCCCGCGGCACGCAGGGCTGGGTATGCGGTCATGCTGTTCCTTTGCGGAGCCAGTTATCGGGACATCACGGTCAGGATGCGGAATAGTGATGCTGGGAGCGGACACTTTAGAACATCCCGTACGGTACCGGTGAGCGTGTTCACTGAGCCGTGTGCCACGTTTGGCTCATTCGTGTGGCTTCAACCCTGATGCGCGCCTAGAGTAAGCCCGGCTTTTTGTGTCGGCTGGCCGATTTGGCATGGAAGGACTTGGGGAGAGTCTTGGTGGCACGTTTCGGGATGGCGCCCGGTTGGATGCGGCGTCACCGCACCGCTATCGCGTCCTGGGCTGCACTTGCGGTGGTTGCCAGCGGTTTGACCGTCTACGCGATCCAGTCGACGGGCTACCCCGTGCACAAGGCCGACCTCGACGACGGCGGCATCTGGGTGACCAACCAGTCCTGGGGCACCTTGGGTCGGCAGAACCGCCCGGTGGCTCAGCTCGACGGTGTCGTCTGGGCGGGCAACGAGACCGGGTCCAGGTCCGAGCGCAACGGGCTCGACGTGGTGCAGAACGGCATCGCCGTGGCCTCCGTCGACCGCGACGCCCGCACGATCACGCCGGTCAACACCAAGCTCGCCGAGGGCCTGGACGACGACGCGGTGACCGTCAAGGACAGCCGGGTGGTGATGGGCGGCAACACGATCGGCGTCGCCGAGCAGAAGACCGGGAAGGTCTGGCTCACCTCCGTCGACCCGACCACCGGCATCGGCGACCTCTCCGACCTCTCCGGCTCGGCCAAGCCCACCGAGACGGTCGGCGCGGACGCGGTGCTCACGATCGGCACCGACGGGACCGCGTACGCCGTCTCTGCCGCCAAGCGGACGCTGACCGCCTTCGCGCCGGACGGCGAGCGGTTCGCCGATCCCGTCGAGACCAAGCTCCCCAAGTCGCCGGAGTACGCGGAGGCCCCGACCTCGGCGACCGTCGTCGGCAACGACGTCATCACCCTCGACGAGGCCGGTTGGCTGCTCGGTGCCTCCAAGGGCTCGGACATCGCCGTGGACTTCGGTGACACCGCGGAGAGCGCGGTCCTCCAGCAGCCCTCCGTCAAGGCCGGGGACGTGCTCGTCGGCGACGCGACGGGCCTCAAGGCCGTGGACCTGAGGAACGGCGAGATCCGCCACATCTCCGAGTCCGCCGGTGACCCCGCGGCCCCAGTCCGGCTCGGCGACTGCGTCTTCGGCGCCTGGGCCAACGGCTCGACCGGCTCGGTGGCGACCCAGTGCGGCGAAGGCGAGCCGGTCCTGGGCGAGATCCCGACGCTCGGTCCGGCAGCCGAGCTGGAGTTCCGGATCAACCGCGGCCAGCTGGTGCTCAACGACCTGCGCAACGGCGATGTCTGGGAGATCGACGGCGCCGACATCAAGAAGATCTCCAACTGGGAGGCGTTCCAGCCGCAGACCCAGAAGCAGAACCAGAAGAAGGACAAGCAGCAACAGCAGACCAAGGCAGCTCAGGCGCCGAAGGCGAAGGACGACCAGCTCGGCGCCCGGGCCGGACGCACCACGGTCCTGCACGTCCTCGACAACGACTCCTCCGCGAGGGACTCGATCCTGAGCGTGGTCTCGGTTGGCAAGGCCTCCGTCGAGGGTGTCGACGCCACCGTCGCCCCCGACCGGCAGTCGATCCTGGTCACCACTCCCGAGTCGGCCAGGGGCAAGACGACCAGCTTCAAGTACACCGTCGACGACGGCCTCAAGGGCAAGGCCGGCCAGGACGACGCCAGCGTCGAGCTGAAGATCCAGGGCTCCGAAGGCACCGGCAAGCCGACCCTGCGTGACCACTACACCCCGACCGACTACACCGTCGCAGCAGGCGGCACCGTGGAGATCCCGGTGGTGAGCGACTGGCGTGACGAGCGCTACGGCGACCCGGTCACAGCGCAGTCCCCGGAAGCGTCCAAGGGCAAGGCGAGCGTGACTCCCGACGGTCTGCTTCGCTACACCGCCGCCCCGGACGCCTCGGGCAGCGAGAACCTCGGCTACCAGGTCAGCACCGGCGGCAAGGCGTCGAAGAACAAGGTGCGCGTCAACATCGTCGCCGGCGCGAACACCGCGTCCCCCGACCCGAAGGACGACGTCGCCGAGGGGACCCAGGGCTCCTGGGTGACGATCCGGCCGCTCGACAACGACATCCCCGGCGCCGACCCGTCCAACCTCGACGCGGCCCTCACCCTCGCCGGTGACGTCCCACCCAAGGGCGGCCTCGAGGTGAGCACCGACCGGGAGACCGGCGTGGTGCGTGCCAGGGGCAGCTCTCCCGGCACCTACCAGCTCAGCTACAACGCCGGGTTCGGGGCGGCCAAGCCCGCCTCGGCGAAGATCCGTGTCGACGTCAAGCCCGCCTCCCAGGCCGCGGACGAGCCGATCGCGACCCCGGACACGACCGCCGTGCTCGGCACCTCGACCCGCACCCTGGACGTTCTCGCCAACGACTACGACTCCCAGGGCCGGCTCCTCGCCGTGACCCATGCCGAACCGGTCGGCGAGAGCGACCTGACGGTCGCGGTGCTCGACGGACGGTGGCTGCGTATCCAGGCGTCCAAGCCGGACATCTCCCCGTCCACCCAGGCGATCCGCTACACGATCAGCAACGGCGCGGCCGAGGCCGAGGGGTCGGTGACGGTGAGTCAGCGTCCGGCGCTGCGCGGTGCCGCGAACGCTCCGGAGGCGGTCGACGACGAGGCGACGGTGAGAGCCGCCGACTCCGTCTCGATCCCGGTGCTCGACAACGACTCGACGCCCTCCGGCGACCCGGTCGGACTGGTGGTCGACCAGACCATGGAGACCAAGGGGCAGCTGCAGGTGCTCGGCCAGCCGGCCGTCGGTGAGGCCTACATCGACGGCAACCGGGTCCGCTACGTCGCTCCGGACGACGTGAAGGGTCCGGTCGACGTCGACGTGCGCTACGTCGTGCAGAACACCGGCGACCCCTCCGCGGAGCACTCCTCGGGCAACATCCGTGTCCACGTCAAGCCGCTGCCGAAGAAGAAGGCCGACAACTCCCCGCCGGCACCTAAGGCGCTGGAGTCGCGGGTGGTCCAGGGCGACGAGGTCACGCTGCGCCTGCCCACGGTCGGCACCGACCCGGACGGCGACTCGGTCTCGGTGACCAGGATCAACAGCGCACCGTCCTACGGTCGCGTCCTGGCCCACGGGGCGAACACGATCACCTACCAGGCCTTCCCCAACGCCGCGGGCACCGACGAGTTCACCTACGAGGTCAGCGACCCGTTCGGTGCCGTCGCGACCGGCACCGTGCGGATCGCCGTCGTCGCGCCCGGCGCGCCCCAGCGCCCGGTCGCCGTCGACGACCTGGTCACGCTCGACCCCAGCAAGAAGCTGACCTACGACGTGCTCGCCAACGATCTGCGTACGCCGGGGACGGAGCTCCACCTGGCCTCGACCGAGGCGGCCAGCGGTGGTGGGGTGAAGCAGCGTTCCGACGGCATCGTCACGGTCTCGGGTGGCTCCGAGAAGCCGTTCCAGAACATCCCCTACCGCGCCACCACCGGCCTCCACGAGGACACCGGTGAGCTCGCGATCCGCTATCAGGAGGGCTACGACAACCCGCCGATGGCGGGGATCGTGGTCGCCGACCCCGAGGGCGACTCGGCGACGGCGACGGTCGACGTGATGGCCAAGGTCACCGACATCGACGACTCGCTCGAGGATCTCTCGGTCGACGCGGTCAAGGGCCCCTCGGTCGGCGAGGACGAGGCCAAGCCGAAGATCGACGACGGCAAGGTGACCCTGCCGGTCGGCGACACGACCCGGGTGTGGACCTACCGGGTCACCGACCCCGACGGCGCCCAGGCGGTCGGCTCGATCTACGTCCCGGCGCGTCCCAAGGACGCTCCTTACCTGAAGCCGGGCTCCGAGCTCCAGCTGAGCCCGGGGGAGACGAAGAAGGTCGATATCACCGACTACGTCGAGGACCCCGAGGGCGACCCGGTGGTGCTCACCACCACCGACAAGATCGTGGCCGCGCCGGAGGGGATGCTCAACACCGGCGACACCACGGCGACGACGGTGGAGGTCACCGCAGGTGAGACGAGGGGTCCGGCGGCCCTGACGTTCGAGGTCGCCGACCGCGAGAAGATCACCTCCGCGGAAGCCCACCTCGCGGTGATCTCCCTGCCGGTGCAGATCGGCAAGGAGGAGCCGGAGATCAACTGTCCGAGCACCCCGGTCGAGGTCCCCGAGACCGGCGACGGCGCGCTGGTCGACATCGCCGCCATCTGCCACGTGTGGACCGCGGACCCGGGCGACTCCGACGACCTCGACTTCACCGCCGAGGTCGGCGACGGTCTCGACGGGGTCGAGGTCAAGCCCGAGGCCGGCGGTCTGCGCCTCACCGCCGAGCACGCCGACGCCGGTTCCCAGGGCGCCCTGGAGATCGGCATCGAGGGCACCGACGCGACCGGTCAGCTCCTGGTCACCGTCATCGCGCTGCCGCCGCCGTCGCTCTCCCCGATCAAGCCGCTGCAGACCGAGGCCGGGAAGACGGTCTCGATCGACATCGCCGACTATCTGCAGACACCGGTCCCGGCCGGGTCCCAGGAGATCGTGATCACCAAGCTCGACCCGATCGACGGTGACTCGCCCGACATGGGCGAGGTCAGCGGGTCGAAGATCACCTTCAACACCCCCGAGGAGGGGCACGGCCACTACCGCTACCCGATCGAGGTCAGCGACTCGGGCAAGGACTCCAAGCGGGTCCGGGCCACCGGCGTCATCGAGGTGGACGTCATCGACGTCCCCGGTGCGCCGACGGGGCTGCGTACGACCTCCGACTTCCTCTCCAACGTGGTCGCGCTGTCGTGGAACGCGCCGAAGGACAACGGCGACGACCCGATCCAGCGTTACGAGGTGGAGGCCAACGGCGACCACATCCAAGACTGCCCGGCGACGTCGTGCCGGATCACCGAGCTGAAGAACGGCGTCGTCTACGACTTCCGTGTCCGGGCCGTGAACTCGGTGGGACCCAGCCGGGAGTGGAGCAACTCGGCCGAGGGCGAGCCCGACGCCTACACCGGTCCGGTGCAGAACCTCCGCGTGACCCGCCAGCGCGACCACAAGGTCGAGCTGAGCTGGGCGCCGCCGGCCGAGTGCGACTGCTCCGCCGTACGGAAATACCGGATCAGCTGGCCGGGCGGCGGCATCAAGGACATCTCCGCAGGTCAGACGACCTATCCGGCGGCAGTGAGCACCAACGGCGACCCGGTGCAGTTCACCGTCGTCCCGCTCAACGACAAGGGCGTCAAGACCAACAAGGGCCCGTCGGCGACGGTCGAGGGGATGGGTGCCGGCAAGCCGGACACCCCCGCGACACCGACCTTCGAGTTCGCAAACACGGCCAACAACTCCGGCAAGACGATCACCGTCTCGTGGAGTCCGGTCGCGCCCAACGGGCCGGCCCCGGTGACCTATGAGGTACGCCGCACCGGCGGCACCGGCGAGAAGACCGTCTGCTCCTGGGTGACCGAGACCAGCTGTCGCGACGACGTCGCCAACGACGGCACGATCTACACCTACGCGGTCCGGGCCCGCAACGCGGAGGCGACCTCGCCGCGTGAGACCAGTGCCGGGGGTTCGCCGGAGGCGCACGTCTCCAGCTACTCCGCGGGAGGAAAGGTCGAGGCGGCGGCGACGCCCGACGCGGTCTCGTTCGCGAGCGCGACTCCGACCGGGGCCAACGGCACGGCGAAGATCGTCTTCACGCCGCGCGCCTCGCACGGCAAGACCAACCGGGTCGAGTGCCAGCGCAACGGCTCCTCCTGCGGAAGCTGGACCTACCCTCCCGAGGGCGCTGGTCAGCAGACGAAGACGATCAGCGGATTCAACAATGGTGACTCCACGGCGGTGCGGCTCCGTGCCTGCAACGACTCCTCGGGCGGGAGTGGTGCGGGATCGTCCTGCGGGCCATGGTCGTCGAAGAACGTGACGACCTACGGGCCTCTAGGTACGCCATCGATCTCGCTGTCGCGAGATGGCAACAGCATCACTTGGACGGTCAGGTTCAACGGCAACGGTAAGACTGGCAACTATCGGGTCACATGGTCTGGCGGTGGCGAGAGCGGAACGGCGGGGAACGGCACCGTGACCGTGAAGGCGGGATCCGCTAGAGGCACGACGCGCGATCTCAAGTGGGATACGCCTTACACCTTCAAGGTCACCGTGAGTGACTCCGGGCGTGCCAGCAAGTCCGACAGTGCCTCGATCCGAACTGCGGTACCGCCCGACCCGACCCTCCAGGTGAACAAGGCCGGTGAGTGCACGGGCGCCTCATGCCCCGAGCCGGACGTGGCTTGCGGCGGCACCTGCTGGTACGTCGGCTCGACCATCACAGACCTCGCATTCCCAGATACGAGCTGGGAATGCCGCACGAACGCCACCACCTCGCGGTGGAATGTGAACATCGGGGGCAACGGCAAGGGCTCTGGCAGCGGCCGGGGCTGGGTCGGCGCGAATACCCCGTTCAAGGTGACCTGCACCTCGAACAACGGTAGACCCACCCTGTCGAAGAACGTTACGTGGTAGGAGAGAAGAAATGACCGTCACGGCCGAGCAGGCTCGCTGGTTCCACGAGACCTTCGAGAAGTTGTGCGACAACGTCGAGAAGGCGGTGCTGGGCAAGCGCAACGTCATCCGCCTGGTGCTGACCGCGATGCTCTCCGAGGGCCACCTGCTCCTCGAGGACTATCCCGGGACCGGCAAGACCCAGCTCGCCCGCGCTCTGGCCAACACCGTCCAGGGCTCGCACGCGCGCATCCAGTTCACCCCCGACCTGCTGCCGTCCGACGTCACCGGCGTCACGGTCTACGACCAGGGCAAGGCCACCTTCGAGTTCCACCCCGGTCCGATCTTCCACTCGATCGTGCTGGCCGACGAGATCAACCGAGCCTCCCCGAAGACCCAGAGCGCGCTGCTGGAGGTCATGGAGGAGGGTCGGGTCACCGTCGACGGTGCCACCCGCGACGTGGGCAGGCCGTTCATGGTGATCGCGACCCAGAACCCGATCGAGCAGGCCGGGACCTACCGGCTGCCCGAGGCGCAGCTGGACCGCTTCCTGATGAAGACGTCGGTCGGCTACCCCGACCGGAACGCCACCGTCGAGCTGCTGATGAACTCCTCGGTCCGTGACCGGGCCACCCTGGTCACCCCGATCATCACCGCGCCGACGGTCACCCAGATGGCCGAGATGGCCGACCAGGTCTACATCGACCAGGCGATCGTCGCCTATGTCTCCGCGCTGGTCGACGAGTCGCGTCGCCACAAGCACGTACGCCTCGGCGCCTCCATGCGTGGCTGCCTCGCCCTGGTGCGCACCGCCAAGGTCTGGGCGCTCTCCGAGGGCCGCTCGCAGGTGCTGCCCGACGACATCAAGTCGCTCGCCGAGCCGGTGCTCTGCCACCGCCTGATCCTCGACCCGGAGGCGATGTTCAACGGCGTCACGGTCGAGGACGTCATCGGCGACCTGCTCACCTCGGTCCCGGCTCCGCAGGAGCGCGTTTCGTGAGTTCCCCGTTGGTTGAGCCGGATTCGCGAGGAGCGAGCGAATCCGTGTCGAAACCAACACGGTCCCCTCGGCGCTCGATGAGGACTGTGTTGATCTCGACACGCCTCCGCCTAGCGGCTCCGGCGGCTCGATCAGCGGTGGCGGCGGCCCGACCGACGTTGTCGAAGTGGTTCGGCACCGTGACCTCGATCGGCTGGGGCGTGCTGCTCCTCGGCGCGCTCGCCTGGGTCGCCGCGACCGCGCTGGGCTGGATCGAGGCGGCCGTGGTGGCGATGGCGGCGCTGTTCCTCGTGATCGGCGCGGCCTTCTTCATGATCGGGCGCACCCGGCTCTCGGTGGCGACGGTGGTCGAGCCGCCGCGCGTCGCGGTCGGACAGGCGCTGACCGGCGAGCTGCGGGCCCGCAACGAGGCGCGCGGCCCGCTCGTCTCGACGAGCCTGGAGTTCCCCATCGGGGCAGGTGGGGTGACGTACGACCTGCCGATGCTGCTGCCCGGCGCCGAGCACACCGAGCTGTTCGTGGTGCCGACGCAACGCCGGGGCGTGATCGACGTCGGTCCCGTCCGGACCGTTCGTGGCGACCCGCTCGGGCTCTTCCGGCGGGTGCAGGAGTGGACGGATCGCACCGAGGTCTTCGTCCACCCACGCACCACTCACCTGGAGCCCTTCGGCGTCGGCCTGGTCCGCGACCTCGAGGGGACCACGGCCCAGAACACTTCGATGAGCGACCTGGCCTTCCACGCGCTGCGTGAGTACGTCCCCGGCGACGACCTGCGCCACGTCCACTGGCGCTCCTCGGCACGCCACGGGCAGCTGCTGGTGCGGCAGTTCCTCGACACCCGTCGCTCCCACATCGTCGTCATCGTCGACTCCTCGCCGATGTCCTACGACAACGAGGACGAGTACGAGACGGCGATGTCGATCGCGGGCTCGCTGCTGCGCCGCGGGATCCTGGACGAGTTCGACGTCTCGTTCGCGACCGGCGACGTGATGATGGTGCGGGCAACCGCGGCCAACGGGGGAGGGCGGTCCGCCCTGGACGCCTGCTCCCGGGCGACCCCGCAGCAGGCCAACCTGATCGAGACCACCGCCGAGGCTGCCCGGCAGGCGCCGGACGCGTCGTTGGTGATGATGGTGACCGGGCGCTATCCCCAGTTCGTGACCCTGCAGCGCGCGGCCGGTCAGTTCTCGGTCGACGCCACGACCGTCGCCGTGCGGGTCGACTCCTCGCAGCGGGCGGGCTTCAAGGCCGTCGCCGACCTGCCCATGCTCACCCTGCCCGATCTGGACCAGCTGCCGATCGTGCTGTCGAAGGGCCTGTCCGGATGAAGAAGCATCACGCCGTAGACGCCCTCCTCCTCTTCCTGCTCGGCACCATCGCGTTCCTCGGTTTCGACGACACCTACGCCGGCTGGACCTACCTGATCGCCGGCGTCGCCGGGCTCCTGCTCGGGATCCTCATCGCCTTCGTCGGCCGCGGGCAGCCGGTGGTCGTGCTGGCCGTCGGGCTGCTGGCTGCCTTCTTCGTGCTCGGTGGCGCGGTCGCGCTGCACGGGCTCGGAAGCCTCTCGATCCTCCCGGTGCCCGACACCATCGGCACCCTCGCCGACAACTCCGTGCACGGCTGGAAGCGGCTGCTGACCACGCTGCCGCCGGTCGACGGCGGTGCGCTGCTGACGATCCCGTACATCCTCGGCCTGGTCTCCGGCTGTCTCGGCTTCGCGTTGGCGGTGCGGATGAAGGCGGCGCTGCCGCCGGTGCTGGTCGCCTTCGCGTTGATGGCCGGAGTGATCCTGCTCGGCGTTCAGGACCCGTCCAAGACCGCCCTGCTGGGCGCGCTCTTCGGCGCCGTGGCGATCACCTGGCTCTGCATCCGCGGGCTCCGGGCTCGCGCCCTCGCCGCCGGTGGCCGTCGTCTCTCCCGGACCGCCATCGGTGCCGGTCTGTGCCTCGGCGCGGCTGGGCTGGCGTTCCTCGGCGGGCCGCTGCTCCCGGGTATCGCGCCCGAGCGCACCGTGCTGCGCGGCGAGATCGAGCCGCCCTTCAACGTCGGGAAGTATCCCTCGCCCCTGGCCGGCTTCCGGGTCTACACCAAGGGCTACCAGACCCCGGAGGACGATCGCCGGCTCTACGAGAAGGACCTCTTCACCGTCTCGGGCCTGCCCGAGGGGACCCGGGTCCGGGTCGCCGCCATGGATTCCTACGACGGCACCGTCTGGCGCGCGGCCAACGACTCCGGCGAGACCGAAGGTCCCGACGACACCTTCCAGAAGATCAGCTCGACGCTGCGCAACCCGCTCGCCGACGGCAAGCAGGTGCGCGGGACGATCACGATCGGCGAGGACTTCGGTGGAGTCTGGGTGCCGCTGCCGACCGCGCTGACGCGCATCTCCTTCGACGGGCCCGACTCCGACTCGTTCCGCTACAACCTGGCGACGTCCACCGGCGTTCTGCCCTCGGCGCTGAAGCCGGGCGACTCCTACTCCTTCACCGCCTCGGTCGCTGACGAGAAGGTCGGGGAGAAGAGCGAGAACTGGTCGGGTGGGTCGCCGATCGGTGACGAGGCCGCCCAGTTCCAGGCGCTCGCCGCCGAGTACGCAGGCGGAGGTGACTCGCCGATCACCAACGCGCTGGCGGTGGCTGAGAAGCTGAAGTCCGAGGGGACCTACACGGACGGGGAGCCGCCCAACCAGCAGTATCCGGCCGGCCACTCGCTGCGTCGTCTCGCCGACTTCACTGCCAAGGGTGGTCAGCTCGCCGGCAACGACGAGCAGTACGCCGCGCTGATGGCGATCCTGGCCAACCAGGTCGGCGTGCCTGCCCGGGTTGTCCTGGGGGCCGTCGTCGGCTCAGACGGTGTCGTCCAGGGCAAGGACATGCACGCCTGGGTCGAGCTGCGGATGTCGGACGGTTCCTGGGCGACGCTGGACTGGAACGAGTTCATGAACACCGAGAAGCCGCCCGAGCAGAACGCTCCGCAGCCCGAGGAGCTCGTGACGGGCAAGGTCGTCCCGCCACCGGCGCCGGTGCGTCCGCCCGCGACCTCCGGCGACCCGCTGGACGAGTCGGTCAACCAGAAGGCCAACTCCCGTCCCGACGGGTTCGTCCTCCCGGGCTGGGTGGTGGCCGTCCTCAAGTACGTCGGCCTGCCGCTGCTCCTCATCGCGGCGCTGTGCGCCGCGATCATCGGCGCCAAGATCTGGCGCCGCCACCGCCGGCGCACCCGCGGGACTCCTGTCGCCCGTCTCGCCGGCGGCTGGCGCGAGACCCTCGACCACGCCCGAGACTTCGGGGTGGCCGCCCCCGTCGGCGGCACCCGCCGCGAGCAGGCATCCGTCCTCTCCACGTCCGCGGGCATGGAGGGCGCCCCGGGCCTCGCCCTCCTCACCGACACCACCATGTTCGGCGAGTCCGGGCCGAAGGACGACGACGTGGAGACCTTCTGGGAGCAGGTCGGGACGCTGCGTACGTCCTTGTCCGGCTCTCGCACGCGCTGGCAGCGCATCCGTGCGGCGATCAACCCGCTGTCGCTGCTGCCCGCTGGGTTGCGGGGCAGGCGGTAGTTGCGGTTCGAGCCATCGTGGCTAGGCGGCTAGGCGTCGAGGCCGTACTCGATGATCCGCGTCGGGGTGATCCTGAGGATCTCAGGGGACATGCCCTCCATCGGCGGGTCGATGTCGGTGAGGGCCTCGGCGGTGCCACGGATCTCGACCATCCGCGGCTGCCAAGGATTGGTGGACTTCAGGTCGTCGACGACGAAGGCGACCTGATCGTGCTTCTGGGCGTTCTTGAACTTTCGGGACTTGCCCATCTGGTAGCCGCCGATCAGGATCCGGTGCTCCTCGTCGACCTCGAACCCGACGGGGTTGTTCTGTAGGCCCCCGTCGGGTGCCAGGGTCGCGAGCCTTCCCAGCGGTTGAGTGCGGAGGTAGCGGAGCTGCGTGTCGGTGAACTTCATGCCCCCAGCGTGGATGCTCATGTCGGGTTGAGGTCAACCCTTTCGGGATCGACGGCGTGGGGCTCCTTGTGGCTCCGGTCAGAGTGCGCCAGGTCGATCTCCTGCGTGCGGGCGTCGTCCCAGGGCGAGACCGAGCGCGATCATCCCCGCGCCCAGTACCAGGTGAAGCCAGTTGTCGGCGTCGTTGAGCGGTACGAAGTTCGCGTTGCTACCGTGATCGATGAACAGGCCGTAGACCCACAGGATCAGGTAGATCGCCCCGCCGGCGATCAGGTAGCCGCGGGCTCCGTTCCAGGTGGTTGCCAGGACGAGGCCGGCGATCCCGAACAGGAGGTGCACGATGTTGTGCAGGATCGACACCTGGAAGATGCCGAGGAGCATGGCTTGGGACTCGTGGCCGGCGAAGGTCATCGAGTCATAGTCGGTGGTGACGCCCGGGATGAACCCGAGGACCCCGACGAGCAGAAACGTCGCGCCCACGACCGTCGCCGCGATCTGCAGCGGAGTTGCGGTCATGGACCGATAGGCAGTGGCGTTTGTCATACCGAGAGTGGTACCCCGTTTGCCGGGCTGGTATGCCGTACCCGGGGAACCGACGTGTGCCAGCTTCGGTGGTCGAGCTTGTCGAGACCTCCCCTGAGGAAACCTCGCTTAGCGACTGTTTCTTCGTTTCAGGGTTCGCCGCCGACCCTTTCTTGAGTGTTTCTCGCTCATGCGCCGCGTCAAGGACGGGCTTCGCCCGCCGCTTCGCGGTGGCCTTCGGCCATCCTTGACTCGACACCTGATCGAGAAAGATTTCGCCTATATCGGGCCGGCGGCGAGGGCGTGGCGCGGAGTTCAGGTTGCTTGTTCACTGACTGCGTAAATTGGTTA
The DNA here is from genome assembly GCF_014360585.1 of Nocardioides sp. Classification (GTDB taxonomy): domain Bacteria; phylum Actinomycetota; class Actinomycetes; order Propionibacteriales; family Nocardioidaceae; genus Nocardioides. The sequence goes on from NZ_JACIXG010000034.1 coordinate 28,436, forward strand.
TGACCAGCACAAACAGGTAGCCACGGATGGCTCTGGCGAACCGCCTGCGGTGGTGACCATGGGGTTGCGACAGCTCGAGAACGCCGCCAGAAAGCTCGCGATTGCCCTCGACCAGGAATCCGTCGTCAACCGGGCCGCGAATGCCGAGAAGGACCGCCGTGTCAGTGTCCGGCCGGCTCCCGACACGATGACCCGGCTCGGGCCCTGCTCCCGGTCAAGGACGGGGTCGCGGTGTTCGCGGCACTGGATCAGGCGGCGAAGGCCGCGCAGGCGGCCGGCGATGAGCGGACGCGTGGTCAGGTCATGGCCGACACGCTGGTCGACAGGGTCGCCGGCCGCGCCGGCACCGAGGTGAAGCCTCGGATCGAGGTCAAGATCGTGATGACCGCCGACGCGTTCACCAACGACGCCGACCAGCCCGCCATGGTCGAGGGCTACGGGCCCGTCCCCGCCGCGTGGGCGCGTGAAGCGCTCACTCGGGACGCTGCTCAGCACGCTCGACCGTATCCGGCGTACGTTCGCCTGGAAGTGTGGCCGGCCTCACCGATGAGCAGCTGCGCCAGCGGCTGGAACCCTCGGAGATCACGATCGGCTGGCTGCTCAAGCACCTCGCCTTCTGCGAGGACCACTACTTCACCGCTGTACTTGCGGGCAGGGGTTACCCAGACGTCTGGGACCGCTATGACCTCAGTCTGGAGGACTGGGACCGGCGGACCTCGTCAGAGGACACCGCGTCCGACCTGATGGCGCTCTGGGAAGGAGCGGTGGCCAGGTCGCGCCATGCCATCGCCGAGGTCATCGCGGCCGACGGCTGGGACACCGTCGCACCCAACCCTGAGTGGGGCGTGGAGGCCAACGCCCGCCGCTACGTGGCCGACATGATCGAGGAGTACGCCCGCCACACCGGCCACGCCGACCTGATCCGCGAGTCCATCGACGGCCTCGTCGGCGAAGACCCGCGCGAGGAGTGACCTGACCTCAGCCCAGGGCGACGGTGAGGGCGAGGAGCATCGCGGGGTCGTCGAGCCGATCGCCGTACACGTCGCGCAGCTGCCCCATCCGATAGCGGACGGTCTGCGGGTGGATGAAGAGCTCGTCCGCGACGTCTTCGCGCCGGCCCTGGTGGAGGAGCCATGAGCGCAGCGTCTCGGTGAGCTTCTCGGCGGTGGCTGGACGCAGGTCGGCCAAGGGGGCTAGCACCTGGGCACGGAGGTCCTCGCGGGCGTCGGAGTCGGCGGACAGGACCAGCTCGACCAGGTGCTGCTCGGTGTCGGACCCGAGATCCGCGAAGTGGACGCGGCGGGCGCGCTCGTAGGAGACCCGGGCCTCGCGCCACGGCTTGGCCGGCCCGACCACGGCCCGACGACCTTCCAGCGCCTTCATCAGGGGCCGTCGGCGGTGGCCGTGTGCGTCGGGGACGAGCAGCAGGGTGTGGTCGCTCAGATCGCGCAGGTCGTCGAACTCCAGCGTGGACTGGTTGACCTTGGCGAGGAGGCTGCCGACCTGGGAGTTCGGCACGAGCACGGCGGTCAGGGTGCTGGGGGGAGTCCACTCGGCGCGCGCCGCGGCGTCATCGAGCTCCTCCGGGGTCGTCGCCTCGGCCAGCAGTCTCCGGGCCAGGCGCTCGCGCAGTTGGCGCTGCACACGTCCGGTGGTGGCGCGTTCGTCGGCATGTCCGGCGGCCGAGGCCTCCGAGATCTCGTCGATCCAGGCGAAGACCAGCGCGGAGAACTCGACCAGCATCGCCGGTTCCATCCCACCTTCGACGGCCTTGCTGGCGAGCTGTCTCCAGGCGACCCTGGCGCCGATGCGATAGGCGGCGAGCAGGGCCTCCATCGTGCGTCCGCTCCTGGCCTCGCCGCGCCCGAGGTCGTACGCGCCTTGGAGTGCCGGCGGCGTCGCGGCCGACACGTCGGCAGCGAGGCCGGCGCCGGAGGCGAGCGACAGGAAGCCGCCCAGCGCCACTCCGACCGCGGTTCGGATGGTCTCGCCCATGTGTCCGGAGAGCGCGTCCTGGTAGGGCGGCACCTCGGCGATGACCGCGGCCACCACATCCTCGCCGACCTGGGGGAGCACCTCTCGGATCGAGGCGATGACCTCGGGGGTCAGTTGGACGTCATACGATGAGAGTTCAGGGATATCTCGGGAGTTTTTGTTCGTCACGTACAAATCCACCTATCAGATTCACGTCGCTAACACAGGAGTTTACCTCGAATAAGTAGCACTATGGAGGCATGGCTGAGATCTCCACATCCACCGCCTTGCTCTCTCCGAGCAAGGTCAGGCGCCCCGCGCTGCGGGAGCGACTCTCGCGCAAGGCGTGGGAGCTCGCTGAGACGATCGCTACTCCACTGGCCCCAGCCGACTACCTGGACCTCTTCAACCCGCTCCGGCCCGGCGCTGACCTGCGCGGACGCATCGTCAAGGTCACCCCGGAGACCGCCGACGCGGCCACCATCGAGATCAAGCCCGGCGCCGACTGGGAGGGCCACACGCCCGGCCAGTACGTCCGCGTGGGCGTCGAGGTCGACGGCGTACGCCACTGGCGGGCCTACTCGCTGACCCACGGCCCCCGCAAGGACGGCCTCATCTCGATCACAGTCAAGGCCGTCCCCGACGGCAAGGTCTCCAGCCACCTGGTGCGCCGCCTGCGCCCGGGCAAGATCGTCCACCTCGAGCAGGCGGCCGGCGACTTCGTCCTCCCCAGCGACCTGCGCGGCCACAAGTTTCTGATGGTCACCGCCGGCTCCGGCGTGACCCCGGTCATCGGCATGCTGCGTAACCTCTTCCCGGTCACCGACGAGGGCGTCGTCGAGCACCAGCGTCTCGACGTCACCGTCGTGCACGTCGCCCCGAGCCGCCCCGACTCGATCTTCATCCGCAACCTCGAGTCCCTCGCCGAGGCCGGCGCGATCCGCCTCGTCACCCGCTACACCGGCTCCGAGGGCCGCCTCGACCTCGACGCCCTCACCGAGCTCGTCCCCGACCTGAAGGAGCGCAGGGCGTACGCCTGCGGTCCCGCCGGTCTCCTCGACACCCTGCAGTCCTGGTACGACGCCGAGGGCCTGCCGCTCCAGACGGAGCAGTTCCGCCTCGCCACCGTCGTCACCAGCGAGGGCGGCACCGTCGCCTTCAAGGACAAGACCGTCGATGCCGCCGGCGACAAGCCGATCCTCGACGCCGCCGAAGAGGCCGGCGTCCTGATGCCGAGCGGTTGCCGCATGGGCATCTGCTTCGGCTGTGTGCTCCCGATGAAGGAGGGCGCTGTCCGTGACCTCCGCAACGGTGAGCTCACCGTCGCCCGACCCGGTGAGACCGGGCCCCAGGGCGTCCCCATCCAGACCTGCATCTCCGCCGCCGCCGGCGAGTGCGTCATCGACCACCCCGCCTGATCGACCCAGCACGAGAGCGAGACAGAAATGACCATCGCACCCGAAGCCCCGGCCTACACCGGCCCCATCGCCCACCTCAGCCGCGAGGACGTCGAGCAGCTCGGCCGCGAGCTCGACGCCATCCGCCAGGACGTCCTCGACACCCGTGGTGAGCGCGACGCCGCGTACATCCACAAGGTCATCAAGGTCCAGCGCTCCCTGGAGCTCGGCTCCCGCGCGGTCCTCCTGGCGAGCATCTTCCCGCCGGCGTTCGTCGTCGGCACTGTCGGTCTCTCGATCGCCAAGATCCTCGACAACATGGAGATCGGCCACAACATCATGCACGGCCAGTGGGACTGGATGCGTGACCCGAAGATCCACTCCTCCGTATGGGAGTGGGACAACGCCTCGACGAGCGAGGGTTGGAAGCACTCCCACAACGAGCTGCACCACACCTACACCAACATCGTCGGCAAGGACAATGACCTCGGTTGGGGCATCATGCGCGTCGACGAGGAGCAGCGCTGGACGCCGGCGACGCTCAGTCAGCCGCTGATGAACTTCATCAACATGTGCATCTTCGAGTACGGGATCGCGGCCTACGACCTCGAGCTCGGCAAGATGCGCCGCCTCAAGAAGAGCGGCCGTGACATGCCCGAGGGCTGGCACGAGATGGCGCGCAACACGGTCAAGAAGATCCGCCGCCAGGCGTTCAAGGACTACGTCGCGCACCCGCTGGCGTCGATGGTGACGCTCTCCGGCCCGACCACGCTGCTGGCCAACGTGACCGCCAACTTCGTACGCAACGTCTGGACCCACTCGGTGATCATGTGTGGTCACTTCCCCGAGGGTGTGGAGACGTTCGAGCTCAAGGACATCCCCGAGAACGAGACTCGTGGCGAGTGGTACGTCCGCCAGATGCTCGGCTCGGCCAACATCTCCGGCTCGAAGTTCCTGCACCTCATGTCGGGCAACCTGTCCCACCAGATCGAGCACCACATCTTCCCGGACCTGCCCTCGAACCGCTACGCCGAGATCGCTCCCAAGGTCCGCGCGCTGTTCGACAAGTACGGCCTGAACTACCACACCGCGCCGATGCCGCAGCAGGTCGCTTCGGCCTGGCACAAGGTGCTGCGCCTCTCGATGCCCAACGGGTTCTTCGAGTCCACCAACGTGCGCAACGCTCCCTCGCAGTTCGGCAAGCTGGTCAAGGCCGTCCGCGGCGACACCCGCACCCGCCGCCGCATCCTCAAGGAGTTCGAGGCTGCCGGTGCCGCCTCGGTCGGCAAGGCTGTCTGACGCGTCCTGCTTCCCGGCGGTCGGATGTCCAAACGGTGACGAATCTCGTATGGACATCGTCCGCCGGGAGCGGTAGACAACTAGCCACTATGGAGAACGAGTTGATTCCCGGCACCGGGTCACAGACCGCGGTGCGCAGCTATGTGACCGCCAACCAGCCGAACTCCTCGGCGCTCGCCGACGGTCTGTGGGTGCTGCCTCCCGACGTGCTCTCCAGCGGTGACCGCGCGGTGCTCTTCGACCAGTACAAGCTCTACGCCGCCGAGGCGGAGCGGCTCAGCGTGCGGCGTACGCTCACCAGCGCCTTCCTCCTGGTCCTCAACATCGGCCTGCTGGTCGCCGGCACCGCCCTCGTGGCCAGCTCGCCCGAGCAGCCTTGGCTCTTCACCGTCGCCCTGATCGCCGCCCTCGGCACCTGCCTCGGCTGGTTCTGGATCATCCGTTCCTACCGGCAGATGGCGAGCGGGAAGTACTCCGTCATCTCCCACCTCGAGAAGCAGCTTCCCGCGGCGCCTGGTGTCGCGGAGTGGTCGGCGGTCGGTCTGGGGCGGGACAGCTCGCGCTACCTGCCGATGAGCAACATCGAGGTGTGGGCGCCCGCGCTCTTCGGGTTCTGCCACGTCGCGACGTACGCCCTGCTCTACCTGCCATAACGCTGGTTGAGCCACCGGAGCCGCTAGGCGGAGGCGTGTCGAAACCAACACATCACGTGAGCGTACGAACCTTCAGCGGGGTCTCCCCGTCCGGCCCGACGGCGTAGGCGACTGCGTCTGGCCGCTCGCTGATCGCCTCGACCAGCTCGCCGTCGCGCCACAGCAGGGCGACACCGTCATCGGCCGCGTAGCCGGCCGGGAGCGCCCCGGAGCCGACGAACCGGACGTACGTCTCGCGCCGGTCCGCCTCGCCGAGATAGTGCGGGCAGAACGAGCCGGGGAGGAAGCCCAGGCCGTCGGGGAGCGGCGCGGTGGGGCCGAAGGAGTCGGTCGAGGAAGCCTCGTACCAGCAGTTGGCCCCGGCCGAGATGCCCGCCAGGACCGTCCCGCCGGCGGCGGCCTTCTCCAGCAGCGCGGGCAGGCCGTGCAGCCGCCAGATCGCCAGCAGGTTGGCGGTGGAGCCGCCGCCGACGTAGACGATGTCCTGGTCGAGCAACTGCTCGAGCTGGTCGATCGGGAGCTCGTGCCCTTCGGGGGCCTTGTTGAACAGCGACAGCACCTTCGCCTCGGAACGCTCGGCGTACGCGGCGAGGAACTTGTCGTGGTAGCTGTCGGCGTCTCCGCTCGCGGTCGCGACGAAGCAGACCTTGGGCCGCTCCTTCCCGCTCAGTCGGATCAGGTGAGCATCGAGCGGCGAGAAGTCCCGACCGTGCACCTCCGGCATCGAGAAACCGCCACCGCCCATGGTCAGGATCGTTCCGCGCATGGGGTGAGTGTAGGGACACGGAGAGCCCCGCCGGAGAAGTTTTCTCCGGCGGGGCTCTGAGGGACTGACAGCTACCTGACCGTGACGGTCACCGTCTCGGTGACCGCCTCGTTCTTCCGGTCACCCGAGTAGGCCACCTCGTAGGTGTGCGTTCCTCGAGCCGCCCGGAAGGTCGCTTCCTCCCTCTTGAGGGTGAAGCGGCCGACACGGGTGCCGTTCTCGGTGACGACGATCTCGCCGGAGGCGCGCTTGCCGTCGACGGTGATCTCGACCTTGCCCTTCTTCGGCGACTCGGCGGAGATCTCCGGGACGGCCTTCTCGGTGCAGTAGCTCACCGAGACGTTGTCGATGGCCCAGCCCTCGACGCCGTTGCAGCCGTCACGACCCATGTCGAAGCGGAACTTCACGGTGTCGCCAGCATCGGCGACCGCGTCCAGGTCGACGATCGTCGTGCCCCACTCGCCGGTGAACTTGCCACCGTCGGTGCCGGTCCAGACCGGCTGACCCTCCAAGTAGCCGCTGCCGTCGCCAAGCGTGCCGCCGGGAGCGTTGAAGAGGTACGCAGCCTGGTCGACGAGCGCGAAGTCGCCGCCGTTGACCGACACCTTGACGTTGCCGCCGTCCCAGCCGGCCTCGGTGCGTACCGAGTGGTCGAACGTGAGGCGCGGCGTCTGGCCTGCGGGCACGGTGATCTCCGGGGAGATCAGACCGTTGCGAGAGGTCAGGTCGTTGGGGTCGTTCGGACCACCGCAGGAACCGACGTCCGCGGGGTCAGGGCCCCAGGCGACTCCGGTCTCGTTGCCCTCGATGTCGGAGCGGGCCTCCCAGGGGAAGCCGTTGTCGCCGTTCCACGCCTCGGCGTCCTGGGTCCAGCCGCTGAGGCCGTCCTCGAAGTTCTCGGTGTAGGTGGCGACCTCGTTGGTGCCCTCGCCGCAGATGGCGGGGGTGTCCTGGTCGAGCAGCGGACCGAAGTTGCACTGGACGGGCTCGTCGGCGAGCTCGGTGGCCGTGTTGGCCGCGGCAACGGCAGCACAGTCAGCAGCCGTGATCGGCTCGAGTGCCGGAGCCTCGGCCGCGCCACCCGGAGTCACGCCGCCACCGCTCTGCGGCGTCGAGGTGCCGAGGGTGAGCTTCTTGAGGTTGGTGGCCCCAGCCAGGTCGGCGCACGAGGTGACCATCGCCTGGGCGTACTCGGGGAACCCCGAGGTCGGCGTCAGGTAGTTGGTCTGGGTGTGCCAGATCAGGTTGGCCGCCTTGTCGAGACCGATGCTCGGCACGGTGACGTCGTTGGAGGTGCCGCCGTCAACGAGCAGGGCGAAGTGGTGGTTGATGACACCCGAGTTCGAGTGCACACCGCCAGCGTCGGAGGTGTCGCAGTGGTACTCCTCGTCGGAGACCTTGGCCGGGTCGCCGTAGCAGTTCGGGTTCCACATGTCGCGGATCGCGCCGCCGAAGGCGGTGGAGTCCTCACCCACCAACCAACGTACGGACTCGTCCTTGGATCCGGAGGCGTCCTTGATGGTGATGTTCGCCGTGGTGCTGGCGTTCTTGATCTTCTGGCCGGTGGCGTAGTCGGTGGTGGCACCGTAGATGTCGGAGGTGCCGGAGATGCTGCCGATCGGCTGACCCTCGAGGAACGCGATCACGACGCCGGTCGCGCCCGCGTTCTCTGCGTTTGCGGCCTTCTGGACGAACGGGCAGGCGCCACGGTCGACGAGCACGAACTTGCCGTTGACCTCGGCCGTGTTCTCCAGCGGCGAGCAACCGTCGGTGGTGCTCGGACCACCTTCGTTGGCGGCGTCGAGACCGACCACGATGTCGCTGGTCACTCCAGCCGTCGGGTACACCGGACCGAAGTTGGCAGCCGCGGCCGGACAGTCACCGGCGACCTCGGCCGGCGAGTTGATGGTCAGCGTGATGGCGCCGCGCGTGGACGAGGAGCAGGTCCCATCCGTACGGGCCACGTCGTCCGTCGTGTTCTCACGGGTGTTGAGAAAGTCGACGGTGTTGCCCCACATGTCGGAGTACGCCTCGTTGAGCGCGCCCGACTGCCACTGGTAGATCAGGCCGGAGGTGTGCTCGGTGTAGGCGTGGCCCCACTCGTGCGCCACCACGTCGTCGGAGGTGACCCCGGAGCAGTAGTTGGTGGTCGCGCCGTTCCAGTTGGCGTTCGGGCACGAGATCCCCGGGTCGTTGTTGACCGTGATCATCTTCGCGCCGGAGCCGTCGTAGGAGTCGCGGCCGAACGTGTTCTGGAAGAGCCAGTAGGACTCACCGGAGGCGGCGACCTCGTTCTGCTGATCCTGGTCGAGCGTGCCAGGGAAGGCGTCGTTCTCGACCCAGACGGTCGCGTCGTCGGCGGTGTCGGGGGTGTTGTGCTTCTCGATCAGCTCCCGCTCGTTGGCCGAGTGGATCATCGAGTAGCGGTTGACCGGCTTGCCGCTGGCCGCGTCGAGCACGACGGTCTCGCGCACGGTGGACTTGTTGGACACCTCGATGACCCAGGCGAGCAGGCTCTTGCCGCTCACGCCCTGGGCGGCGCCCATGCGGTAGACGTTGAGGTCGGCCTTGACCACCTCGACGCCCTTCGTGCTGACCTGACTGTCGGCGTGGGCGTCGGCGGGCTTCGCCTTCACGAGCTCGAGCGCCTTGGCGCTCGCCTTCTCCTTCGACCACTTCGGGGTCGTGCCGAGGTCGAGCGACGGGGCGGCGAAACCGTTGACCGAGGTCAGGTCGCCGGCCTTGTCGACGTGGGCCTTCAGGACGCCGCCGAAGACCGGCACACCCTCGTACTCCTGCTTGAACTCGACGGTCCAGCCGGCAGGGTTCGTGGTGACCTTCGACTGGTCGAGCTGGTCGGCCTCGGCCCCGAAGACGGGGGCGTACTTGTCGAGGTATTTGCGGGCCTTGGCGGCCGCCTTCGACTTGCTGTCGGCTGCGACGTCGGGCATCAGGTCACCCTTGGTGGATACGAAGCCGATCTGGCCGGTGGCACCCTCCTTCTTGAGTGTGACCGTCTTGTCGGCATCGGCCCTGAGCTGGTCGATGGTGTTTGAATCCGGCTGTGCGGCGACGGCTGCGATCGGTGTGACCGCCATGCCTGCCGCGACGAGTGCAAGGCTGATTCCTTGCATTCCGAGCTTCACGGTTGCTCCTCTCGGGATTGCGCCGCGTCAGGTCGCGGCGCTTTCGCATCGTAGAGAGATTTGCGTCACGCAGATGTGCAAACGCGTATCACAAGTCCGAAACGATTCCGTCCCGGGTGCAACGCGCGGGGCTCGTTCCAGGCTCACGCGGGGGCTCAGGGGCGATCTAAGGTAGTTTCCCGATGCGCGGGACTACCTCAGGCGCAGATTCTCTAGGGGTGCCCCTGGAGATCATCCCACCTCTGTACGCCGCCGGCCTGCCGTGCCACGGAGACGACTCTGCGTTGTGGTTCTCAGAGTCCCCTGCCGCCCTCGAGGTGGCCAAGGACCGCTGCCTCGACTGCCCGGTGATGCGTGAGTGTCTCTCCGGTGCCCTGGCCCGCTCGGAGCCGTGGGGCGTCTGGGGTGGCGAGATCGTCGAGCGTGGCCAGGTGGTCACCCACAAGCGGGGCCGCGGACGGCCCCGCCGCCAGGCGGCGTAGGCCTGCCTCAGCCGTGCGTTGGCTCCAGGCCCAGGTCCTCGGCGAGCTTCGCGACCTGGGCGGGGGCTGCGTACGCCTCGATCTCGGTGATCCGGCCGTCGACCACGGTGAACGCCATGACGCTGTGGAGCTTCCCGTGGAAGGTGATCGCGACGCCGGCGGCGCCGTTGACGAGGGCGGGATGGGTGACGCGGTCGGCATGGGCGTACATGACCGCGTTGCCGGCGACCTTCGCGGCGCTGCGGTACGTGGTGACCCCGGAGCCGACGTCGGCCCGCAGGACGACGTCGGGATGGAGGGCACCGATCAGGCGGTCCAGGTCGCCGTCCTGGGCCGCTGCGAAGAAGGCGTCGACTACCTCGCGCTGCGCGTTGACGTCGGTCTCCGGCGTACGACCTCTGACCCTCCGCCGGGCGCGGCTCGCGAGCTGCCGGGTCGAGTCCGGGGAGCGGTCGAGCATCGTCGCGATCTCGTCGAAGGGCACGGCGAAGAGATCGTGGAGTACGAAAGCCAGCCGCTCGTCGGGGGAGAGCTCGTCGAGCACGACCAGGAGAGCAAGGCTGACCGAGTCGGCGAGGACCGCCCGTTCGGCGGGGTCCTGCCTCGTGCCGTCGTCCAGGACGACCGTCGGGTCCGGCAGCCCGGCCTCGAGAGGCCCGGTATCCAGGGACAACTCGCCGCGGGTCTTGCGGGAGCGCAGCATGTTGAGCGAGACCCGTGCCACCACCGTCGTCAGCCACCCACCGATGTTGTCGATCTCGTCGGCGTCGCTCCGGCTCAACCGCACCCAGGCCTCCTGCACGGCGTCCTCCGCCTCGGCGGCCGAGCCGAGCAGCCGGTAGGCCACCCCGAACAGCTGTCGCCGCTCGTCCTCGAACCGCTCGGCCAGCCACTCCTGCTGCATCGTACGTCCTCCGGGTCTCTGGGTCGGTTGTCTCCACAGACCCGACACGTGAAGCAGAGCAGATGTGACCGATCCGGTGAAAGAAAAATTTCTTTCACCGATCGGTCACATCCGGCCAGCCGGCCGGGTCGAGATGGCATGAGCAACCGAATGAAGAACCCAGCAGAAGTCATCCCGCAGGCATTCAAGGGCATCGGCAACCTCTTGGCCGCCGTGGCCGAGGGCGGCCTCCCCGAGACCACGACCGAGCTCGTCGCCATCCGGGTGAGCCAGCTCAACGGCTGCGCGGCCTGCCTCCAGGGACACGTCGCACGCATCCCGGACGTCGGCATTCCGATCGAGAAGATCGTCGGCCTGGCCGCCTTCCGTGAGTCGCCCTTCTTCGACGACGCGGAGAAGGCGGCCCTCGCTCTGGCCGACGCCGTCACCCGTCTCGCCGACTCCGAGGACGCCGTGCCCGACGAGCTATGGCGCGAGGTCACCAAGCACTACGACGAGAAGCAGACTGCCGCCCTGGTGCTCTGTATCGCCACCCACAACCTCTTCAACCGGGTCAACGTGACCGTGCGTGAGGACGCCGAGCACCCCTTCTGGCTCCGTTGATCCCTGGGCTGAGCGCTAGCTCAACGCCGCGGCGACGACCTCCTTGGCCTCCGCCTGGACGGCGGCCAGGTGGTCGGTGCCCCGGAACGACTCGGCGTAGATCTTGTAGACGTCCTCGGTCCCGCTCGGCCGGGCGGCGAACCAGGCCGACTCGGTGGTCACCTTCAGACCACCGATGGCCGCGCCGTTGCCGGGCGCCTCGGTGAGCTTGGCGGTGATCTCCTCACCGGCCAGGGTGGTGGCGGTGACGGCGTCGGGGGAGAGGGCGGCGAGCTTGGCCTTCTCCTCCCGCGTCGCGGGAGCGTCGATGCGGGCGTACGCCGGCTCCCCGTGGACGGCCACCAGCTCGGCGTAGCGCTCGGAGGGCGACTTCCCGGTGCGAGCCAGGATCTCGGAGGCGAGCAGGGCGAGGATGATGCCGTCCTTGTCGGTGGTCCAGACGGTGCCGTCGAAGCGCAGGAACGACGCGCCTGCCGACTCCTCGCCACCGAAGCCGAACGAGCCGTCGATCAGCCCCGGCACGAACCACTTGAATCCGACCGGGACCTCGACCAGCGGCTTCGCCAGTGCACCGGCGACCCGGTCGATCATCGAGGACGAGACCAGCGTCTTGCCGATCCGCGCGGTGGCCGGCCAGTCCGGCCGTGCGCCGCCGAAGAGGTGGTCGATCGCGACCGCGAGGAAGTGGTTGGGGTTCATCAGCCCGGCGTCGCGGGTGACGATCCCGTGCCGGTCGGAGTCGGCGTCGTTGCCGGTGGCGATGTCGAACTCCGGGGTGCGCTCCAGAAAGCGCACCAGCTCGGCCATCGCGCTCGGAGATGAGCAGTCCATCCGGATCTTGCCGTCCCAGTCGAGCGGCATGAAGCGCCAGGTCGGGTCGACCAGCTCGTTGACCACGTTGAGCTTGAGCTTGTGCCGCTCGGCGATCTCGGCCCAGTAGGCCACCGAGGCGCCACCGAGCGGATCCGCCGCGATCCGCACCCCCGACTCACGGATGGCGTTCAGGTCGACCACGTTGGGCAGGTCGTCGACATAGGAGCCCAGGAAGTCGTACGCCTCGGCCTTCCGTCGCGCGGCAGCGAACGGCACCCGCTTGACCCCGGCGAGCCCGGCCCGGATCAGCTCGTTGGCCCGCGCGGCGATGACCTTGGTCGCGTCGGAGTCGGCGGGGCCGCCGTGGGGCGGGTTGTACTTGAAGCCGCCGTCGGAGGGCGGGTTGTGGGACGGGGTCACCACGATCCCGTCGGCGAGGCCTGCGCCTCCGGAGGTCGAGCCTGTCGAGACCCGCCCGGCGTTGGCGCGGAGGATCGCGTGCGAGACCGCCGGGGTGGGCGTGTAGCCGTCGCGGTCATCGACCAGGACACGTACGTCGTTGGCGACCAGCACCTCCAGCGCGCTCGCCCAGGCGGGCTCGGAGAGGCCGTGGGTGTCGCGGCCGATGAACAGCGGCCCGTCGATCCCCTGCGAGGTCCGGTAGTCGACGATCGCCTGGGTCGTGGCCAGGATGTGGGTCTCGTTGAAGGCCGACTTGAGCGAGGACCCACGATGCCCGGAGGTGCCGAAGACGACCTGCTGGGCCGGATCGTCGGGGTCGGGCTGCAGGTTGTAGTAGGAGGCGACCAGGTGAGGTACGTCGACCAGGTCGGCAGGTGTAGCGAGCGTTCCAGCGCGAGGGTCAGCCATGTGTCCCATCATGCCTACTGCCCCGTACTGTTCTCCCCATGCCCCTCGTCACCACCGAAATCAACGACGGCATCGCCCAGGTGCGCCTCAACCGCCCTGACAAGCTCAACGCGCTGACGCTCGACCTGCTCCGGGAGCTGGTCGCCACCGCCAAGACGCTCAGCAAGAACCACGACCTGCGAGCGGTGGTCATCGCCGGTGAGGGAGACGCGTTCACCGCCGGTCTCGACTTCGCCTCGGTCCTGCGTGACCCGAAGAAGGTCGTCGGCGCGTTCCTGCCTGTCCCCTTCCGTGGCACCAACCTCTTCCAGGAGTCGGTCTGGGCCTGGCGTCGGCTGCCGGTCCCGGTGATCGCGGCCATCCACGGCCATTGCCTCGGCGGCGGCGTGCAGATCGCGCTCGGCGCCGACTTCCGCATCGCCGAGCCCGACTCGCAGTGGTCGGTCCTCGAGGGCAAGTGGGGCATCATCCCCGACATGACCGGCATCCGGTCGCTCTCCGAGGTCGTCGGCATCGACACCGCCAAGAAGCTCACCATGACCGCCGAGCAGTTCTCCGGCGAGCGTGCCTACGAGCTGGGCCTGGTCACCGAGCTCTCCGCCGACCCCGTGGCCACCGCCACCGCCTTCGCCCGCAGGCTCTCCGAGCGCTCCCCGGACCAGCTCGCCGCCGCCAAGCGCCTCTTCAACGACACCTGGTACGGCCCCATCAAGCGCACCTTCTCCTGCGAGCGCATCGAGCAGGTCCGTCTCCTCTTCGGAGAGAACACCAAGATCGCCCGTGAGGCTGCCTTCAAGCGCGAGAAGCCGACCTACAAGCCCCGCCGCTGACCCTCGTCCGCCGAGGCGTCACCCCCGTCGGGCGAGGCGTCACTCGCGTCGGGCGAGGCGTCATCCGCTGCCTTCTCGGCCTGCGGGAGGGACTTCTCGGCCGACGTACCTGACGCTTCGGCGTGCTTGCGGCGGCGCTTGATCTCGGCCTGGGCGAGGAAGAAGGCGAGGACGACGGGCCAGACGTACTTCAGGTGGTTCGCGACCCACTTGACCCATTCGGGGACCTGTACGTTCGGCAGGTCCGGCCAGGGGATCGCCGGCCACGGGATGCTGGGGAGGTCGGGGAGCGGCAGGTCGGGGAGGTCCGGCAGGTTCGGGAGCGGGAGGTCGATGTCCGGGAGCGAGATCCGGGCGACGATCCAGGCGACGACGATCGCGCCGACGATGCCAGCGAGCACGCCGCCGACGCCGCCGAGGGTCTCGATGAGCGCATAGCGCCTGGGATGCTCGATCACCCGGCGTTCGTACGCAGCGGCCCGTGACCCCGGCTCCGGAGTCAGGTCGACGCCGCCGACGCCGGTCAGTCCGGCCAGGCCTTCCTCAGGCGTGAAGTAGGTCGCGCGCCGCGGTGTGCCGAGCCCCGAGTGGATCACGAGCAGGCTCCCGTGGTCCTTGCTCTCGAGCCGAGCCCGGTCGTCGGCGGTCTTCCGGGTGAGGACCTCTTCGCCGTCCACGGCCCACACGAACGTACGGACGATCTCTCCGGTCACCTCGAGGTGATGGGTGTTCCCGGCGATCGTTCGCGACCAGATCTGGGCCTTCTTGCTCACCCTTCGAATCTAGAAGTCGGGGCACCGCGGCGGCATCGGCCGCAGGTAGCGACCGAAATCAGACTTTGGTCAGGGGTAGGACAGACCGGTGGTCTGCTCGGAGAGCTCCCACAGCGCTCGCGCCGCCTCCGGGTCGCGCGCGAGGCGAGACGCGGAGACCGGCTTCGGTAGGCCGCCACCCTCGAAGGCGCCGCTCGGACCGATGTACGTCGCGGGCTCGAGCCCTGGGTAGGTCGCCGCCATCAGAGCCGGCCAGGCGCCGGCCTCGGGGGTCTGCGCCGTCGCCCGGACGAATGCCTCGCCGATGCTCGCGATCGGCGCGGTCATGGTCCGGGCAGCCCCGTTCGCCATGAGGTGGGTGGCGGCGAGCCCCGGGTGGGCGGCGTACGCGGCGACCGGCAGTCCCACCTTCTCCAGGCGTCGCTGGAGCTCGAAGGTGAAGAGCAGGTTGGCGAGCTTCGACTGCGAGTAGACGCCCCACGGCGAATAGCGGCCGACCTGCGCCGTCGGGAAGCCGAGCGGTGCTTTGCGGGCGACCTTGTGCGCCATGCTGGCCATGGTCACGATCCGTCCTTCGCCGCTCTCGGCCAGCGGCTCGAGCAGCAGCCCGGTCAGCAGGAACGGCCCGAAGTGGTTGGTCGCCATCTGCAGGTCGAGGTCGTCCACGGTCCGCGACTGCGGCGTCGCCATCACCCCGGCGTTGTTGACCAGCAGATGGAGCGGGCCGCCGCCTTCGAAGGTCGCCGCCGCGATCGCCTCGGCCCCGGCCCGCACCGCCTGGAGCGAGGAGAGATCGAGGGCGACCCGGTCGAGCCGGGCGCCCGGAACGTCCTCGGTCAGCGCTTCAGCGGCCGCGTCGAGCTTCTCCCAGGACCGCCCCGCCAAGATCACACGCGCTCCCGCCGCGACGAGGCCACGCGCGACGAAATACCCGATCCCGCCCAGGGTCGGGCCGGTCACCACGGCGTTCTTGCCGGTCAGGTCGGGAATGTCGGAGGTCGTCCACGCCATGCGGCCACACTAGGCGGCCAGTCAACACAACGAACGCATTTGCTCCGCCGCCCGCCCCGTCAGCCCAGCCCGCCGAACGCGAGGCCGGCCGCGATCGCGATCATCGTGCACCCGATGAGAGTGTCCAGCACCTGCCACGCCCGTCGGCTGGCGAGCAACGGAGCGAGGAACCGGGCGCCGTACCCGAGCCCGGAGAACCACACGATGCTGGCCAGGCAGCCACCGATCGCGAACCCCCAGCGGGCCGATCCGTACGTCGCCGCGATCGACCCGTGGAGCACCAGCGTGTCGATGTAGACGTGTGGGTTGAGCCAGGTGAAGGCGGCAGCCTTGGCGACCACGCGGGGGAGCGTCTCGCGAGGTGTGTCCGTGGCATCCAGGGCCGCGGGTCGCAGCACCCGGCGGAACGAGCTGATGCCGTACCAGCCGAGGAACACCACCCCGAACCAGCGCAACATCTCCAGCGCCCACCCGGCGTGCGAGACGATCGCGCCCATCCCGCCGACGCCCGCACAGATCAGCACCAGGTCGGAGACCGCGCACACGCTCACCACGACCAGCACGTGCGAGCGCAGGATGCCCTGCCGCAGGACGTACGCGTTCTGCGACCCGAGGGCGACGATGAGGCTGAGCCCGGTCAGCAGGCCGGCGAGGATGGCGGTTATCACTCCGGCGACGCTAGAGCCCGGAAGATCTGCAGACCAGCGAAAGAATCTTACCGAAGATAAGCCACACTTAAGTCATGCCTCTCGACCCGACTCAGCTCGAGACCCTCGTCGTCATCGCCGAGGAAGGCACCTTCGACGCCGCTGCCCGACGCCTCCACATCACCCCGAGCGCTGTCAGCCAACGGATCCGCGCGCTCGAGCGTGCGGCGGGCCAGGTGCTGGTGCGGCGTACGACTCCCTGCACGCCCACCGAGGCCGGTGAGCCGCTGATCAGGCATGGACGTCAGCTCCGGCTGCTGCTCGCGGAGGCCGCCGCGACCCTGAACGCCGGCGACGACAGCGACAGCGGCGCCGTCGTCGACCTCTCGGTCGTGGTCAATGCGGACACCCTCGCGACCTGGTTCCGTCCGGTGCTCGACGAGGTCGCGACCTGGGACCGGACGGCACTGCGGATCACGGTGGAGGACCAGGGCTACTCGGCCGACGCGCTGCGCCGTGGCGAGGTGCTCGCCGCGGTCACCAGCGAGCCGAAGCCGGTCCAGGGCTGCACCGTCGAGCCGCTCGGCCGCCTCCGCTACACCCCGGGCGCGACCCCGGCCCTCGTCGAGCGCCACCGCCGGGGCAGAGGCATCGACTGGGGTGCGATGCCGATGATCGTCTACAACGAGAAGGACCATCTCCAGGACGAGGTGCTGGCTGCGCACGGCGCGACCCGGCCGCCGGTCGTCCACCGGGTCCCGAGCAGCCACGACTTCCACGAGGCCATCCGTCGCGGCCTCGGCTGGGGGATGCTCCTCGACGCGCAGGCCGAGGCCGACCTCGAGGAGGGTACGACGATCCCGCTTCCCGGCGCGAAGCCGATCGACATCCAGCTCTTCTGGCAGCGCTGGCGGCTGGACTCGATCGCCCTGGACGACCTGAGCGAGGCCGTACGCCGCGCTGCCCGGTCGCAGCTACGCCAGCCGCACGGCCGGCGAACCGGTCAGTCCCGGCCGCCGGGGTAGCCCCCGCCGTACTGCTGGCCAGGGTTCGGGCCGCCCTGCGGCGGCTGGCCCGCCGGCGGGTAGTGCCCCTGGGGCGGCGCCGGAGGGCCGGGAGGGTAGGGCCCCTGAGGGCCGCCACCGTAGGGTCCGGGGTCGTACTGACGGTGCTCCACCGCGGTCGTGTGCTGGGACCGGTTCACCGACAGCAGCACGCCGATCACGATCGCGAGAGCGCCGGCGATCACGAGGATCCAGCCGAGCGGCTCACTGGCGATCGCGTTGGCGACCGCGTCGGGCAGGTCCACAGCGCCGGTGAGCAGGATGAGTCCGAGGACCAGCAGGATGATCCCTAGGCCGATGGTCATGAAAGCTCCAGAGGTTGGGGTGGCGCCACGCTACCCAGCCGTTTCGAGCCCCCATACCGTCCCCCGCATCGCGGTCGACGGGCGTTCAGGCCGTACGCCGCGCCCCGGCCACCCCGCGAGCCGCGATCCCGAGCAGCACCAGCAGGAGTGCACCGAAGGCGAGCATCGCCGGGTCCGTGGCGACGTACTGCAACAGGATCCCCAGCAGCACCACCGGCACCGTGATCCCCAGATACGCCATCAGGAAGAGTCCGGCCAGCGCCTCTCCACGGCTGTCCGCCGGTGCCACCGAGATCACGGTGGCGATCGCCGCCTTGAACGACATCCCCCCGCCGGCCCCGGTGACGAGGGCCCCGACGACGAGCACCCAGAACGTGGCGGACAGGAGGGCGCCGATCACGAGGAGCAGTCCGGCGGCCAGCGCGAGCAGCCCGGCGACGTACAGCCTCCGGCGCGGCCAGCCCCCGGCCAGCACCTGGAAGAGCGCCGCGGCCCCGAAGATCGAGAACCCGACCGCGCCTGCGACGGCGTGCGATCGGATGTCCAGATCCTCGGCGAGGAACGACGGCACCAGCGAGGTGAAGAAGCCGAACATCGCGAACGTCACGAAGCTCGCCATCCCGGCCGCGAAGTAGGCGCCGCGCGCGTCCGCCGGCACCCGCACCCGCTGGGGCCGGTAGGTCCAGCCCGGCTGGTCGGTGTCGACCGTCTCCGGCGCCGCCACGACCGCCAGCAGCCCGAGCACCATCAGGGACGCGAAGACCGCGTACGGCGTGTAGAGCGGCTGCGGCGCCCATTCGGCCAGCGCACCGGCGACCAGCGGACCCAGCCCGAGGCCACCGACGTTGGCCGCGGTCGCGACCGCCTCGGCGCGCGTCGTCGAGGCCTCCGGGCGGCTACGCCGGTGCAGCTCGGCGAGATGGGCCGTCGCGGTCGCGGTCAGCATCCCGACGCCGAGACCGGACAGCAGCCGCGCCAGCAGCAGCCAGCCCAGCTCGTGGGTCGAGAGGAAGATCAGTGCGGAGAGCACGTTGAGCAGCACGGCCGGCACGACCACCCGCCGCCGCCCGAACCGGTCCGAGAGGTGGCCGGCGAGGAAGAGCGAGATCGCCACCCCCGCGCCGTACGTCGCGAACACCAGCGTGATCACGAACGAGCCCCAGCCCTGCTCGTCGACGTAGAAGACGTAGAGCGGTGCCGGCGCCGACGCGAAGCCCATCGTCACCGCGAACAGGAACGCCACCGACCAGAACCCGCGAGCGTGACGGACAGAGCTCGTACGCAGCCGGCGATCGGTCGAAGTGGTCACGTGACTTCTCAACCACTCCCGGTGTCCACATCATTCCGCCGGACGCACCACGGCCCGCCCGGAGAACCGGGCGGGCCGCAGCGTACGAGCGGATCAGAGTCAGAAAGCCGACTCGGGCAGATCCATGATCGAGTTGTCGATCGCCTCGGCGATGGCCCGCTCAGCGGTCAGCTTCGGCAGGTTGTAGGAGGCGAAGAACTTCGCGGCGGCGACCTTGCCGGTGTAGAAGTCCTTGTCCTTGCCCGGGTCACCCGCAAGGGCGGCAAGGGCGATCTCGGCCTGGCGCAGCAGCAGCCACGCGACCACGACGTCGCCGACGGCGAGCAGCAGGCGCGAGGTGTTCTGGGCGACCTTGTAGATGTTGGTGATCTCCTCCTGGGAGGCCATCAGGTCGTTGAACATGTGGCCGACCATCGCGTTGACGTCCTCGAGCGCGGTCGCGAGCAGGGCACGCGACTCCTTGAGCTCGGCGGAGCCCTCGGCGTCGAGGAAGGCCTGGATCTCACCGGCGACCTGGCCGAGCGCAGCACCCTGGTTCTTCACGATCTTGCGGAAGAAGAAGTCCTGGCCCTGGATCGCGGTGGTGCCCTCGTAGATCGAGTCGATCTTGGCGTCGCGGACGTACTGCTCGATCGGGTACTCCTGCAGGAAGCCCGACCCGCCGAAGGTCTGCAGCGACTCGGTGCCGAGCAGGGTCCAGGCGCGCTCGGAGCCGTAGCCCTTGACGATCGGCAGCAGCAGGTCGTTGACCGCGGCGGCCAGCTTGTTCTCGTCGGAGCCGTCCTCGGTGAGGATGACCTTCTCCTGCCACGAGGTCGTGTAGTAGACCAGCGCGCGCATGCCCTCGGCGAACGACTTCTGCACCAGCAGCGAGCGGCGCACGTCGGGGTGGTGGGTGATCGTGACGCGCGGGTCGGTCTTGGCGGCAGCGACCAGGTCGGCGCCCTGGACACGGGTCTTGGCGTACTCCAGCGCGTTCAGGTAGCCGGTCGACAGGGTCGCGATCGCCTTGGTGCCGACCATCATCCGAGCGTTCTCGATGACGTCGAACATCTGGCGGATGCCGTCGTGGACCTCGCCGAGCAGCCAGCCCTTGGCGGGCTCGCCGCCGCCGACCTGCGGGTCGCCGAAGGTGAGCTCGCAGGTGTTGGACACCTTGATGCCCATCTTGTGCTCGACGTTGGTGACGTACGCACCGTTGCGCTCGCCGGTGAGCTCACCGGTCTCGTGGTCGAAGTGGTACTTCGGCACGAGGAAGAGCGAGAGGCCCTTGGTGCCCGGGCCGCCGACGCCCTCGACGCCCTTCGGGCGGGCGAGGACGAGGTGCATGATGTTCTCCTGCAGGTCCGACTCGGCGCTGGTGATGAAGCGCTTGACGCCGGTGATGTTCCAGGAGCCGTCCTCGTTGGCGGTGGCGAAGGTCTTGCCGGCGCCGACGTCGGAGCCCGCGTCGGGCTCGGTCAGCACCATGGTGGAGCCCCACAGCTTCTCGACCATGATCTGGGCGATGCGCTTGTCGCGGTCGTTGCCGTTCTCGTAGACGACCTTCGAGAAGAACGGGCCGGCGGCGTACATCCAGATCGCCGGGTTGGCGCCGAGCAGCATCTCGGCGGTCGCCCACACGAGGGAGTTGGGCGCGGGCTGGCCGCCGATCTCCTCGGGCGTGTGCAGGCTCCAGAAGCCCGACTCCATCCACGCGTCGTAGGACTTCTTGAACGCGGCCGGGACCGGCGCGGTGTTGGTCTTGGGGTCGAAGACCGGCGGGTTGCGGTCGGCCTCGACGAACGACTCGGCGAGGTCCTCGCGCGAAAGACGGTCGACCTCGGCGAGGATCTCCTTAGCCGTGTCGACGTCCAGATCCGCGAAGGGTCCGGTGCCGAGCACCTTGTCGGTGCCGAAGACCTCGAACAGGTTGAACTCGATGTCGCGGAGATTGCTCTTGTAGTGGCTCACTGATCCACCTTCATAACCTTTGTCGGATGTACCAGTTGCGGGAGCGCCGGTCGGCACGCACTACTGGCGGGTAACATCAAGAATAGGGTCGCCTTCAAGGGGTGGCAAGCCCGGGTCTACTCATGAGTAGGGGCCTTGCTCACATTTGCTCGCGCTCGGCCGGTAGAACACGTTCCAGTTTCCGCGTACGATCTGCCTCATGATCTCCTCCGACGCCATCACCTGGAACGCCCCCGACGACGAGCACCCCGCACGTACGGCCGGACAGCGCTCCTATGCCGCCGTCGCCAAGGGTGACCTCGACGAGTGGCTGACGGTCTATGCCGAGGACTGCGTGCTCGAGGACCCGGTCGGGCCGTCGATGTTCGACCCCGAGGGCAAGGGCCACCACGGTCACGAGGGACTCAAGGCGTTCTGGGAGAAGGCGATCGCCACGGTCCACAAGTTCGAGTTCGAGATCAACGACTCCTTCGCCAACCCCGAGGGCAACACCTGCGCCAACATCGGCAAGATCAAGACCAGCTTCCCCGACGGCAGCTACACCACCACCGAGCTGATCATGGTCTACACCGTCAACGACGAGGGCCGCATCGCCTCCATGAAGGCCTTCTGGGAGCCTGAGCGCACCATGGCGTCGTTCACCTCTGCCTGATCCCGGCGCCATGACGTGGTTCGGGGCGATCCGGTCCATCTACCAATGACTTCTGGGCGGAAACGCCCCGGACTATCTCGCCTCGTCCGCGACTCACCGCGGTTCCCGATCGTGCTAGAAGGCCTCCCTGGTCACAGCTCCCAGAGGGCGGCGATCGGAAGTCCCCAGAGCCGCTGTCCGATCTGGACGCCGTGGTCGGCTGTGCCGAGGACGAAGCCGCCGGCGAACTGGTCCCCGAGTTTGTCTGCGAGGAATCTGAGCCCTTTAAAGTGTTCGGCCTTGTAGGTGCGTCCTGCTTTGACCTCGACACCGAGGATGCGTCGGTCGGGAAGTTCGATGATGAGGTCGACCTCGACCTTGTCGCGATCGCGGTAGTGGAACATCCGATAGCGGCTGTTGCTCCAGGTCTGCTGCTTGCGGAGTTCGGCGACGACGAGCCCTTCTGCGAGCGGTCCGAGGTGGTTGTTGTCGATCAGTGGTTGGAGGTCGGCGGGAGAGATCTGAGTCAGGTGCATGGCCAGAGCCGAGTCAGGGATGGTGACCTTGGGCCGACCGATCTCGCGGGACGTGAGGTTCGGTGTCCAGGGCGGCAGGTTGTCGGTGAGGAACAGGGTCTGCAGCGTGTCGAGATAGCCGGTGACTGTGCTTGCGGGGAGGTCCGCGGCGTCGGCGATCCGTTTCTTGACCAGCTCGCCGGACTGGTTGGCCGCGAGTAGGCGCAGAATGGAAACCATCCGTGTCGGCTCAACGCGCTGACGTACGTCTCGTGCGTCGAGTTGGACGATCCGCTGGAGATAGCTCTCCAGCCACTGGTCGCGTAGACGCGCGGAGAGACGGCGCAGTTCGGGGTAGCTGCCCGCGGCGAGAATGCGGATGTAGTCGTCACGGGTCGTCGGGGTTGTGAACGCTGCGGGTTCGGAGGATGTTGCGCGAAGGAACCAGTCGACGAAGCCTTCGCGTCGTCCGTTGGCCTCGCCTTGGCTCAGTCCGTGAAGGCGAAGCGAAATCGCGCGGCCGGCGAGGCTGTCGGGTGTGCGCTCCAACCGGAGCAGGTCGGCGGAACCTGTGAGGATGAACCGGGCGGGTCTGCGGGCGCGGTCAATGGCCGCCTTGATCGGCAGTAGGAGATCGGGCGCCCGCTGGATCTCGTCGATGACCAAGAGCCCGGTCTCGTTCTGGTTCACGAAACCTTCGGGGTCTATGCGGGCGAAGTCCCGAGCGGCACCGTCGTCGAGCGTGACGATCTGGGCATCATCGTGCTGGTCTGCGAGCATCGCTGCAAACGTGCTCTTGCCGACCTGCCGTGCGCCGTCGATGGTCAAGGCGGGAAAGGCGCTGAGGATCTCGGCTGCGATCTCGGTTGCGTTTCGGCTGATCAGACCACTCATGGCGAGCACCCTATCCGGCGAGTCGCACATTTGCGACGATCAACTCGACGATTTGCGAAGATCGAGTCGGACGTTTGCGACATGCGTCGTGGGCATTCGCGGACTGGTGCGATGTGGACTGGTCAGGCGACAGCGTGCTCGGCGATCCACTCGATCAGCGGACGTACGGCCCGCCAGTCCTTCTTCACCTCGTCGACCAGGTCGGGGGTGTGGATGATCGGCTCGAAGCCGATGGTGCGGCCGAGGTGGATCGACTT
>NZ_JACIXG010000035.1 GCF_014360585.1 Nocardioides sp.
TTTTGGGGGTTCCCCACTGCCTACTGCCCCCCCCCACAACTACAGACTCGGCTCGCCATATCTACGGTTTCGGCGGGAAGTGGGTGAGGGCTCGGAGGGGAGGGTCAGCTGGGGACGATCTCGCCGTCGGTGACCTCGAAGGTGACCTCTTCCAGCGGACTCGTCGCCGGGCCCTGCATGACCGAGCCGTCCTCGATCGAGAAGCGGCTGCCGTGGCACGGGCAGTCGATGCTGCCGCCGGTGACCTTCGAGACCGGGCAGTTGCGATGGGGGCAGATGGCAGAGAAGACCTTGAACGTGCCCTCGGTGGGCTGGGTGGCCACCAGGTTGCGGTCGGCGACGATCACTCCCCCGCCGACCGGGACCTCGCTGGTCGCGACCAGCGGACCGCCGCCAGCTGACTCGGTGTCACCCGAGGAGCCGGCACCTGAGTCGCTGTCACCACTGCCGCACGCGACC
The DNA here is from genome assembly GCF_014360585.1 of Nocardioides sp. GTDB lineage: Bacteria > Actinomycetota > Actinomycetes > Propionibacteriales > Nocardioidaceae > Nocardioides. Next base: position 460 of record NZ_JACIXG010000035.1, read on the forward strand.
AGAAGAGGCACGCCGACTGCGCTCACCGCAGTGCCGGTGACGATCTTGCGTCGGGTGATTCGAGATTCACTCATACTGCCCAGGATAGGCGCGCTCGGCGGGCCGCGTCGCTCGCGGAGCACAAACCCTCAGGCAATTCTCGGACTCGGATCAGGTCGCGCTGACCTTCTTGCGAGCCGCCGGCTTCCTCTTGGCTGCCGACTTCTTGGCCGCTGTCTTCGCGACCGGCTCCGCCTTAGCCTTCACCGGCTTGTCCGGCGGCTGCTCGGCGGCCTTGCCGTCGAGCAGCGGGGCGAGGAAGCCGCCGGTGTGGCTGCCGGGAGTCGCGGCGACGGCCTCGGGCGTGCCCTCGGCGACCACGGTGCCACCGCGGTTGCCGCCCTCCGGGCCCATGTCGATGATCCAGTCTGCGGTCTTGACGACGTCGAGGTTGTGCTCGATGACCAGCACCGTGTTGCCCTTGTCGACCAGCGACGAGAGCACACCGATGAGCTTGCGAATGTCCTCGAAGTGGAGGCCGGTGGTGGGCTCGTCGAGGACGTAGAGCGTCTTGCCGGTCGAGCGCTTCTGCAGCTCGGCGGAGAGCTTGACGCGCTGCGCCTCGCCGCCGGACAGCGTCGTCGCGGGCTGTCCGAGACGCACGTATCCCAGACCGACCTCGACCAGGGTCTTCATGTGGCGCGCGATCGCGGGCACGGCCGCGAAGAACTCGACCGCCTCCTCGATCGGCATGTCGAGAACCTCGGCGATCGACTTGCCCTTGTAGTGCACCTCGAGCGTCTCGCGGTTGTAGCGCGCACCGTGGCAGACCTCGCACGGCACGTAGACGTCGGGCAGGAAGTTCATCTCGATCTTGATCGTGCCGTCGCCCGAGCACGCCTCGCAGCGGCCGCCCTTGACGTTGAACGAGAACCGACCCTGCAGGTAGCCCCGCATCTTGGCCTCCGGGGTGGAGGCGAAGAGCTTGCGGATGTGGTCGAAGACGCCGGTGTAGGTGGCCGGGTTGGACCGCGGCGTACGCCCGATCGGGGACTGGTCGACGTGGATCACCTTGTCGACGTTGTCCAGGCCGGAGATCTTGGTGTGCCGGCCCGGGACCGTGCGGGAACGGTAGAACTCCTTGGCCAGCGCGGTGTAGAGGATGTCGTTGACGAGCGTCGACTTGCCCGAGCCCGAGACGCCGGTGACCGCGAGGAAGAGACCCAGCGGGAAGGTGACGTCGACGTCCTTGAGGTTGTTCTCCTTGGCGCCGTGGACGGTCAGCTCGCGACCTGCGGTGCGCGGGCGGCGCACGGCCGGGACGGCGATCTCACGACGGCCGGCCAGATACTGGCCGGTCAGCGACTGCTCGTTGGCGAGCAGGTCCTCGACCGTGCCGGAGTGGATCACCTGGCCACCGTGCTCGCCCGCGCCGGGGCCGATGTCGACGACCCAGTCGGCGACCTTGATGGTGTCCTCGTCGTGCTCGACCACGATCAAGGTGTTGCCGAGACGCTTGAGCCGTTCGAGGGTCTCGATCAGGCGATGGTTGTCGCGCTGGTGGAGGCCGATGGAAGGCTCGTCCAGCACGTAGAGGACGCCGACCAGGCCGGAGCCGATCTGGGTCGCCAGCCGGATCCGCTGGGCCTCACCGCCGGAGAGCGACCCCGAGGGCCGCTCCAGGGAGAGGTAGTCGAGGCCGACGTCGAGGAGGAAGCGCAGCCGCGCCTGGATCTCCTTGAGGACCTGCTCGGCGATCTGCCGCTCACGGCCGCTGAGCTCGACCCGGTCGAGCCAGTCGGCGGCCTCGTTGATCGGCATCGCGCACAGCTCGGCGATGTTGAGACCGCCCTCGCTCCGCTCTCCCAGCGTCACCGAGGTGGAGACGGGCTTGAGCCGGGTGCCCTTGCAGGTCGGGCACGGCACCTGGCGCATGTAGCCCTCGAAGCGCTCACGAGTGGTGTCGGACTCCGCTTCCTTGTGACGGCGCTCGACCCAGCGGCGTACGCCTTCGAACTCCGCGTCGTAGGAGCGGCGGCGACCGTAGCGGTTGACCGAGACCACGTGCACCTTGCGTGCGTGACCGTCGAGGATCGCCTTCTGGCCAGTGGCCGGGATCGCGTCCCACGGGGTGTCGAGGTCGAAGCCCAGCTCACCACCGAGAGCCTCCAGGAGGCGGAGGAAGTAGTCGGCGACGTGGGCCTGCGACCAGGGCTGCAGGGCGCCCTCGGCGAGCGTGGCGGCAGGGTTGGGAACGACCAGCTCGGGGTCGACCTCCATCCGGGTGCCGAGCCCCGTGCAGGCCGGGCACGCGCCGAAGGGCGAGTTGAACGAGAACGAGCGCGGCTCGAGCTCGTCGGTGTCGAGCAGGTGGTCGTTGGGGCACGACATCCGCTCGGAGAACTTCATCTGCTCGCCAGTGTCGACGAAGTCGAAGACGACCAGACCGCCGGCCAGCTCCAGCGCGGTCTCGACCGAGTCGGTCAGCCGCCGCTTGGAGGACTCCTTGACCGAGAGCCGGTCGATGACCACCTCGATGGTGTGCTTCTTCTGCTTCTCCAGCTTGGGCGGCGCGTCGAGCTGGTGGGTCTCACCGTCCACCCGCACGCGGGAGTAGCCCTGCTGCTGCAGCTGGCTGAACAGCTCGACGTACTCCCCCTTGCGCGCCCGGATCACCGGGCTGAGCACCTGGAAGCGGCGCCCCTCCTCCAGGGTGAGCACGTGATCCACGATCTGCTGCGGCGTCTGCCGCTCGATCGGCGCCCCGCAGGTCGGGCAGTGCGGACGGCCGGCGCGGGCGTAGAGCAGTCGCAGGTAGTCGTAGACCTCGGTGATGGTGCCGACCGTCGATCGCGGGTTCTTCGAGGTCGACTTCTGGTCGATCGAGACCGCCGGGGAGAGCCCCTCGATGAAGTCGACGTCGGGCTTGTCCATCTGGCCGAGGAACTGTCGAGCGTACGCAGAAAGCGACTCGACGTAGCGACGCTGTCCCTCCGCGAAGATGGTGTCGAACGCAAGGCTCGACTTGCCGCTCCCGGACAGGCCGGTGAACACGATCATCGAGTCCCTGGGCAGGTCAAGGGAGACGTCCTTGAGGTTGTGCTCCCGGGCTCCCCGGATGATCAGTTGCTGCTCCGCCACGTTCTTTCCTCGTTCAGTGCTATCGCATCGCGCTACCGCGTCGAACTGATGTTCGCATCATACGACGGCGAGAAGACTCCAGATTGCACCCTCTCACGGAGCACCGACAATTTTGCTTGTGCTGGCGCCGGACGTGCTTGCATGGGGGCATGAGCGATGTCCCTTCCACTTATACAGGCGCCGTGAAACCGGGCGGCCCGGCCGACGTGCGTGAGCTCGCCGGCCTGACCGTCACGAAGGTGGCCGTCGACGAGCAGATGTCCAACAACTGCTACCTGTTGCGCTGCCGCTCCACCGGCGAGCAGCTCCTGATCGACGCCGCGGCCGAGCCCGAGACCCTGCTCCCCCTCGTCGGAGAGGAGCTGGCCACCGTCGTCACCACCCACCAGCACTGGGATCACCATCGAGCCCTGGCGGACGTCAACGCCGCGACCGGCGCCGCGGTCCTGGCCGGAGAGCCCGACGCCGCCGCGATCACGGAGGCCACCGGCGTACCCGTCTCTCGCTCCCTTTCCCACGGCGACACCGTCACTGTCGGCCGCTGCGACCTCGAGGTGATCGCGCTGCGCGGTCACACGCCCGGGTCGGTCGCTCTCGTCTACCGCGACCCCGAGGGCACGCCTCACCTGTGGACGGGCGACAGTCTCTTCCCTGGGGGCGTCGGAAACACCCAGCAGGATCCCGTACGTTTCGCCCAGCTGCTCGACGATGTCGAGGAGCGGATCTTCGCAGCTCTGCCCGACGACACCTGGTTCTATCCGGGCCACGGCGACGACTCCACGCTCGGCGCGGAGCGGCCCCATCTCGCGGAGTGGCGCGCGCGGGGGTGGTGACCCCTGCTCCGAGCGACTAGCCCCCGGTGCGGGCGAGCGACTGGGACTGCGGCTCCTCGCTCGGAGTCGGGGTCTCGGTCGGCGTCGGGGTCTCGGTCGGCTCCTCGGAATGGGTCGGCTCGGCGGTCGGCTCCGGCTCGGAAGTGCGCGTGGGGCCCGAGGTCGGCGTCGAGCCAGCGGTCTGGTCGGGCTCGGCCGGCACGCGCGGAGCCTTCGGAGGGTTCGAGTCCACAGCCGTCGCCGTCGGGCTGGGCTCGCCGGGATGGTCGATCGTGCCGTGGCGATCCTCGGCGGCACCACCCGGACGCGTGGGCGCGCCGGCTGACGGCTCCGCGGACGGCTCTGCGGCAGGGATCGGCGGCAGCCGGTCCACATCGGGGTAGGTGTCCTCGACGCCCTCGTACCCGGTGAGCGGGTCACGATCAGGGCGCTCGCCGCCTGCCAGACCGGCGACGAGGACGACTGCTCCGAGACCGGTCATGACCGCGCCGGCCAGGATGCCCGCCATGGCGACCTGCTTGATGTGCAACTCGACTCCCTGTACCCGCCCCGCGCGTGGTGTGGGGCACAGCGTAGGACAGCGAGGCGTCGAGCGTTACCCGCCCCGGGGCATCGCGACCGGCACCCCGGAGCCGAGATCAGTCAGTGGGCGTGCCCGAGGGGTCGGGCTCACCGGTGTCCGACTCGCTCGGCGACTCGGTCGGCTCGCTGGGCGACTCGGTCGGCTGGCTCGGCGACTCGCTGGGCTCGCTGGGCGACTGGCTGGGCTCGCTGGGCGACTCATCCGGCACGCTCGGCGACCCGCCTGGTCCGCCCGGGCTGCGCGTCGGCCTGGGCTCCGACGGAATCTGAGTGGGGCGTGCCGGGGCCGGGGTCGTCGAGCCCTGCGCCGACTCCTCGATCGAACGTGGGCTCCCCGGAACCGGCCCGGGCGTCTCCGGCGTCTCCGGCGCCTCGCTCCCGGGAGCGCGACTGAACGGCCCACTCTGCGACGGCGTCGATGAAGACTTCTCCAGCGGTCCGACCGGCGAGACCGGTGAGATCAGGCTGACCCCGGACTCGTCTGTGGCGTAGCTGTGGCCTGGCTCCTCGGCTCCGGCGTTTCCGACGATCAACCCACCGATCCCGATGCTCGTCATGGCCAGCCCTGTAGCCATTCCGGCCAAGGCGATCTGCTTGCGGTGCGACACGATTCCCCCGTGATACCAACGACTCGACAAGTTCTCTGGTCGTGCACAGTAGACCCACAAAGATCGAAACTGTGCGACCACTATCGGAGTGTCGGGCCTCCCTGGCAAGTCCTCGTCATCTATCGTTCGACCGATATAACCCCTGGTAAGAGGTCTGTTCGCCCCGGGCGAACGGCCCGCTCGGCCCATCCACACAGCGCTAAGGTGAGGTCATGGGCGAATTGATCAGGTTTCCCGGCCATCCGCCGCCGGACGAGGACAAGCCGGCGCCGCTGTGGCGTGAGGCAGCGGGCCAGGTGATCCGCGAGGAGCGATCCCGCCAGGAGCGTACGCTCGCCGATGTCGCCGGCGACGCCGGTGTCTCGACGCAATACCTCTCCGAGATCGAGCGCGGCCGCAAGGAGCCCAGCTCCGAGATGCTCGAGGCCGTCGGCGGCGCCCTCGGTCTCGGCCTCGTCGACCTCACCGAGCGGGTCACCCGCACGCTGCGCGCGGGCGCCCGTCTCTCCGGCCCGCTGGCTCTCGCCGCCTGACCCCGCCGGCTCGGCTCAGAGCGCCGCGAGCTTGCGGCTCTCCAGCACCGCGTCCGCCAGCCCGTACGCCACCGACTCCTCGGCGCCCAGGACGAGGTCGCGCTCGGTGTCGGTGTGGACCTGCTCCGAGCTGTGGCCGGTGTGGCGCGCGAGCAGCGCGTCCATCTCGGCACGCACCCGGCTGATCTCCTTCGCCGCGACCTGCAGGTCGGTGACATCGCCCCGCTGACCGCCCTGTCCCGGCTGCTGCAGCACCACCCGCGCATGCGGGAGGACCGTACGCCGCCCCGGCTCCCCCGCGGCCAGGAGCACCGCCGCCGAGCCCGCCGCCTGGCCCACGCACGTGGTCGCAACCGTGGCGCGGATGAACTGCATCGTGTCGTAGATGCCGAACATCGCGGTGGGGTCCCCGCCTGGCGAGCTGAGATAGAGGTTGATCTCGGAGTCCGGGGACTCCGACTCCAGGTGCAGCAGCTGCGCGATGACGACGTTGGCGACGCCGTCGTCGATCGGCGTGCCGATGTAGATGATCCGGTCCGAGAGCAGCCGGCTGTAGATGTCTACCGCACGCTCGCCGTTACGGGTCTTCTCGACGACCGAGGGGATCGTGTACGAGCTCATCGGGCACCACCGGCAGGGGAAAGGCCGAAGGCGACGCCGCGTTGCTGCACCGGCGTCACCGACTTCACGTCGTTGAGCACCTCGTCCACGAAGCCGTACTCGCGCGCCTCCTCCGCGGTGAACCATCGGTCGCGGAGCGAGTCCTTGTCGATCTGCTCGACGCTCTGGCCGGTATGAGCGGCGGTGATCCTCAGCATCTGCTCGGTCATCCGCGCCAGCCGCGCCGCCTGCACCTCGATGTCGGCCGCAGAACCGCCGATTCCGGCTGATCCCTTGTGGAGCAGCACCTCGGTGTGCGGCAGGACGTAGCGCTTCCCCGGGGTGCCCGCGGTGAGCAGGAACTGCCCCATGCTGGCAGCCATCCCCATCCCGAGCGTGGAGACGTCGTTGGGGATCAGGTGCATCACGTCGTAGATCGCCATCCCGGCCGTCACCGAGCCGCCGGGCGAGTTGATGTAGAGGGAGATGTCGCGGTGCGGGTCCTCGGCGCTGAGCAGGAGCAGCTGCGCGCAGATCCGGTTGGCGATCGCGTCGTCCACCTCCTGGCCGAGCACGATGATCCGCTGGTTCTGGAGTCTTGCCGTCAACTGCTCGTCGAGCGGCCCTGCGCTGATGGGTGTCTGGGTCATGCTGTCGAGCCTGCTCCGGGCGTACGCAGCATTCCAGCGAATCTGCCGGGGGCAGATCTGCTCTCAGCAGATCCCGCGGTCCGGCCCCGCTCCGGTCGAGGCTGCGGCACACTCTCACCCGTGCTCGCGGACATCGAACTCATCCACATCCTGGCCGCGGCAGTGGCTGCGAGCGGCCTCTACGCCCTCGTGGTCGCGACAACGACGGCAGTCAAGACACGCCGCCTCGCTCGAAATTCCCACCCCGACGCCGCGTATGCGGCCCTGTGCGCAAGTCGCGGCTGGACCTACACCAGCAAGGGCAGGAGCGCCCCGACGAGATTCCAACTGATGCCGACGGAAGAGGAATCCGCGCTACCCGCAGGTCCACAGGCGATCAACGTGGTCACCGGCACCCATACTGCCCGCCCCTTCCTCTCCTACGAGCACAGGTCGTGGTCGCGCAAGCCCTTGACGGCTCTCGCGGGCCCGACCCTCCACCGTTATCGATCGGAGCACCTTCACCTGGTCGGAATCGACCTCGGGCATCTCCACCCGTGGCTGCTCGTGCGGCCGAAGGCCTCCACCGGCAGAGGATCGCAACTGCTCTCCCGCACCGAGGACTCCTTCGAACACGCCTACTCCGTGGAGACGACCCGCAAGACATTCGCCACGGCTGTGCTCCACGACGAGATGCGCGACCACCTCCTCCGCAACCCGGCGCGCTATCAGTTCGACGGGACCTGGGTGCTCATGGTCGTCGACGGACCCGCGCGACCGGAGGACGTCGAACCACGTCTGGCCACCCTGACCGCCTTCCTCGACCTCGTACCCGATCACCTCCTGAACCGCTACTGACCACCTCGTAGGCTCTCCCCGTGCGCTGCGTGATTCTCGACGACTATCAGGACGTGGCGAGGACGTACGCCGCATGGGACTCTCTCGAAGGGGTCGAGGTCACCGCGGTGACCGATCATCTCGACCCGGACGCCCTGGTCCAGGCGCTCGACGGGGTCGAGATCGTGGTGGCGATGCGGGAGCGTACGCCGTTCTCGGCCGCCATTCTGGAGCGGCTGCCGAACCTGAGGCTGCTGGTCACGACCGGGATGCGCAACGCCTCGATCGACCTCGCCGCGGCCGAGCGGCTCGGCGTCACGGTGTGCGGCACTCCGTCGAGCCCGCACCCGCCGGTCGAGCTGACCTGGGCGCTGATCCACGCGCTGACGCGCCACATCGTCACCGAGGCGAGCAGCGTCACCTGGCAGCGGACCGTCGGGAGCGACCTCCACGGCCGGACGCTCGGTCTGCTCGGGCTCGGCAAGATCGGGGCCCGGGTCGCGGCCGTCGGACAGGCCTTCGGGATGGACGTGATCGCCTGGAGTCCTCACCTGACCGCCGAGCGCGCCGAGCCGGCCGGGGTGCGCGCGGTCGACAGGGCCACCCTGTTCGAGACCAGCGACATCCTCTCGCTCCATCTCGTCCTCGCCGAGAGCACCCGGCACATCGTCGGGCATGCCGAGCTGGCGTCGATGAAGCCGACGGCGTACCTGGTCAACACCTCGCGTGCCGGGCTGGTCGACACCGAGGCGCTGATCGCCCATCTCGGCTCCGGCACCATCGCGGGCGCAGGTCTGGACGTCTACGACGTCGAGCCGCTCCCCGCCGACGACGTGCTGCGACACCTGCCGAACGTGGTCGCCACCCCACATCTCGGCTACGTCACCGAGGACAACTACCGCTGCTTCTACGGTGGCGCCGTCGAGGACGTCGCCGCCTGGCTGGCCGGCGACCCGATCCGCCGGCTGGCACCGAAGAGCGACTGATCAGCCGAACCGGCGTACGTAGGGCGTGGTGGTGCCGACCTTGACCAGGCCCGAGCGCTCGAGGATCGGCCGGGAGAACTCGGTGGAGTCGCTGTGGATGTAGCGCTTGCCCAGGGCGATGGCGGTGCGGGCACGAGCAGCGGTCAGGGCCCGGTAGATGCCGCGGCCGCGCCACTTCTCCAGCGTCGCGCCGCCCCAGATGCCGGCGAACTCCGTGCCTGCGACCGGGTCGATCCGGCCGGCGCTGACGATCTCGCCGTCCGCCTCGGCCACCCACAGCTCGCACTCCCCCGCCGCGAGCCGACGCACCAGGTCCTCGAGCCGCGCCGCAGACGTCGGAGAGCCGAAGACGCCGTCCTGCATGATGCCGGCGGCGCGTACGTCCTCCACGTCGGTGATCGAGCGCAGACGGACGCCCTGGGGCACCGCGACGTCCACAGCGAGCAGCCGGGCCTCGCCGACCATGATCGACTCGGGCTCCTCCGGCTCGAACCCGTGTCGCAGCAGGGTCTCGTGCAGCCCCGGCGCGTGGTCGTGACCGCGGGTCTTCCACTCGATCTCCTCGATCGCCGGGTCGGCGGCGAAGTGCGCCACCGCCGCTGCGACCAGCGCCTCGATCCCGGCCTCGTCGGCCCCGTCGAGGTCCTGGTAGGAGATGAAGCCCCGTTCACCGTCGAAGGTGATCAGCCGCAGCGGCCCGTGCCGGGCCACCGACACCGCCCCGGAAGTCTCGGCGTCGGTTCGCAGCTGCTCGTCATAGGCTTTCAGCACAGCGCGAAACCTACGCCGAAGTCGGATGCGGAAGCATGTAGTTATCGGGCGGTCGGCTCCGTTCCTCAGGTGAATGGCGCTTACAGGGAGCGCCCGAAGTGGAAGGGTGAGGACATGCCTCGCTACCTGATGATCCTCGACTACCAAGGCGGCACCGACGACACTCCCGGCGGGATGGCCGGTTGGAAGCCGGATGAGCTGCAGGGCCACATGAGCTACTACGAAGCGCTCAACAAGGCCCTGTCCGAGTCCGGCGAGCTGGTCCACGTCGAGGCGCTGACGCCACCCGACCAGGCGTTCGTGGTGACCTCCGACGGCACCGACAGGACCGTCACCGACGGGCCGTTCCAGGAGTTCAAGGAGTGGGTCGCCGGCTACATGATCGTCGACGCCGAGACCGAGGAGCGTGCGCTGGAGATCGCCGGGCTCTACTCGGCCGCACCCGGTGCCGGCGGACGGCCGGTCGAGCAGCCGATCCAGGTCCGCCGGATGTACCACGGCACCGACGGCTCCTCGGTCGACGACACCATTGCCTTCGGCGAGGCGAGCATCGAGTGACCGAGGCGGTGCCCGCCGACCTGCTACGCGACCTCACGCCGCAGGTCGTCGCCATCGTCACCCGTCGCTCCGGTGACTTCTACGCGGCCGAGGACGCGGTGCAGGAGGCGCTGGTCGAAGCGGTGCGCACCTGGCCGGAACGCGGCGTTCCGGACCAGCCCCGGGGCTGGCTGGTCACCACCGCGATGCACCGCCTCGTCGACGCCAAGCGCAGCGAGTCGCGTCGCCGCGACCGCGAGCACGCTGACCACCTCGCCGAACCCGAGAGCACGGAGATGTACGCAGATCCGACCGCCTCGGGCCTCGCCTCGGCGACCGACGACTCCCTCGACGTACTCCTCCTCTGCTGCCACCCCAGCCTCACCCCGGCTTCCGCAGTGGCACTGACCCTGCGGGCGGTCGGCGGGCTGACCACCCGGGAGATCGCCCGCGCCTACCTCGTCCCGGAGAAGACGATGGCGCAGCGAATCTCCCGGGCGAAGGCGACGATCAGGGGGAGGTCGCTCGGGCTCGACGGCACCGCCGACCTCGCCGCGCGGATCCCGGCGATGATGAAGGTGCTCTACCTGCTCTTCAACGAGGGGTACGTCGCGACCGAGGGTGACCACCTCCAACGCGTCGACCTGTGTGCCGAGGCGATCCGGCTGACCCGCCTCGCCCGCGCCGCGCTCGCCCGGATGACGGGGAGCGCCCATGGCGAGCTCGTCGGGCTGCTGGCGCTGATGCTGCTGCTCGATGCCCGCCGTCCTGCCCGGATCGACGCACACGGGGCGATCGTGCCGCTGGCCGACCAGGACCGGAGTCTGTGGCGGGACGAGACCACCCGTGAGGGGATCACGCTGATCGACTCCGCCATCGGCACCGGACGGCCGGGGACCTACCAGATCCAGGCCGCCATCGCCGCGCTCCACAATCGCGCGCCCTCGGCGGAGAAGACCGACTGGCTGCAGATCACCGCGCTCTACGGGCTGCTGGAGAAGGTTGCCCCCGGGCCCGTCGTGACGCTCAACAAGGCCGTCGCGGTCGGGTACGCCGACGGGCCGGGCCCCGCGCTGGCGCTGCTCGACGACCTACTTCGCGGTTGCGCCGCGAACGGGGTCGCGGGCTTCGCCGACCATCCTCGGGTGCCCGCGGTGCGCGCTCATCTGCTGGAGCTGGCCGGGGACCTGGACGGTGCTGCCGCGGCGTACGACCTCGCCTCGGCGCGGGCCACCAACCTCGCCGAACGCCGTTTCCTGACCTCGAAGGCGGCTGCGCTGCGGGACGCTCGCTGCTGAAGCGAGGCCGGAAGCGATAGGCACCGCTGAGTTCTACTGAGAACCGTTCTCAGGCTACGCTGTGCCTGTGATCGAACTGCGCACCCCGACCCAGATCGAGCAGATGAAGCCTGCCGGCCGATTCGTGGCTGAAGTCCTGACCGCACTCCGCGAGCACGCTGCCGTGGGCGTGAACCTGCTCGAGCTCGACGAGCTGGCGCACAAGATGATCAAGGACCGCGGCGCGGAGTCCTGCTACATCGACTACCACCCGAGCTTCGGCGCGAGCCCCTTCGGCAAAGTGCTCTGCACGTCCGTCAACGACGCGGTGCTGCACGGTCTGCCCTTCGATTACACCCTCCAGGACAGCGACCTCCTCAGCGTCGACTTCGCCGTCAGCGTCGACGGCTGGGTCTCCGACTCGGCCCTCTCGGTCGTCGTCGGCACGCCCCGCCAGGAGGACCTCGACCTGATCGAGACCACCACCCAGGCGCTCGCCGCCGGCATCGACGCCGCGCGCGTCGGCAACAAGATCGGCGACATCTCCCACGCGATCGCCAGCGTCGCGCGCGCGAAGGGCCTCAAGATCAACACTCAGTTCGGTGGCCACGGCGTCGGCCGCACGATGCACGGCGACCCGCACATCGCCAACGACGGCCGCCCCGGGCGTGGCTTCAAGCTGCAGCCCGGACTCGTCATCGCGATCGAGCCGTGGTTCCTGCACACCACCGACGAGATCTTCACCGACCCCGACGGCTGGACCCTGCGCAGCGCCGACGGCTCCCGCGGTGCTCACATGGAGCACACCATCGCGATCACCGAGGACGGCCCGCTCATCCTGACCGCTCGCGACTGAGCATCGAGCACGGCCGGGACGACTGACTTTCCGAAGCCGTCTCGGCGGCTCTCCAACGGAAGCTGGATCTAGACACGCGGGTCACGGCTTCGCAGGCTCAGCCGTGCCGCTGCTCGATCTCGTCTCCCTCGGTCCTTCGCTCCTTCGTCGCGGAGCACCGGGTCGCTGAAAATAGAAGTAAGCCGCTGGCGTCTCGGGTCACCAGCGGCTTACAAGAAGAACATTAGCCGACGGGTCGGCAAACATGCAAGTACGCGCATTGCAGAATGCTGCAAACGTTCCGATCGGCTGCCTCGCGAGGACTACGGGCGCGTGCTCTTCGAGCGCTGCGTACGCCGCGAGTCGCGCTGCCGCCGCAGCCGGCGCACCAGGACGCCGTCATAGGCGAGCGCCTCGGGCTTGTCGATCAGGTCGTTGACGGCACGGTGGTAGTCGGCCGCGCTCATGCTCAGCTGCTCCCGGACCGCCTCGTCGCGGCCGATGCCGGCCGACCACCAGGAGCGCTCGAAGTCGAGCAGTCGCTTCTCGTTCTCGGAAAGACCCGGCTGCTCGTCGGCAGACCCGGGGCTGTGGGGCGCCTCGGTCATGCGGACATCATCCCAGGCGTGACGCACGCCGCCGAAACCGCCACGCACCACCGTCTCGGACTATCCGGCATAGCCCATCTGGGCCATCTTCATAAAAGTGCAGGTCAACTCTTTGATGCTCGCCGCGAGGTCGGTTAGTCTCTTCCATGTCAGCCGCTGGAGACCCGAGACTCCAGCGGCTGACTTCTATTTACGCGTCTGCGGTGTCCTCGCCATGTGTCCCCGGACGCGGCGCCCAAGGCAGCTCCTTCGCCGCTCGCACGACGATCAGCCGGTCCCCTCGCGACAGGGTGCCGACGACCGGGTCGAAGTAGCGGAAGACCTTCTCGTCGCGTACGACCGCGATCACCTGGTCGGACAGCTGCTGGGGCTGCTTGCCGACCTCGTTGACCAGCAGGTCCCGCTCGGCGACCTCCAGACCGAGGCCGGAGTTGAGCATGTCCTCCATGACCGCGCCCAAGGTCGGCGAGATGGTGGAGAGACCCATCAGTCGGCCCACCGCGTCGGCCGAGGTGATCACCGAATCCGCCCCGGACTGCTTCATCAGCGGCGCGTTCTCGCGCTCCCGGGCCGCGGCGACGATCCACGCCTCCGGGTTGATCTGGCGCACCGTCAAGATCGTGAGCACGTTGGAGTCGTCACGGTTGGTGGTGATGATGACCTGCTCGGCGTCGGTGACACCGGCCCGCATCAGCACCTCACGCCGGGTCGCGTCGCCGGTGACGACCGCCAGCCCGTCGGAGTGGGCATCGGAACGCGCCACCGGGTCGGGGTCGACGACCACGAACTCCTCCGGGCTCAGGCCGCTGCTGAGCAGCGTCTCGACGGCGCTGCGGCCCTTGGTGCCGTAGCCCACGACGACGATGTGCTGAGCCATCTTCTTCCTCCATCGAGCGACTCGGATGAGGTCACGGCCCTGCTTGGTGAGGACCTCGAGCGTGGTGCCGATCAGCAGCACCAGGAACGCGATGCGCGCCGGCGTGATGATGAACGCGTTGATCATCCGCGCATGATCGGCGACGGGCGCGATGTCACCGTAGCCGGTCGTGCTCAACGTGACCGTCGTGTAGTAGAGCGCGTCGAGCAGCGAGACCTCACCCGTCGGGTCAGCGTTGTCGATATACGCGTCACGGTCGAAGTAGACCAGCAGCGTGGTGCCGACCAGGATCGCCACGGCGGCCAACAACCGTCGTCCGAGTTGCCACCACGGCGACCGCACCGTCTCGGGAAGGGCGACCTGCTCGGCCCCAGCCCACTTGGGGGCGTACGCGGATGTCTCGGACACGTCACAGACCCTATCCGTCACCGTCTGCCGTCCGTCGCAGGCGTGGCTCCGACATCCGCCGTGTCACCGGCGAGCGCCGGGTCGGCAGGGGACGTGGAGCACGAACGGGCGCCATGTCATCGACACGGCGCCCGTTGCGTAGAGCTGTTCGACCTCGGTCAGCCCTTCACAGACCCGGCCGTGAGCCCACGGACGAAGTAACGCTGCAACGAGAAGAACACGAGCAGCGGCACCGTCATCGTGATGAACGCACCGGCGGTGAGCAGGTGCCACTCCTGCCCACGGTCGCCGATCAGGTCACGCAGGGTGATCGTGACGACCTCGTTGTCGCCGGCTCCCAGGAAGATCAGGGCGACCAGCAGGTCGTTCCAGACCCAGAGGAACTGGAAGATCGCGAACGCGGCCAGCGCGGGCACCGACATCGGCACGATCAGTCTCCAGAACGTCTGGAAGTGCGAGGCACCGTCGATCTCGGCGGACTCGATGATCTCCTGCGGCAGGCTGGCCATGTAGTTGCGCAGGATGTAGACCGCCAGCGGCATCCCGAACGCCGTGTGAGCCAGCCACACCGCGAGGAAGGTGCCGTTGAGGTTGTAGTCGCCGAACAGGTTGAGCAGCGGCACGAAGGCAACCTGCAGGGGCACGACCAGCAGCCCGACGATCAGCATGAACAGCACGTTGCGCCCCGGGAACCGCATGAACGTGAACGCGTACGCAGCGAACGCGGCGATCATGATCGGCAGCACCGTCGCGGGGACGGAGACCACGAGCGAGTTCACGAAGGCGTTGGCCATCCCGCTCTCCAGGACCTGCGCATAGCTGTCGAACGTCCACTGGGACACGTCGAACGGGTCGGTGAAGACCGTCCACCAGCCGCTCGACTTCACATCGGCCTCGTCACGGAACGACGAGATCAGCAGACCCAGGGTCGGGATGAACCACAGGACACACAGCAGGACGATGCCCACACGGACAGCGACGCTGCCCAAGGTGATGTTCCTCATCAGCGGGCCTCCTGCTTCTTGAACTGGCGCATCTGATAGATCATCACCGGGATCACCGCGACCATCAGGACCACGACGACCGCGGCCGCTCGACCGGCGTCACCGAACTCGAAGAGCTCGAGGACGAAGGTGTTGGCCAGCACCGAGGTGCCGGCCCGGCCACCGGTCATCACGTAGACGATGTCGAAGACCTTCATCACCAAGATGAGGATGGTCACGAAGACCACGATCACCGTCGGCCAGATCTGCGGCACGACGACCTTGAAGAAGATCTGGATCTCGCTGGCCCCGTCGATGCGCGCCGCCTCCACGGTGTCGTCGGGGACACCCTTGATCGCCGAGGAGAGCAGCACCATCGCGAACCCCGCCTGCAGCCAGACCATGATGATGATCAGGAGCAGGTCGTTGAGGTTGTAGTCGGAGATCCGCAGCCAGGCGACGGGCTCGAACCCGAGGCTCGTCGAGATCGCCGAGAGGAGCCCGATCTGCTGGTCGCCCTGCGCGAACCTGGTCGCGTAGACGAAGCCCCAGATCGTGCTCGCTCCGACGAAGCTGATCGCCATCGGCATGAAGATGACCGACTTCGCGATCCGCTCCGGCAGCGCCTTGAGCCGGTCGGCCAGCACCGCCACGAGCAGGCCCACGATCACGCTCCCCGCCGGGACGATGAGGATCCAGAGCAGGTTGTTGACCAGCGTGCCGATGAACTCGTCGTCCTGGAACAGGTCGACGTAGTTCTGGAAGCCCACCCAGTCGATGCTGTTGGCGTCGGCGAAGCTGTACATCACCGTCACCAGAGCCGGGTAGACCAGGAAGACGGTGACCACCAAGATGGCCGGGCCGATGAAGACGAACGGCTTGATCCGCTTGTCCCACTTGCCTGGCAGGAGACCCACCAGGAAGTTCAGCACCCAGTACAGCGCGGCGGTGCCGCCGACCCCCAGGACGATCGCAACGAGGCCGTTGACGATCTTCAGGAAAGGGTCATCGCTCATCCTCGCCAGCTCTTCTCGATCGCGTCGGCAGCCTCCTGAGCGCTCTTCTCACCTCCGACGTAGGCGTTCATCTCGCTCCAGAACGTGCCGGCGCCGACCTGCGCGGGCATCAGGTCCGAGCCGTCGAAACGGAAGGTGTCGGCGTCCTGCAGCAGGGTCGCGATCTCTCCGAGCATCGGGTCGGCGTAGTTGGAGTTGTCGAACTCGACGCTCGGCGAGAGCCAGCCGCCGGACTTGGCCCACTCGACGCCGAAGTCGGGGGAGGCGAAGAACTCCATCAGCTCCACCACGTCGGTGTCGTTGGTGAAAGCGGTCGCCATGTCACCGGCACCGAGCACCGGGTTGCCCTCGAAGCCACCCTCCATGCTGCCGGGCAGCGCGAAGACGCCGACGTTGCCGGCCAGGTCCGCCTGGACCTCCTTCGGGAAGAACGTGGTGATGAAGTTGGCCTGGCGGTGCATCTGGCAGCCCGGCGGGTTGCTGAACAGCGGCAACGGCGAGTCACCGAAGGGCTCGCTCAGGGTGCCGTCGGCGCCGCCGCGTACGTTCTTCGGCTTGTTGATGATCTCGCCCATGGTCTCGATCGCCTCGACGATCGCCGGGTCGTTGAAGGGGACCTCGTGGCTGGTCCACTTGTCGTAGAACTCCGGGCCCTCCTGGCGCAGGACGATCTCCTCGACCCAGTCGGTGTAGACCCAGCCGGTGTCAGCACCAGCCTCGGCACCGAGGCACCACGGGGTCTGGCCCTTGGAGATGATCTGGTCCTGGAGCGTCATCAGCTCGCCCCACATCGTGGGCGTCTTGTAGCCGGACTGCTCGAAGTTCTTGGGCGTCCAGACCAGCGACTTCATCGAGACCCGGACGGGCACGCCGTAGGTCTTGTCGTCGATCTTCACCGAGTCCGTCAGACCCGGGATCATCGTGTCCTCGAGCGCGCCGACGTCCATGAGGTCGTCGAGGGGAAGCGTGTCGCCCGACTCGGTCAGGTCGTTGACCAGACCAGGCTGCGGGAAGAGCGCGATGTCGGGCGCGTCGTTTCCGTTGACCTTGGTGCGGATCTCGGTGGTGAAGTCCGCCGAGGGCGTGTACGTCACCTCGATCCCGGTCTCCTTGGTGAACGTGTCGAGGGCCGCGTTGAGCCCCACCGCCTCGCCCTCGGGGATCGCACCGAGGATCTGGATGCTGCCGTCGCCCTCTTTGGTCTCGCCGGCATCGTTGCTGCCACCGCCACCCGGCACCCCACAGCCGGTCACGGCGAGCAGGCCTGCTGCTACTGCTCCGATTTGCCACTTGCGCACGTGCATTGGATTGCACCCTCCATCGTCGTTTTGATCCACGGAGTCGTGCCACGCAGGCCGCGTCGGGTCCACGAGGCAGCGCCTCGTTATGTGATCTCCGTAACACTAGTCGCTACGGTCCATCGATGTCCCGGGCAAATTGTCGAACATTCACCCGAGAACGCGCAGGACGATACCGCTCACGCGCCCGGGCGCCGGGGAGGCCCACCAGCCCGGCGTGACTCCGACGCACCGCGTAGGCCAGAATCAGCGACCAAATGAACTATCCCCACGCTCCCCGTCAGGGGCCTCATCACGAGCACCCTCGCGACCCGCTGGCCGTGGCCGGCCGGTTGGCCGCCGTCATCTGCTCGACCGTCTTGTGGCTGATCGCAGCGATCGCCATCATCGGCGCCGTCGTCGGCATCTTCCGGGCTTTCGGCGGGGACCTGTCCTGGCGCATGGTCGGGATCTGGACCGTCGTCGGCATCGGCTGCTTCGCATTCTCGTGGATCGTCGCAGCACTCGGCCGGATCGGGCTCGACGACGGGCCGATCGGGTCGTGGCGCGTCGCGCCGTTCGAGCTGGCGCGGATCCTCTACCGCAACAGATGAAACGGGCCGTACGCAGCGTCCCGACGCGCTGCGTACGGCCCGTGGTGGGGCTACACCAGTGACTTCTCACCTTCCGCCGCGGGCGGCGGGGCAGCGTGGTCGTCGATCATCCTGGTCTCGTCGAACGGATCCTTGCCGTCCAGGACCCGGTCGAGTTGAGGCCGGTCGACGGTCTTGGTCCAGTGACCGATGAGCACGGTCGCGACCGAGTTGCCCGCGAAGTTGGTCAACGCCCGAGCCTCCGACATGAACCGGTCGATCCCCACGATCAGGCCGACCCCGTCGACCAGCTCCGGTCGATGCGACTGCAGACCACCAGCAAGCGTGGCCAGACCGGCGCCGGTGACACCGGCAGCGCCCTTCGAGGCGATCATCATGAACAACAGCAGCCCGATCTGCTCGCCGATGCTCAGCGGGTCACCCATCGCGTCCGCGATGAAGATCGAGGCCATCGTCAGGTAGATCGCGGTGCCGTCCAGGTTGAACGAGTAGCCGGTGGGGACAACGACGCCGACCGTCGCCTGCTCGACGCCTGCGTGCTCCATCTTCGCGATCAGACGCGGCAGCGCCGACTCCGAGGAGCTCGTGGAGAAGATGAGCAGGAACTCGCGGGCGAGATACTTGAAGAGCTTGAACACGTTGACCCCGGTGACCAGCTTCAGGAGCAGGCCGAGCACGAGGAAGACGAACAGCACGCAGGTGATGTAGAAGGCCACCATGATCACGGCCAGGCTCTTGAGCGCGTCGACGCCAGTCTCGCCGACGACGCCGGCGATGGCACCGAAGGCACCGACGGGCGCGGCCCACATGATCATCGCGAGCACCCGGAAGACGAGCTTCTGGGCCCAGACGATCACGTTCAGGATCGGCCTGCCCGACTCGCCCATGCGCTGGAGTGCGAACCCGACCAGCAGCGCGACCAACAAGGTCTGGAGCACGACACCCGAGGTCAGGGCCGAGAACATGCTGGTCGGAATGATGCCAAGGAGGAAGTCGGTGGTGCTCCCGTGTCCCTCAGAGGCGGCCTCCTGGCCGACCTGCGACGACTCGGTGTTGATCTGCAGCCCGCTGCCCGGATCGATCAGGTTGCCGACCACCATGCCGATGGCCAGGGCGGCCGTCGACATCGTGATGAAGTACAACAGCGCCAGACCGCCGACCTTGCCGACCTTCGCGGCGCTCGCCACCGAGCCCACACCGATCACCAAGGTGCAGAAGATGACCGGCTGGATCATCATCTTGATCAAGTTCACGAACGCCGTGCCGACCGGCTTCAACTGCACTGCGAAGCTGGGGAACAGCAATCCGACGGCGATACCCAGGCACACCGCCACGATCACCGCTATGTAGAGATAGTGGGTCCGGTCCTTCTTCGGTGGCGCCCCGCTTGTGATCGTGCTCATCGTTCCTCCTGGTCCGGTGTGTGTCCGGCGCCCCGGCGGGCAACCGCGGCAACTCTCCAGCAGATCGTGACGACGGTCACTGTTGTGTTCGTTGTGTTCGTGGCCAGGGTCACAACCACGCTCATGTGGGTGAGAATGACGAGATGTCCCGCACCCGACCTGCCCGACGCCACCTTCTGCGCGATCGCCCGGTGGCGCAGCAGGTGCTGCTCCTGCAGCTCGGCACGGTGTTCCTGCTCGTCGTCACCGGGATCCTGCTGGCCGCCTACGACGCCCAGCGCGACTCCTACAGCCGCGCCACCCAACGTGCCGTGGCCGTCGCCCAGACCGTCGCCGACTCCCCCACCGTCCGCACGGCGCTGCGCGGCGACGACCCGACGGCGACGCTCCAGCCGTGGGCCGAGGAGGTACGCCGCGACACGGACACCGACTTCGTCGTCGTCATGGGCCTGGACCGCACCCGCCACACCCACACCGACCCAGACGAGATCGGCGGAAAGTTCGTCGGCGACCTGGGCGGCGCCCCCGACGGCAAGGTCTTCACCCAGCAGTACACCGGCACGCTCGGCCCGTCGGTGCGGTCGGTGGTGCCGGTCGAGGACGGCGACGAGGTCGTCGCGCTCGTCTCCGTCGGCATCACGCTCAGCGACATCAACCGCGGGCTCAAGCGCGACGTCGGGATCGTGCTGCTGTGCGGCGGCCTCGTGCTGGCAGTCGGCCTGCTCGGTGCCTGGCTGCTGAGCCGACGCCTGCACCGGCTGACCCACGGCATGGGCGAGCGCGAGCTGGCCAGGATGTACGAGTACTACTCCGCGGTCCTCAGCTCTGTCCGCGAGGGCCTGCTGCTGCTCGACGGCGAGGGGCGGGTGCAGCTGGTCAACGACGAGGCACGACGCCTGCTGGCGCTCCCGGACGACGTGGTCGGCACCCGGATCGAGGACCTAGACCTGGCGCCCGGCCTGGTCGCCGCCGCCCGCGGCCGCACCCCCGAGACCGACGACCTCTACCTCGCCGGTGACCGGATCCTCGTCGTCTCCTCGGCACCGGCCCGGTGGGCCGGGCGCGACGTCGGCGCCGTCGTGACCCTCCGAGACCACACCGAGCTGCGCTCGGTGACCGGTGAGCTCGAGGTCGTACGCCGCCTCACCGAGTCGCTCCGGTCGCAGAACCACGAAGCGGCCAACCGGCTGCACACCGTGGTGTCGCTCATCGAGATGGGCCGATCGCACGAGGCGGTCGAGTTCGCCACCGAGGAGCTGCAGGTCGCCCAGCTCCTCACCGACCAGGTCGTCGGGGCCGTCGAGGACCCCGTCGTCGCCGCGCTGCTGCTCGGCAAGTCGGCCGAGGCGGCCGAGCAGGCCATCGAGCTGCGTATCGAGGGCGAGCTGCCGTCCGACACGGGCGTCGCGCCGCGCGACCTGGTGACCGTGCTCGGCAACCTGGTCGACAACGCGTTCGAGGCCGTCGCCGACGCGGAGTCCCGCCAGGTCGAGGTCCACCTCACCGGAGACGACACCACCCTCACGGTCCGCGTGGGTGACAGCGGGCCTGGTCTCGACGACGTCACCTCGGCGCGCGTCCTCGACCGCGGGTGGACCACGAAGGCCGAGCCCGGCACCGGCCGCGGCCTCGGGCTCGCCCTCGTCGGTCAGGTCGCCCGGCGCCGCGGCGGGGCGGTCACCGTCGGCCGCTCGCACCTCGGCGGGGCCGAGTTCACGGTCACTCTCGCCACGGAGGCCGCAGCATGACGGTGCGAGTGCTGGTGGTGGAGGACGAGGCGCTCGCCGCCGAGGCGCACGCGGCGTACGTCGGGCGGGTCTCGGGCTTCGCGCCGGCGGGGATCGCGCGATCGGCACGGGAGGCGGTCCGCGCGCTCGACGCGGCTCGTGACGCCGGGGCTCCGGTCGACCTGATCCTGCTCGACATGAACCTGCCCGACGGGCACGGGCTCGGGCTGCTCAGCAGGCTGCGTGCCGCCGGGCACCTGTGCGACGTGATCGCGGTGACCGCCGCGCGCGACACGAAGGTGGTGCGGCAGGCCGTCGTCCAGGGAGTCGTGCTCTACCTGCTCAAGCCGTTCACGTTCGCGACCTTCCGAGCCAAGCTCGAGCAGTACGCCGACTACCGGGCCCGGTTGGACGCCGCCCCCGAGGAGGTCGTCCAGGACGAGGTCGACCAGCTCCTGGGTTCGCTGCGCTCCACCACGAGCACCCCGCTGCCGAAGGGCATGAGCCCGGAGACGCTGCGGGCGGTGACGGCGGCGCTGCGCGAGGCCGATCGCGACCTGTCCGCGAGCGAGGTCGCCGCCGTGGTCGGTGCCTCGCGGGTGACGGCCCGGCGCTACCTCGAGCACCTCGCCGACAAGGGTCTGGCCGCGCGCGGGGTCCGCTACGGACCCGGCGGCGGCCGGCCCGAGGTCGGCTACTCCTGGCGGTAAATCGTTCGCGCGCGGAGCCCTCGGGCGGGCAGAGTCGATGCCCATGACCAGCAGCGATCTGTGGACCCGCGAGACGGCCGAGAGCTACGACGACCCGAACGACTGGGTGAACTCACCCGAGGTGACCGGTCCGGTCGCCCGGTTCCTCGCCGAGGTCGCCGACGGCGGGCCGGCGCTCGAGCTCGCCATCGGGACGGGTCGGATCGGCGTACCGCTGCGGGAGCTCGGTGTCCCGGTCACCGGCATCGAGCTCTCCCAGCCGATGGTCGACGTCCTGCGGCGCAAGGCCAGCGAGGAGGAGATCCCGGTCGTGGTCGGCGACATGGCCGCTGCCGAGGCGCCTGGGCTCGGGACGTACGCCTTGGTCTATCTGGTCTACAACACGATCTCCAACCTGCTGACCCAGGACGAGCAGGTCGCCTGCTTCGCCAACGCAGCGCGGCATCTGGCGCCGGGTGGCCGGTTCGTGATCGAGCTGTGGGTGCCGACGCTTCGGCTGCTGCCGCCGACGTCGGTGGCAACGACGTTCGACGTCTCCGACCGTCACGTCGGCCTCGACACCATCGACACCGCCACGCAGCGGCTGACCTCGCACCATTTCACCAAGGACGGCGACTCCTACCGTCGCGGCGCTTCCAACCACCGTTACATCTGGCCGGCCGAGTGCGACCTGATGGCCCGGCTCGCTGGGCTGACGCTGGAGTCCCGTTACGGCGCCTGGGACCGTTCCCAGTTCACCAGCGACTCCACGAGCCACGTCTCCGTGTGGCGCAAGCCGGCATAGTGCTGGACCGGCTTTCACGGAGCAGAGAGACTGAAGGTGGACGACGAATCCACCTATCCAAATCACCACCAGAAGGGAGCGTGTGATGAGCATCGCCAGCCAGTGCTCACCCACGATCTCCGCGAGGGCTACTTCGTGGAGACCGGTCGCTTCACCGGTGGCATGGCGCGGTTGACGTACGGCGAGACCGTGGTGCCCGTCGACGTCGACGCGCTGCTCGGCTGAGACCGGCCGTCAGGCCGCTGGAGCGTACGCCGCCCGCCATCGGCGGGGCTCCGCCATCAGGTGAGGCGCAGCGCCATCTTCGACTCGGTGCGCGGATCACCCTCGGGGAAGGACTGGGTCTCACCGGTGAGCTCGAAGCCGAGGCGCTCGTAGAGACGGCGCCCGGACTCGTTGCCGTCGACGACCCACAGGGTCAGCACGGAGGCGCCGTCACGGCGCGCCCAGCCGGCGACGGCCAGGATGAGGCCCTCGGCCAGACCGTGACCACGCGCCTCCGGCGCGAGCCACATGTTGATCAGGTGGTGCTCGTCGTCGTGGATGATCCCGGCGGCGAGGCCTGACGGCTTCTCGCCCAGCCAGGCGATGTAGGCCGCACCGGAGGCCGCCCAAAGCCGCCAGCGCTCGTCGGGCCAGGTGACGACCTCGTCGTAGGACGCCCAGAACGCACGAGGAGTGTCCTGGAGAGCCGCGAGGCGCACCTTCTTGAGCGCCGGCCACTCGTCCTCGACGACGACACGCACCTCCGCCGTCGGGACCACCTTCTCAGGGGCCCCGACGCCGGGGATCGAGCTGGGTCGCTTCGGAGCAGGCACGGAATCAGGCGAGGTCGAGACCGGGGTACAGCGGGAACTTCGCGAGGAGCTCCGCCGCGGCGGCCTTCGTGTTGTCGGCGACGCCGTCCTCGATGGCGTAGGACGCCTTGGACGGACCACCGGCCTTCGTCGTGCCCGGGGTGGTCTTGGAGAGCACGTCGACGATCAGCTCGGCGACGCGGTCGAACTCGTCGGCGCCGAAGCCGCGGGTGGTCAGGGCCGGGGTGCCGAGGCGGATGCCCGAGGTGTACCAGGCACCGTTGGGGTCGGCCGGGACCGAGTTGCGGTTGGTGACCACGCCGGAGTCGAGCAGGGCCGTCTCGGCCTGACGGCCGGTGAGGCCGAACGAGGTCACGTCGAGGAGGACGAGGTGGTTGTCCGTGCCACCGGTGACCAGCTTGGCGCCGCGCTTGAGGAAGCCCTCGGCGAGGCTCTTGGCGTTGTCGGCCACGTCCTGGGCGTAGGTCTGGAAGCTCTCCTGCTTCGCCTCGGCGAAGGCGACGGCCTTGGCGGCCATCACGTGGGACAGCGGGCCGCCGAGGACCATCGGGCAGCCGCGGTCGACGCTCGGGGCGTACTCCTCGGTGGCCAGGATGAACCCACCGCGCGGGCCACGCAGCGACTTGTGCGAGGTGCTCGTGACGACGTCGGCATAGGGAACCGGGTTCTCCTCGCCCTGAAACACCTTGCCGGCGACGAGGCCGGCGAAGTGGGCCATGTCGACCATCAGGGTGGCGCCGACCTCGTCGGCGATCTCGCGCATCTTGGCGAAGTTCACCCGGCGCGGGTAGGCGGAGTAGCCCGCCACGATGATCAGCGGCTGGAACTCCTTCGCCTTGGCACGCAGCGAGTCGTAGTCGAGCAGCCCGGTCTCCGGGTCGGTGCCGTACTGGTTCTGGTGGAACATCTTGCCCGAGATGTTCGGGCGGAAGCCGTGGGTGAGGTGGCCGCCGGCGTCGAGCGACATGCCCAGCAGGCGCTGGTTGCCGAGCTCGCCGCGAAGCGTCTCCCAGTCGGCCTCGGAGAGCTCGTTCATGTTCTTGACGGCCATCTTCTCCAGCCACGGACCCTCGACGCGGTGGGCGAGGATGGCCCAGTACGCGGTCAGGTTGGCGTCGATGCCGGAGTGGGGCTGCACATAGGCGTACTCCGCACCGAAGAGCTCGCGTGCGTGCTCGGCAGCGATCTGCTCGACGGTGTCGACGTTCTGGCAGCCGGCGTAGAAGCGGTGGCCGACGGTGCCCTCGGCGTACTTGTCGGAGAACCAGGTGCCCATCGTCATCAGCGTGGCGGGGCTCGCGTAGTTCTCGCTCGCGATCAGCTTGAGGCTGGCTCGCTGGTCGGCGAGCTCCTGCTTGGTCGCCTCGGCGATGCGGGGCTCCACGGAGGCGATGACCTCGAGGGCTTGGTTGTAGGCAGAACTCACAGTCCCTGCGTTTGCCGGGGCAGACAGATCGCTCATGGGTGACAGCGTAGTCAGCCGTGTGGGCGAGAGCAGCATCGTGGTCCCCGGTGGGTTGCGTACGTCTTCTACCACCGTCCACGGGAATGGTCGGCCGCTCGGCGTGGTTCAGAGACCGTGACCAGATGGTGACCTCGGCCACATCGGCCGCGTGAACAAGCGGGATCGTCCCACATAACGGACCAACGTCTCATATAACGGGATTCCTGATTGCGTACAGACCGTCCGCTACCTGAGACTCCTTGACATGGTCACTGCTGCAACACATGCGCACCTCGTGGTT
This sequence comes from Nocardioides sp., assembly GCF_014360585.1. GTDB lineage: Bacteria > Actinomycetota > Actinomycetes > Propionibacteriales > Nocardioidaceae > Nocardioides. The sequence goes on from NZ_JACIXG010000035.1 coordinate 25,578, forward strand.
CGACGCCACGTGGACTATTGCCGCATCCGCAGCTCGATCTGTTGGCGCCACTGACGCCCAGCGCTCCGCATTTTCACGCGTCGAGCCGCTGGCCCGCCGCCCGACAGACATCCCGGGCGCTCGCCGCGAGCACGTCTCTGCTCCGCCGTGCGTCCACGACCGACGCAAAGGTAACTCTTCCATGAGCGACAACCGGTTTCAGGCCAAGCGCGCCACCCGAACCGAGATCCCCCGCCCCAAGAAGGGCGAGGGTCAGTGGGCCCTCGGCTACACCGAGCCGCTGAACAAGAACGAGGAGTCGAAGAAGAACGACGACCCGCTCAACGTTCGTGACCGGATCCTCTACACCTACTCCAAGCGCGGGTTCGACTCGATCGACCCGGCCGACATGCGCGGTCGCTTCCGCTGGTTCGGTCTCTACACCCAGCGCAAGCCCGGGATCGACGGCGGCAAGACCGCGATCCTCGACGAGGAAGAGCTCGACGACCGCTACTTCATGATGCGGGTGCGCTCCGACGGCAAGCTCCTCTCCCCCGCCGCCGTGCGCACGCTGGGCCAGATCGGCGTCGACTTCGCGCGGGACACGGCCGACATCACCGACCGCGAGAACATCCAGTACCACTGGATCGACATCGAGAACGTCCCCGAGATCTGGTCGCGCCTGGAGGAGGTCGGGCTGCACTCGACCGAGGCGTGCGGTGACTCGCCGCGTCCGTTCCTGGGCTCGCCGGTCGCCGGTGTCGCCGCCGACGAGATCATCGACGGCACCTCGGCGCTGCGAGAGATCGAGTCCCGCTACCTGGGTGACCCCGCCTTCTCGAACTTCCCGCGCAAGTTCAAGACCGCGCTGACCGGCCACCCCTCGCACGACGTGGCGCCGGAGATCAACGACATCGCCTTCGTCGGCACCGTCCACCCCGAGCACGGACCCGGCTTCGACGTCTGGGTCGGCGGCGGTCTCTCCACCAACCCGCGCCTGGCCGAGAAGCTCGGCGTGTGGGTGCCGCTCGACGAGGTCGCCGACGTGTGGGCCGGCGTGGCCGGCATCTTCCGCGACTACGGCTACCGCCGGCTCCGCTCGCGGGCGCGGCTGAAGTTCCTGGTCGCCGACTGGGGCAAGGAGAAGTTCCGCGAGGTCCTCGAGAACGAGTACCTGGAGCGTCCGCTCGTCTCCAACCCCTCCCCCGAGTCGCCCCTGGGCCACCGCGACCACGTCGGCATCCACGACCAGAAGGACGGCAAGAAGTACGTCGGCCTGGCACCGGTCGCCGGCCGCATCTCCGGCACCCACCTGGTCGAGCTCGCCGGCGTCATGGAGAAGTTCGCCGTCGAGGGTGCTCGGCTGACTCCGTACCAGAAGATCGTGCTCATCGGTGTCTCGCCGGAGGTCGTGGAGGAGCTGGTCACCGAGCTGGACGGCATCGGCTTCTCGGCCCGTCCCTCCAACTGGCGCCAGAACACGATGGCCTGCACCGGGATCGAGTTCTGCAAGCTCGCGATCGTGGACACCAAGGACCGGGCGCGCGACCTGATCGCCTCGCTCGAGTCGCGGTTCCCCGAGCTCGACGCCTCGATCACCGTCAACGTCAACGGCTGCCCCAACGCCTGCGCACGTACGCAGGTGGCCGACATCGGGCTCAAGGGTCAGCTGGTCCTCGACGACGACGGCAACCAGGTCGAGGGTTTCCAGGTGCACCTGGGCGGTGCGACCGGGCTGACCGCCAACTTCGGCCGCAAGCTGCGGGCGCACAAGGTGACCTCGGCCGGGCTCGACGACTACATCTCCGCGCTGGTGGTCAACTACCTCGCCGACCGCGAGGAGGGCGAGACCTTCTCCGCCTGGACCGCCCGGGCCGACGAGGTTCTGCTGCGCGGGGAGAAGGCCCTGAGCGAGGTGCCCGCATGAGTGAGCGCCAGCGAGCGACAATCGGCCTCAGGCCGCCGCGTCCGTACTCTTTGCTCTCCTCGACGGAGGTGGCGGCATGAGTGAACGCGCGAGCACCCCGTACCACTGCCCCTTCTGCGGGGAGACCGACCTGTGGCCGCACGAGGCCACGCACGGGTCCTGGGAGTGCCGCGCCTGCCTGCGGGCCTTCCAGCTGAAGTCGCTGGGTCAGATCTCTCGAGTCACGAAGGAGGCACAGGCATGAGTGTCAGCACTGCAGCCGCACGGGCCAACCGCGCGGTCGACACCGAGGGCCGTACCCCCGAGGAGCTGCGCGAGATCGTCTCCCACTGGGGCGCCGAGCTCGAGCTCGCTCCGGCCGAGACGATCATCGAGTGGGCCGCCGCGACGTTCGGCGATCGGTTCGCGATCACCTCATCGATGGGTGACGCCGTCCTCGCGCACCTGGCCGCCAAGGTCGTGCCCGGCATCGACGTGGTCTTCCTCGACACCGGCTACCACTTCATCGAGACGATCGGCACCCGCGACGCGGTCGAGGCGACGATGCCGGTCAACCTGTTGACGATCACGCCTGCGCAGACCGTCGCCGAGCAGGACGCGGAGTACGGCAAGGACCTCTATCGGACCGACCCCGACCTCTGCTGCGCGCTGCGCAAGGTCAAGCCGCTGGCCGACTCGCTCGCCTCGTACGACGCCTGGGCCACGGGCCTGCGTCGCGCGGAGACGAAGAACCGGGTCATCGCCCCGGTGATCGGCTGGGACGCCAAACGCCAGAAGGTCAAGGTGTCCCCGATGGCGCGATGGTCCGACGAGCAGGTCGAGCGATATATCGAGGACAACGGAGTGCTCGTGAACCCGCTCGTCTATGACGGCTATCCCTCGATCGGCTGCGCGCCGTGCACCCGCCGGGTAGCCCCCGGCGAGGACCCGCGCAGCGGGCGATGGGCCGGCACCGGCAAGACCGAGTGCGGCATCCACGCCTAGCTCTCCTGCGCCGAACAGTCGCGCCGAAAGGCGCCGAACAACACAGACTTTCCCTGCAACACCCCGAAGGATGAAGACAATGGCAGCTCCCGCTCTGGTAGCCCTGGCTCACGGCAGCCGCGATCCGCAGTCGGCCGCGACGATCAACGCCCTGATCGCCGAGGTACGCGCCCTGCGTCCCGACCTCCGTGTCGAAGCCGCTTTCCTCGACCACTCCCGGCCGCGCTTCCAGGCGGTCGTCGACAAGCTGGTCAAGGCCGGCCACGACGAGATCGTCGTCGTACCCCTCCTACTGACCGAGGCGTTCCACGCCCGCGTCGACGTGCCCTCGGTCATCGCCGAGGCCACCGCGCGCCACTCCGGCCTGCGCATCCACACCAGCGAGATCCTCGGTCTCGAGAGCGTCTTCCTGCAGGTGCTCGACGAGCGTCTGCGGGCGTCGTTGAAGGCAGCGCGGGTGCGCGAGCTCGACGCGCTCGTCCTGGCCGCCGCCGGCTCCTCGGACTCACTGGCCAACCAGTCCGTGGCCCGCCTCGCCCGAATCTGGGGCGCCCACCACAAGCTGCCGGTCGTGGCCGCGTACGCCTCGGCCGCTCCCCCGGCAACCGGCGAGGCCGTCCGTGCCTTCCGTGCCGAGGGCCGCCGCCACATCGCCGTCGGCATGCTCTTCCTGGCCCCCGGGCAGCTGCCCGACCGTGCCAAGGAGCTCGCCCTCGAGGCCGGGGCCGTCGCGGTCAGCGACCCCATGGGCGCCCACCCCGAGGTCGCCCGCACGATCCTGGCCCGCTACGCCGTCGGCGCCGTCGAGCTCGTCCCGGTCTGAGGTCTCACCGCTGGTCGAGCCGCCGGAGCCGCTAGGCGGAGGCGTGTCGAGACCAACACGGTACGCGACCGTGTTGGTCTCGACACGCTCGCTGGCGCTCGCGGCTCGACCAGCGGGGGCCTCAGGCGATCTGGTGGGCGAAGATCCGGTCGAGCTCGGCCGTGGCGTCGGCGGTCACGCCGCCGTGGACGGGGCCGGGCTGGAGGACGGTGCTCTTCGGGGCCTTGAGGAGGCCGAAGCGTGCCGACTCGTTGTCGGTGAGCGCACGGATGCCGTACGCCGTGGAGCGGATGCCGGCGCCGAAGCCGGCGTGGGCGGCGCCCGCGCAGATCAGGTCCACCGACTCCAGCGCGGCTCGCACCAGGGACTGATCGAGGCCAGGGGCGAACGTCGCCAGGCGCAGCTCGTCGAGGGCCCAGCGGGCGGCGAGGAACTTCTGCTCGGGGCAGTGAACGACGACGCCGACGTTGAGGAACTCCTCGCGCTCGGGTCGGGGTACGCAGCGGAGCACGACGTACTGGTAGGCGTCCATCACGCCTCCCGGGCGGGCTCGGCGACGGGCAGCCACGGACGGCCGCCGTCCAGGCGGGCCCGCAGGAACGCGACGTAGCGCTCGCGCAGCGACTCCGGGGTCTCGTAGCCGGGAACGGGCTCGAGCCACTCGTCGGGAACGTCGGCGAGCACGGTCTCCAGCACCGAGTCGTCGAGCCGCGCGGCCAGGTCGTCGTTCTGAGCGAGCGCCTCGGCGGCGAAGGACCGCAGGATGTGCTCGGAGGTGTCGTACGGCTGCGCCGCGTAGCGGGCCGGGTCGCCGCCTCCGCCGGGCCAGACGTGGTGGAAGTAGAGCGAGGCGCCGTGGTCGATGACGTAGAGCGCGCCGTCCTCGCTTCGCTCGGTCACTCTCTCGCTCGGCGCGAGCGGACGAGCAAGCTCGCCGCTCGACCTCGCTCCGATCGTCTTCCACAGCAGCATGTTGGGGTTGCGCCAGGAGCGGTCGACGTTGGCGATCAGCGCGTCCAGCCACAGGATTCGGCCAGCCAGTGACGGGTCGGGTGAGTAGGCGGCGTCGTAGCCGAAGGCTCCGGCCAGGAAGTCGATACCGAGGTTGAGCCCGGCGCTCACGTTGAGGAGATCCTGGACCTCCTCGTCGGCCTCGTAGCGAGCGATCTCGGGGTCGAGGTCGAGCACCACCTGGTCCGGCGTCGGGATGTCGAGCGCCCGGCACAGACCGGTGACGATCACCTCGGCGACCAGCACCCGAAGCCCCTGCCCGGCGCCACGGAACTTGCAGACATAGGTGCCGAGATCATCGGCCTCCACGATCCCGGGCAGGCTGCCGCCCTCCCGGAGCGGCGTGACATACCGCGTCACCCGCACCGTTGCCAGACTCACGCGGCCACCTCCGTTGCGCAAGCGCCAGAATACGGACGCGGCCACGTGATGCCTTGATGGCTCGCTCGCTGGCGCTCACTCACGAGATGGTGTCCTCTTCCAGTCGTCTCTTCTCCTCGGCGACATCGAAGCGGGGCACGGGCCAGTCGAGGTCGAGCCGGTCCAGGGTCTCCAGGAGCAGCTCGCCGATGGCCAGGTTGCGATACCACTTCTTGTCGCTAGGCACGAGGTACCACGGAGCGTACTCGGTGTTGGTGCGCTCCAGCGCAATCTCGTACGCCTCCCGGTAGCGGTCCCACAGCTGGCGCTCATCAAGGTCGCCCCGATTGTATTTCCAGTGCTTCGCCGGGTCCTCCAGCCGGGCCAGGAGCCGCTTCTTCTGCTCCTTGGGCGAGATGTGGAGCATGCACTTGAGGATGACGGTGCCGTCCTCGTCCAGCCGCTTCTCGAACTCGTTGATCGCGTCGTAGCGCCGCTCGATCTCCGCAGGGGTGGCGAGCTCGCGGACTCGGCCGATCAGCACGTCCTCGTAGTGGGAGCGGTCGAAGACACCCAGGTAGCCGGGCGCCGGCACTGCCTTCTCGATCCGCCACAGGAAGTCCTGGGCTCGCTCGTCCTCGGTCGGCGCCTTGAAGCTGGTGATCTTCACGCCGACCGGGTCGACGAGCCCGACGGTGTGCTTGAGCACGCCACCCTTGCCAGAGGTGTCCATCCCCTGCAGGACGAGCAGCACTCGCTTGGGGTCGTCGCTCTCCTTGGAGGCGAACAGCTTGGTCTGCAGCTCGATCAGCGTCGGGCCGAGCTCGGCGAGCACCTGCCTGCCGGTCTCCTTGTCGGCGCCGACACCCGGCGCGGAGTTGGTGTCGTACGTCCGCAGGTCCACCGGTCCGGCCGGCAGCCGCAGCTCGTCAAGAAGGCTCATGCCGTTGACGATACGGCCGAGTCGGCTCGTTCTGACGAGCCGACTCGACGGGGAAACGTGTGAGTTCGCGCCGACCCGGCGGTTCAGGTGACGACGCGCCGCAGATCCAGCGAGCACCCGACCATCGTGGTCGTCGAGCCGTCGGGTTGGGGCTCGTCGAACCAGGTCCCCTGCTCGAAGCCGACCTTGGCGAGCATCCGCAGCGAGGCGGCGTTGCGATGGTCGGGGGCGGCGAAGCAGGCCGTCGCGCCGGGGTAACGGCGTGGGATCGAGCTGAGCCAGACCCAGGCCATCCGTGACCCGATGCCGCGGCTGACGAAGGCCGGCTCCCCGATCGCGTAGTCGAAGCCGATCGCGTCCGGGTCGGGGGTGAGCAGCGCATAGTCCGGCTGCGCGCTTCGCGCGCTCACTCCCTCGCTCGGCGCGAACGGACGAGCAAGCTCGCCGATCGGCCTCACTCCGGTCGTCTCGTCGCTGATCCGATAGTCCTGGCAGAAGCCGACCGAGCGGCCGTTGACCTCGATCACCCAGAACGTCACCGGCGTCTTGCCGTCGATGTCGGGCCCGTAGTTCTCCGTCACCCACTCAGGCGTCGGCTCACCGTCGGCGGCATACCACCGGTGCACGTGGTCCGCGTTGAGCCAACGGACCAGGTGCGGCAGATCGCCACGGGTCATCGGCCGCAGCGCCACCACGGGCATCGGGTCGGAGGAGAACTCCTTCACCTCACCAGAGAGGTCCAGAGCATACGCAGGGCGCCCGGCGATCCTCGCCGCCGCCGATGCCCAGCTCTCCCCCGGGCGCGTCACCCCGCCGAGGCGCTGTGTCCCGGTGTGGACGGCGACCGGTGTGAACATGGCTACAGGCTAGCGCCGAAGCGTCAGTGAGCCAGACCGCCGCGGCGGTCGACGAGCGGGGGCAGGGAGGACCAGGGGAAGTCGATCCAGCGGTCGGTCTTCTTGTAGACGTAGTCGGCATTGATCACCGTCCACGGCTTCTCGAAGATCACCGCGGTGCGGGCCTCGGCCACGTGGCCCTCGCAGAAGTCGTGCACGATCTCCAGGGTCTTGCCGGTGTCGGCGACGTCGTCGGCGATCAGCACCTTCATCCCGGTCAGGTCGACGGCCGCAGGCGTCGGCGGGAGCATCATCGGGACCTCGAGACGCTCGTTGACGCCGGTGTAGAACTCCACGTTGACCGCGGAGAGGTTCTTCACGTCGAGGGCGTAGCCCAGGCCCATCCCGAGGGCCAGGCCACCGCGTGCGATGGAGAGCACGAGGTCGGGCTCGTAACCGCTGTCCACCACCTGCTGGGCGATGTCGCGTACGGCACTGCCGAACAGGTCATAGGTCAGGATCTCGCGCTCTTGCTGCTCACTCACAGGCCGGATTCTGACACGACGTCAGCGGCGTCATATTCATCGGCAAGTGAGAGCTCCTCGCGGACGATGGCGTAGGCCACACCGGCGCCATAACCCTTGCGGGCGAGCATCCCCACCAGTCGCCGGGTCTTGGTCTGGTCGTCGAAGCGCTCCATGGACCGCAGCTTGCGCCGGACCATCCGCCGGCCCGCCTCGCGCTCGTCGTCGGGGTCGATCTCGTCGAGCGCCTCACGGGCGACGTCGTCGTCGATGCCCTTGCGGCGCAGCTCCTGGGCGAGGGCGCGTCGGGCCAGGCCCTTGCCCGGCTGTCGGCTGGCGATCCAGGCTCTGGCGAAGGCCTCGTCGTCGATCAGGCCGACCTCTTCGAAGCGGTCCAGCAGCCTTGTCGCCAGGGCGTGCGGGACCTCCTTCTTCTCCAGCTTGTCGGCCAGCTCCTTGCGGCTGCGCGCCTGCCCGGTCAAGGCGTCGAGGAGGATCTTGCGGGCGATCGCCTCGTGGTCGGGCTCGGGGTCGTTCTTGGGGTCCGCGGGGTCTGCGGGGCGAGGTTTGCTCCGACGGGACCGTGTTGGTTTCGACGCGCTTACACCGCTTCGCGAGCTCAGCGGTGACGCTTGCTCAACCTCGTCTCGCTCAGCCCTTCGCTCCTCCGTCGCGAACGGCTGGCTCGCTTGAAGCCAGTCGGGCGCGGGCCGTTCGTCCACCCAGGGATCCTGGGTGGACGAACGGTTTCGCTCAGACGAAGCCACGGGTCAGTCAGTGCCTGTGGACCTAGAAGTCCTCGACACCGGCGGGCTCGGCCACAGGCGCCGCCTCGCCCTCGGCCGGGGCGTCGACCGTCGGCAGGACGCCGAGCTTCTCCAGGATCCGCTTCTCCAGCTCGTTGGCCAGATCGGGGTTGTCCTTGAGGAAGTTGCGGGAGTTCTCCTTGCCCTGACCGAGCTGGTCACCCTCGTAGGTGTACCAAGCGCCGGCCTTGCGGACCAGGCCGGCCTCGACACCGACGTCGATCAGGCCACCCTCGCGGGAGATGCCCTTCCCGTACATGATGTCGAACTCGGCCTGCTTGAACGGCGGGGCCACCTTGTTCTTCACTACCTTGACGCGGGTGCGGTTGCCGACCATGTCGGTGCCGTCCTTGAGCGTCTCGATCCGGCGCACGTCGAGGCGCACCGAGGAGTAGAACTTAAGCGCGCGACCACCGGTCGTGGTCTCGGGTGAGCCGAACATCACGCCGATCTTCTCGCGCAGCTGGTTGATGAAGATCGCGGTCGTGCCGGAGTTGTTGAGCGCTCCGGTCATCTTTCGCAGCGCCTGGCTCATCAGTCGAGCCTGCAGACCGACGTGGCTGTCGCCCATCTCGCCCTCGATCTCGGCCCGCGGCACGAGCGCCGCGACGGAGTCGATGACGATCAGGTCGAGCGCGCCCGAGCGGATCAGCATGTCGGCGATCTCCAGGGCCTGCTCACCCGAGTCGGGCTGGGAGACCAGCAGGGCGTCGGTGTCGACGCCGAGGTTCTTCGCGTATTCCGGGTCGAGCGCGTGCTCGGCGTCGATGAAGGCCACGATGCCACCGGCGCGCTGCGCGCTGGCGACCGAGTGGAGGGCCACCGTCGTCTTACCCGAGGACTCCGGACCGTAGATCTCCACGACCCGCCCGCGAGGCAGGCCGCCCAGACCCAGCGCCACGTCGAGCGCGATCGAACCGGTCGGGATCACCTCCAGCGGAGCCCGGGTCTCATCGCCCAGCCGCATGACCGAGCCCTTGCCGAACTGTCTTTCGATGTTGGCGAGAGCGGCATCCAATGCCTTCTCGCGGTCACCTGCCGCCATGTTCTTTCCTTCCTGAGGGGCAGACTTCTTCCCCTTGCCTGCCGCTTGTCCACGTGTCTTCGTCGTCATCAAGGCAGACGCTAGACGGGACCACCGACAGTTTTGAACGGGACCCTCCGGCACGGTGTCTCACAGCCCTGTTCTGCCTGGGGCGAAAGCACGAAACACACTCCACCTACCACCACACAGTAGCCCGAACAAGCGTTCGATGTGAACACCTGTTCGGGCGTGTCGAGCCTGCCGGATCCTCAGTGACCCTGCATCTCGACCTGCTCGGCGGAAGTCGGTTCTCCGGCCATCGCGTCAGCGATGGAGACCGCCAGCCCACCGAGCATGAAGGCGACGATCACCGCGGCCAGGGCACCGCTCGAGAACGACGGAAGGTAGCGCCGGAAGCCCTCCTGGACCGGCTCCACACCGTGGTACTGGTGCGTCAGGGCATGCCCCTTGCCCCGCTGGAGCAGGTATCGATTGACCGGGAAGGCCGCCACGAAGGCGACCGAGAGGGCGATGATCATCGCGAGCCAGAACACCACGTTGACCAGGCCGGCCTCCATGGCCCCGGGGATGAGCGCCATGACCAGGTTGTCGACCAGCTCCATGGTCGCGATCGAGAGGGTGTCGGCCGCGAGCACCACGCTGAACGCCGCGCCGACGGCCAGGCCCGACTTGAGCAGCGGCAGGGTCGAGAGGGCGTAGCCGAAGGCGAACGCCAGCGAGACCGCCAGGGCGATCGTCCAACCCGTGCCGAGCCCGATCGCGGTGCCGATCATCAGCCCGGCGATCTCACCGATCGCACAGCCGGTGAGGCAGTGCAGCGTGGCGCTCGCCGCCATCGCGTTCACCCCACCGCCATGCCCGGCGTGTCCCCCATGGTCGCCATGACCTTCATGCGTCGAGTGCTGATGTCCTGCATGGTCGCGCCCCGCGTGCAGGTGCCCGTCATGCGACGTCATGTCGCTCCCTTGCTCGTTCGTTCGGAATCTCTACCTTGTGATTCATACCCCATGGGGGTATGAATCACAAGGGATGATCGGGTTAAGAGCCCACTTTGTCCGCCGGCGACCGACTGCTTAGGGTGTGCTGTGTGTGGACGGCATCACGACGACGGCAGCGGACGACCGGGATGGTCGTACGCGTCGGTCTGCTCGCGGCGGTCGTCGTCACGGTCGCCGGCCTGCTGGCCATGCATGCGCTGAGCCTCCACGGCTCCCGCGCCGATGGCGAGCACGCCTCACTGAGCCTGCCGGCCGTCCACGTGGAACACACCCACGCCCTCGACCACGCCCGCCATGCCGACCCCGGAGTGCCCGGCCACGCCGGAGGCCCAGGAGACGAGGGGCACACGGCGATGATGCTGTGCGCTGCGTTCCTGCTCGCCGCGGGCGCGCTGCTCCTGAGCAGGTTGTGGCGACGTACTCCTGTCTGGTGGTTCAGCCGTGGCCGCAGCTGGTCCCGAACGCCCGGATCCACGCCCCTGATCACCCGCCTGGCGACCGGTCCGCCCTCCGCGTGGGCCTACTCCGTCATCAGGTGCTGAGCGGCCTCGAACCAGCCGCGACCCGGGCCGCGCCCGCGGGCCGAAGCTGGGTCAATGATGCCCGCAAACAGTACCTGACAAGGAGAAAAAACAGATGCGTACGCAACGTACCCGCACCCGCTCGACCCTGGCCGCGGCCGGCCTGGCCGTGCTGCTGACGCTGTCCGCCTGCGGCGGCGAAGACGAGGCCGGTCAGCCGCAGGAGCTCTCCGAGACCGAGCACAACAAGGCCGACATCACCTTCGCGACCGACATGATCCAGCACCACGCCCAGGCGATGTCGATGGTCGACCTGACCATGGACCGCACGCTCGAGCCCGAGGTCCAGGAGCTCGCGGACGCGATCCGGGCGGCCCAGAGCCCCGAGATCGAGACCATGTCCGGCTGGCTCCAGGAGTGGGGCGAGGAGGTGCCGTCGACCATGCGCGACCACGTCAACGGCGGACACGAGGGCCACGGCGGCGAGGACAGCAGCATGTCCGACTCGATGGAGGGCATGGACCACGACATGCCCGGGATGATGTCCGCCGATGAGATGGACGCCCTCGAGAACGCCTCCGACGCCGAGTTCCGGGACATGTGGCTTGAGATGATGATCGAGCACCACGAGGGTGCGGTCGAGATGTCCGAGACCGAGCAGGACGAGGGTCGGTTCAAGCCCGCGGTCGACCTGGCCGGGACGATCATCGAGTCCCAGACGAAGGAGATCGACACCATGGAGAAGCTCCTCGGCTGAGGATGCTGACGGGCAGGGCCGCCCCGCGGCCCTGCCACGGTCGCAGGCGTGTCAGGCCGACCGACGCCCCACGTACGCAGCTCCGAAAAGCACCACGACCAGCAGGATCGCGCAGAGCGCGAGCGCTGGATATCCGGCCACGTCGACGACGACCCCGGACAGCGCTCCCGCGGCGGCAGCGGCGAGCCCCATGATCAGGTCGGCGGTGCCCTGGACGTCGGCGCGCACCTCGAGCGGGGTCTGGTCCGCTACCGAGGTGGCCGCCGCGATCGTGGCCAGCGACCAGCCGAGGCCGAGCAGGAAGAGCCCGACGAAGATCCGCCCGGAGCTGCCCTGTGGCGCAGCGGCGCACAGGACAAGGGCCACCAGGAGCACGCCTCCACCGAGCGCCATCACGTCGGCTCGGCCGACGCGGTCGGCGAGCCAGCCGGCGACCGGAGCGAAGGCGAACATGCCGAGGACGTGCCCGCTGATCACGAGACCGATGACCTCCAGCCCGGCGCCGCCGTGCTCCATGTGGAGCGGGGTCATCACCATCACCGCGACCATCGTGGCGTGCGCCGCGGCCTGTCCGACCACCGCCGCCGCGAGCGCGGGACGCTCCCGGATCATGGCGAGCGCCCGGCGCCAGCTCGTTCCCTTCGGCGCCTCCGCGGGCGGAGCGCCCTCCCGGGCGACCAGCAGTGGATCCGGCCGCAGGAAGACCCCGACCACCAGCGCGGCGGCCAGCATCGCGACCGCACCGAGGGCGAACGGACCGGTGAGCACCGGGATCCCGACGGCATCGGTGAAGAGCTCGGCGACCCCGGTCAGGTTGGGTCCGATGACCGCGCCGAACGTCGTCGCCCAGACCACGACCGACAGCGCTCGCGCGCGCCTGGCCGCAGGAGCCAGGTCGGTGGCCGCGTAGCGGGCGCCGTTGTTCGCCGCGGTGGTCGCGCCCAGCAGCACCGCGCCGACCAGCAGCAGCGTCATCGAGCCGACCACGCCCGCCAGGACGGCCAGCAGGCTCCCGGCCGCACCGAGCAGATATCCCGCCAGCAGCCCGAACCGGCGTCCGCGGGCGTCCATCACCCGCCCCAGGACGTACGCGGCCACCGCGGCGCCCAGCACCTGGGTCGTCTGGGACAGCCCCGCCATCGACTCCGAGCCGGACAGGTCACGCGCCAGCAGGGAGGCGGTCGCGATCCCGATCGTGATGCCCATCGCGCCGACCGCCTGGGTGGCGACCAGGGTGAGGATGGTGCGCTTCTGGATCGCCGCGGTCGAGGGCGGGGCGGCGAGGCCCGAGGTCACCTCACCGCTCCCGCGCCGGCAGCTCCAGGGTCTTCCAGACCGCGGCCCAGACCTCCTTGGGCGAGACGCCGTCGTCGAGCGCCTCCTGCGCGGTGCGGCCGCCCAGCTCGCCCATCACGAACTGGCGCGCCCACGCACGCGCATAGCCCGCGCCGAGCGCGTCTTCCATCCGGGACCAGAACTCCGTGTGCCTCATCGCCCCGAATGCTACTCAGCCGCTCTCAGCCGCGCCGACGAGCGAGCACATCGAGCCAGACGTCCCCGAGGGGCCCGTCCGCGTGCCCGACCTCGAGCACGTCCCAGCCGGCCTCGTCCAGCGCCGCCCGGAGCTCTGCCTCACGCCAGTAGACGAAGAGACGGGGAGCCTCGACGTGGCCGCGGTTGATCCACTCCTCTCCCTCGCCCTCCTTCAGCGACACGTGCAGCGCACCGCCGGGGCGAGTGACCTCGGCGAGCCTGCCGAGCACGGTCCCGAAGTCGTCGCGGGCCACGTGCAGCAGCGTCGCCGAGGCCCAGACCGCGGCGTAGGGGACGTCGGGGTGGACCGGATCACGCAGGTCGTCGGTCAGCGGGTCCAGGCAGGCCGCGGCGTAGCCCTGCGTCCGCAGGTGCGCCACGAACCCCTCGCTGATGTCGGTACGCCGCACCCGCACTCCCCCGGCTTCGAGCGCCTTCGCGTCGTGGCCGGGCCCGGTGCCGATCTCGAGGACGTGGTCGCCGGGCTCGAGCTCGGCCAGGAACCGGTCGAGGAGCGAACGGTTCTCCTCCGAGAAGGAGGTGCTCTCGACGTACGTCGCGACGCTGGCGTCGTAGGCGGCGACCGTCGCCCGCTTGGCGGCGGCGCGTACGTCCCACAGGTGGTGGACGACGTCGTGGAGGTGGTAGCGGCCCAGCGACTCGACGCTGAACACGTCGCCGTTGGAACGCGTCCCGCGACGGCCCCACGCGTCCGGCGGGACCTTCTCGTAGATCGTGGCCACCTCGTCGGCGGCGTCCATCAGCTCCTCGGCCACGACCGCAGGGTCCTGGCCGGCGTAGTCGCCCTCGACAGCGGCCGCGTCCTGGTCCCAGTTCGCGAACCGCGGCTCGTCCTCGGTCAGCATCTGCCTCAGCCGCTCACCGAAGATGCGGTGGACGTCGCGGACGTGTGCGGCGTACTCCAACGCCGACCAGACCCCCGGCCGGGTGCGCTCGCGCGCGTTGTCGGCGGCGAGGTAGACCTCCCAGTAGGTCGCGTTGTCCCGCACGATCTCGGGGAGCCGGTCCGCGGTCACGGCACCGGCGACGAAGCCGCACTCGGGGCAGGCCCGATCGAGGACCCAGGTCCAGTCCTTGGTGTCGGGCTCGATCGTCTCGAGCTCCGCTCCGGCAGGCGCCTCATATGTCATACGTCAATCTTGACGGCCCACCAAGGCCGCCACGAGGGAGATCCTGCCCTTGAGACGCGAGATGCCGCCAGTCAGAAGGCGCTACGCGCACGGGCCGGGGACGTGGGACCTCATAGGCTGGCGAGAACCTCCGCTGCCCGCTGGCCCGCATGGTCGATCTGGTCCTGGCCGGCGCCACACATCCGGATCCCAGAAGCAGCGATCGCAGCCTCTGCGGCCCTGCCGAGCGTGGCCCCTGACCTGCGCATGAAGATCACGGTTTCCGCATGGTTCAGCAGCCACTCACCCGCACTCCCAGGAACGATCACACCCGGGCGCACGACCTGACAGCCCAGCCGCTCGTAGGCATCTTCAAGCCCCCGACGGGTCTTGTCGTATTGCTCATACGCGGGCGATCTGGTGACCTCGGGCAGTTGGGCTAGAAAGCCGGTGTTGTGAGGGAGCGACACCAACGTGCGTACGTCGAGCAGCATCAGGACGTACAGCGCCGTCTCGGGTGCCTCCGGCGGGCACATGCCCTCGATCTGAGCCACCTTGTCGACCGTGGGACGCACGGACTTCTCCAGGAGCTCTCCGAGGATCTCGTCCTTGCCAGAGGGGAAGTGGTAGTAGATCGACGCCTGGCGGATGCCGACCCTTTCTGCGATCTCCCTGGTCGACGTGGCAGCGAATCCCTGGTGCACGAACAGGCGGGCGGACGCATCGAGGATCTGATCGCGGGGCGAGAGGCTGCTGTTCGGCCCGGAGATGTGCCGTGGTCGTCCAGGTCGAGGGCGTCGGTCGTCTGCGGAACTCATGGTGCTCCGTCGCAGGTGGTTGGCGAGTTGGATCCCGGGGCGACCGAAATCGGTGGAAACCCTTCGGCGCCCCGGGCTCTGCCAGTTTCATCTGGCTCGCGGGCCCGCTGCCAGGAAGTTGCTTCAGGTTTCCTGAAGTCGCGCCCGTGCCGTCTCGACCTGCTCTACAGCAGCGGCACCGAAGACCGCCTGATCCCTTTGCGCCTCGAAAGTGCGAAGAAAGTAGTTGATGTCCTCGGGGCGTGAGGAGCGCAGTGATCCCGACCAGAATTCCTGCACAACCAGCTGATCGTCGAACAGGTAGAACCCTTCGCCAGGGAAGAGCGACCGGGGCTGTCCGAGCGGGATGATGCCGATCGAGACATACGGCATCGCGGCTACCTCGAGCAGCCGGTCGAGCTGCTCGCCCATCACGTCGGCGCCACCGACGTTGGTGTAGAGCATCGCCGCCTCCAGGACGAACACGAAGGAGTTCGTGCCCGTTCCTAGGAAGCGTTGCCGCTCCAGCCGGTTCCGAGCAGCCTGCTCGACGTCGTCGACCGGAAGGCCGAATTGGTGAGCATGAATCGTGCCCTGTGTGGCGGCGTAGCGGAAGGTCTGGAGATAGCCGGGGAAGTTCACTGCTTCATAGACGCGGAGCAGTTTGGTGCGCTCGTAGAGCGGCATATTGCGGATCTGGATGTGCTTCATACCGGCGCGATGATCCCGGCGCCACTCCATCCACATCTGCTCGACTTCGCGATGGGCAGCGATCAGGTTCGCAACTTGATCCTCGGCGTTGCACGCTACCGCCCAGGCTCTGACGTCGGCATCAGTTGGGTTCTGGGTGCCGTGCTCGATCTTCGAGACCTTCGACCGGCCCCAGCTGCAGCGCTCGGCGAGCGCTGCGCCGCTGAGGCCGGCGTCGAGTCGGAGATCTCGGAGACGTACGGCAAACGCTCTCTTCGCCGCATTCGACGGCGTCATGTCGGCCATGGCCGAGCCCGTCAGGCGGGCTTGTACTCGTGATGCGGCGTGGCGAGGTCCCAGGCTGACTCGAAGGCGTTCCGACAGAACTCCACCAGGTCCGGATCGCGGTCCAGCTGAATCTCGACTTGCTCGTCGTTGCCGCCGTGGACGTTGAACATCACGAGGTCTTCCATCACGAAGCAGTCGTTGCCGGGGAGCGGAAGACCAGAGACCAGCCGTCGCGAGAGCCAGCGCAGCTCCTCACCGGCATCGACGCCGAATTGACTGATGTCGAAGAGTGTTCGCTGGTACTCCGAGAGCGGCTCGGAGACAACCCGAACTCTCCGGAGGCGGCGGCCCGCGGCAATCTCCGTCTCAACCTGCTTCAGCCACGGGGCCATGGACTCGGCAACCGCCCGGTCATCCCCTCGTCGCCATGCGGCGAACAGGTCATCGTCGATGGCGTAGCTGTCTCGCAACTCCAGTTTCAGGAACGGACGGCCAGCCCAGAGGAGGGCCGAACGCTGCTCACGCGAGATCAACTCCATGGTTCTCCTTCACGTACTTACGGACGAACGCATCCATGGTCCGGCCGGAGACTTCCAGGTAGGTCTCATCATCAGCAAGGGCCACGAGCTGCTCGGCCACCTGCGGGCCGCGACTCTTGCCCTGCACAACCCAGGATCTGCGATCCGTCTCGTAGAACGTCTCACACCCTTCGCTGCCGGTCGAGTCCGGGTCCTTGATGTAGAAGGTCGCGATCAGGTCGTCGCCCTGTCCCGGGATGTGGTCCATGTTCTTCCTCCTGGTCGGACTGCCGAGATGCCCCATCCTTGCGGGCTCGATCGACCAGTCTTGTCCGGCTCACGCGCCAGCTGCCAGAAAATTGCTCCAGATTTCTCGAATTCGCAAGCCGTACATCGAATACTCCAAGCCGTAATCGCGACCTGAGATCAGGTGAGCAGCAGGGAGTCGAGGCGGCGTCGCACGACGACAAGGCCGATCGCGCCGAACGCCAGCAGGTAGACCACCGAGAGCAGCGATCCCCAGGACGGCACCCCGAGCGTCAGCTCGCGGCACAGCACGACACCGCGGTAGAGCGGGGTGAACTCCACGATCCAGCGCAGCCACTCCGGATAGGCCGTGACCGGGAAGAAGGTGGCGCTGAACAGGAACATCGGCATCATCGCGAGGGTGACCTTCTCGAAGTCCTGCCAGGAGCTCATGTAGGTCGTCAGGGCCATGCCCACGGCTCCGAAGGCCGACCCGATGAGCAGCGCGGCCGGCACCACCAGGAGCGCCCACCACGAGTGGACCAGGTCCATCGCCACCATGATCAGCAGGAAGGCGGTCACGTAGATCCCGCTGCGCAGTTGGTTCCAGAGGATCTCGCCGATCGCGATGTCGGCGGTGCGCAGCGGCGTGGCCAGCATCTGGTCGTAGAGCTTGTTGTACTTCAGCTTGAAGAAGAAGTTGAAGGTCGCATCCAGCAGCGCCCCGTTCATCGCCGAGGCCGCGATCATTCCTGGGGCGACGAACTCGCGGTAGTCGACCGGCTTCCCGGCGTACTCGAAGCCGACCACCATCGCGCCCACGCCGATGCCGATCGAGAACAGGTAGAAGACCGGCTCCAGGAACCCGGTGATGAACACCAGCCAGGCGCGTCGATAGACCAGGATGTTGCGCCACAGCAGCATCCGGGCGGCCTCGCCGCCCCGCAGCGGCCGGGCGACGGTGGTCCCCAGGGCAGCGTTGAAGAGCGCCATCTCAGGACACCAGCCTCTCGCCCAGGCGGCGCACCGCGAGCCACCAGCACACCCCAGCGAGCACGCCGAGATAGCCGACGTGGATCGCGGCCAGGCCCCAGTCGATCTCCCCCAGTGCGAGCATCCGGGTGAGGTTCACGCCCTGCCACAGCGGCGATGCCATCGCGATCTTCTCCAGCACCGGACCGAGGTTGGCGACGGGGAAGAACGTGCCGGAGAAGAGCGTCAGCGGGATCATCCCCAGCCGGAAGATCAGCGCGAAGGACTCCTCGCCCTTGATCGAGAGCGAGAACAGCATCACCGGTGTCCCGAAGCCCAGCACCACCAGACCCTGGACCAGCCATGCCACGAGCACGCCCCACCACGTCTCGAAGACCCCGAAGGGGGTCAGGACCAGCAGGAAGACACCGCAGGCGAACAGCGTACGCAGCATCAGGAAGCCGAGCTGGGCCAGCACGATATGGGAGGCGGTCAGCGGCGAGGCGATCATCGAGAAGTAGATCCGCTGCCACTTGACCATCCCGTAGACGGGATAGGTCATCTCGGAGAAGGCGATCGTCATCGCATGGGCGGCGACCATGCCCGGCGCGACGAACGCGAGATAGGAGTCGGCGCCTTCCAGCGTGGTCGAGTCGGCCTCCACGAAGCCGCCCAGCAGCACGCCCAGCGCCAGCACGTAGAAGAACGGTGTCACGAAGGTCGTGATCACCCCGCCCTTCCAGGTGCGCGCCAGGACGGTGAGCCAGTAGTCGCCCATCCGCAGCGCACCGGAGACCAGCCCCGAGGGCGCGGTCGGTGGGGTGGCCGGCCCCGAACCGGCGTAGTCGACCATCAGTCGACCAGCGTCCGGCCGGTGAGGTGCAGGAAGACGTCCTCCAGCGACGCGCGCCGCACCAGGGTGGCCACCGGCGCCAGGCCGCGGCTGTGGACGGCCTCGATGACCGACTCGCCGTCGTCGCTGTAGAGCAGCAGCCGATCGGGCAGCACCTCGATCCGCTCGGCGAGGTCCTCGACCTTGGCGGCCAGCGCCTCGTGCTCGCCGACGCCGAAGCGCAGCTCGGCGACCTCGCGGGTGGAGTGCTCGTGGATCAGCCCCAGAGGCGTGCCGTGGGCCACGATCCGGCCCTGGTCCATGACCACGAGCTCGTCGCACAGCTGCTCGGCCTCGTCCATGTAATGGGTGGTCAGCAGCAGGGTCACGCCGGCCTGCTTGAGCCGGAACAGCCGGTCCCAGATGACGTGGCGGGCCTGCGGGTCCAGCCCCGTGGTCGGCTCGTCGAGGACCAGGATCTCGGGCCGGTTGATCAGGCTCCGGGCGATCGTGAGGCGTCGCTTCATGCCGCCGGAGAGGTCATCGACCTTCGCCTTGGCCTTGTCGGTGAGCTGGACGAAGTCGAGCAGCTCCTCGATCCGGCCCTTCACCTCGGCTCTCGGCAGCCCGAAGTAGCGGCCGTAGACGTAGAGGTTGTCGTAGACGTTGAGCTCGACGTCGAGGGTGTCCTCCTGCGGGCACACCCCCAGGCGCGCCTTGATCTTCGGGCCGTCCTTGGCAGGATCCATCCCGAAGACCCGCAGCTCGCCCGCGCTCGGCGGTGAGACGCAGCAGATCATCCGCATCGTCGAGGACTTGCCGGCGCCGTTGGGCCCCAGGAAACCGAAGGCGACGCCGGGCCGTACGGTCACGTCGATGCCGCGCACCGCCTCGAAGTCGCCGAAGGACTTGCGCAGCCCGTGCGCCGAGATCATCAGGTCTTCACCCACGTCGGCAAAGACTAGATGCCGGCGCCGACAGTTTCGACCGAGGTCCGGGCTCGGGGCCTACTGACCCTGTTGCTTCTGGCTCTGCTGCTTCTGGCGTCGGTTGTAGTCGCGCATCCGCTGCGGTACGCCGACCACCGCGGCATCGTAGGACGGGACCTGGTGCTGATTGGCGAACTTGTGAGCCCACTGCGCCGACGGCACGCGCCGCCTGGTCCACTCGCCATCGTGGGCGACCAGGAGCAGGGTCACCTCGCTGACGACGGTGCGCGGCTCGACGAACCCCTCGACACCGCGTCGGGTCGTCACGAACTGCACGAGATGCTTCTGGTCGGTGGAGTCCGCGGCGCGCACCCTTGTGGATCCGGTGTAGCTCTCGCCCGTCGGACGGCTCATGCGCGTCTTGCGGCGTCGGAAACGATCGAACAGGCTCACGCGCCAATTGTTGCATCCCCTCCCCCAACAGGGGTGCCGATAAACCTGTTGGGCCGCCGCTCCGCGGTCGCCTATGTTGGAGCCTTTGACCCTGCGCCCCCAGCGAACCCTGCTGCCGACGGAGAAGCGATGAATCAGCCATGTCCATAGACGGGACCTACTCCCCCGACGACCTCGACGACCTCGACGCGGAGCGAGCGCACCTGGCCGCGTCCCGGCAGGATCTGGCCCGGATGAGGCAGCGGGTGGAGTCGCTGGACTCCTCCACGGCCGGCAACTGGGTCAGCGCCGAGATCCTGGACGCCACCCTCGCCCGACGGCTCGAGCAGCTCGCTGACGATCCGGACGTGCCGCACTTCTTCGGTCGCGTCGACCGGGCCGCTGCTGCGGGTGGCGAATCGTTCCACATCGGCCGGCGGCACATCTCCGACAGCGCGGGCGACCCGATGGTGGTCGACTGGCGCGCTCCGGTCAGCGTCCCGTTCTACCGGGCGTCACGGACGGAGCCGATGGGGCTGGCGCGGAGGCGTCGCTACGGGTTCTCCCACGGCGATCTGACGGGGTTCGAGGACGAGTCGCTGACCGGCGGCGGACCCGAGCAGGAGCACTCGGCACTCCTCGAGGCCGAGATCGAGCGGCCCCGCGTGGGACCGATGCGCGACATCGTCGCCACCATCCAGCCCGAGCAGGACGTCCTGGTCCGGGCCGACCTGTCGCAGACGATCGTCGTGCAGGGTGCGCCCGGGACCGGGAAGACCGCGGTGGGGCTGCACCGCGCGGCGTACCTCCTCTACGCGCACCGCGACCAGCTGACCCGGCGCGGGGTCCTGATCATCGGCCCCAACGCCTCGTTCCTGCGCTACATCCGCGACGTGCTCCCCGCGCTCGGCGAGATCGAGGCCAAGCAGGCGACGATCGCGGAGCTGGTCGCCGTCAACGGCGCTCTCCGGGCGGAGGAGCCCGCTTCGGTGGCGACGCTGAAGGGCGACGTACGCATGGCCGAGGTGCTCCGCCGAGCGGTCTGGTCGCATGTCGGTGAGCCGGAGGAGGCCCTGGTCATCCCGCGCGGCTCGCGGCGGTGGCGGGTGCCCTCGTACGAGGCGCGCGAGGCGCTGGAGGGGCTGCGCGCCAACGATCTGCGGTACGCCGCGGGCCGGGCGCTCCTGCCGCGGGCCCTGGCCCACCGGGTGCTGGTGCAGATGGAGCGGTCGGGCGACTCACCCGACGACCGGGTGCACGACGCGGTGGCGCGGGCCAAGCCGGTGAAGGACTACGCGGCCGCGCTGTGGCCGGACCTCAAACCGGCGAAGGTGCTGTTCCGGCTGTTCACCGACGCGACCTGGCTGGCGGAGGTCGCCGACGGGCTGCTCTCGGAGGCAGAGCAGGAGACGCTGCTGTGGGCGAAGCCGCCCCGCTCGGCCGGTGCGGCTCGCTGGTCGTTGGCCGACCTGGTGCTCCTCGACGAGATCGCCGACCTGCTCGACCGCACGCCATCGGTGGCCCACATCGTCGCCGACGAGGCCCAGGACCTCTCCGCGATGATGCTGCGCGCCCTCGGCCGCCGCTCGACCACCGGGTCGCTGACGATCCTCGGCGACCTCGCCCAGGCGACCACGCCGTGGGCCTCGTCGTCCTGGACCGACGCGCTGGCGCATCTGGGAAAGCCGGACGGTCATGTCGAGCAGCTGACCCGCGGCTTCCGGGTGCCGGCCGACGTGATCGCGTACGCCGCCCGGCTCCTCCCCCACATCGCGCCCGACCTGGAGCCGCCGGTCGCGGTGCGCCGGGCCCGCGGCGACCTCACCTTCACCACCTCGTCGGTGGTGGCGGCGCTCGCCGAGGCCCTGGAACGCCCCGGGTCGGTGGGCCTGATCGCGCCCGACGCCTCGCTCCCGGAGGTGCGCGCCGAGCTCACCGAGGCCGGACTAGCCTATGCCGAGATAGGGGTGCCCGCCGACGAGGAGACCGAGTTCGACGCCCATCTCGACCTGGTCCCTGCCTCGCTGGCGAAGGGACTCGAGTTCGACCACGTGGTCGTCTCCGACCCCACGGCGATCGTCGCCGGCGAGCCGGACCGCGGCACCGGGCTGCGCCGCCTCTACGTCTGCCTCACCCGCGCGGTCACCTCGCTGGTCGTACGCCACGACGCCCTACCCGAGGAACTCGGTCCCGGAGAACTCGGTGGCGTCCTGGAGCCGGTTGATGCCAAGGTTGGCACATGATCGACACGCGTCCTGATCTGCGGGGAAAGGCCGAGTGGCCGCTGCGCACCGAACGGCTCGTGATCCGTCGGATGACTCTCGCCGACATCGAGCCGACCTGGGCTTTCCGGAGCCTCCCCGAGGTGTCCGAGTGGGTGACGAGCGCGTTCGCGGACATCGACGCCTATCGCAAGGTCTTCGAGCGCCCCGACGTCCTCGAGTCCGGCCTGGTGATCGAGCACGACGGCGTCATCGTCGGCGACCTCATGCTGCTGATCACCGACCCCTGGTCACAGACCGAGGTGCGCGAGCAGGGCAACGGCACCCAGGCCGAGCTCGGCTGGACCATCGCCCCCGCCCATCAGGGCAACGGCTACGCCACCGAGGCCGTCCGCGCTGTGCTGGACGTCTGCTTCGGCCCTCTGGGTCTGCGTCGCGTCGTCGCGGAGTGCTTCGCCGAAAACGAGGCCTCCTGGCGGCTCATGGAGCGCCTCGGGATGCGCCGCGAGTCCCACACGATCAAGGACTCGCTGCACCGCACCCGCGGCTGGCTCGACGGCCTCTCCTACGCGATCCTCGCCGAGGAGTGGGCTGCGACGCAGCGCTGATCCCGGGGGCTGAGGGCCATCTCGACCGCCGCTTCGCAGTGCAGCCGGGTCGTCGGGAACAACGGCACCCCCGCGTACGTCTCCATCGGCAGCAGCAGCTCGATCTCGGTGCACCCGAGGATGACGCCCTCGCACCCGTCGGCGACGAGCCGGTCGATGACCGCGAGGTACGCCTGCCGGGAGCTGTCGAGGAACGTCCCCAGGCACAGCTCCTCGTAGATGATCCGGTGCACCGTGTCCTGGTCACGCTGGGCGGGAACGGTGACCTCGAGACCGTGGCCGCGGAGCCGGTCGGCATAGAACGGCTGCGACATCGTGAACCCGGTCCCGAGCAGCCCCACGCGCCCGACCCCTGCCGCACCGACCGCGGCCGCCGTCGTGTCCCCGAGGTGCAGGAACCGATCCCCGTACGTCTCCTCCAGCGGCCCGGCCACCTTGTGCATCGTGTTGGTCGCCAGCACGATCACCTCGGCCCCGGCGTCGCTGAGCGTGGCCGCCTCCGCCGCGAGGCGAGCCCCAGCCCGCTCCCACTCCCCTCCGGCCTGCATCTCCTCGATCTCCGCGAAGTCCACCGACCGTACGATGAGGTCCGCCGAGTGCAGCCCGCCGAGCCGCTTCGCGGCGATCTCGTTGAGCAGGCGGTAGTACTCCGCCGTCGACTCCCAGCTCATCCCGCCCAGCAAACCGATCCGTCGCATACTCTCAGTGTCCCGGTGCCGCCAACCCGTTCGTGGTCGCTGCCGCAGGGGTCGTACGCGTACGCCGA
Organism: Nocardioides sp.; assembly: GCF_014360585.1. Lineage (GTDB taxonomy): Bacteria > Actinomycetota > Actinomycetes > Propionibacteriales > Nocardioidaceae > Nocardioides. Next base: position 49,055 of record NZ_JACIXG010000035.1, read on the forward strand.
ACCCCGGAGTCAAGGCGATGTATCGAGCTTATCGAGACGACGGCCTTCGGCGGCGGGGTTTGGCGCAGCGTCGTCAGTTGGGGGCAGGCGTGGGAATCGTGGCCGGTGTGCTGCTGGGGGCGAGGAAGCGCCTCGGTCGGGATCACCGGGCCTGGGAGGCGGTCACAAACCTAGGGAGTCATCACGGCCTTCGCCTTCGACTCGGCCTCGAGACGCTCGGCCTTGGCGCGGGCCTCGCCGACGATCTTGTCGGCGTCGTTCTTCGCGGTGTCGATGAGCGCGTCGTGGTTGCGCGTGGCCAGCTCGAGCGCAGTAGGCGCCTGCAGGAGGGTGCGAGTCATTTCGCGTCTCGACGAACTGCGCCGACGAGGGGCTGAACCCGTTGACGCGATGTCACCCAGGTCCGTATCGACGCCCCGAGCAGAGCCGCCCTGGTCGAGGGCAGGAGAAAGTGCCCGCTGGGCGGGAACTTGGTGGGTCGGTCTCAGCCCGTCGGTCTAGGGCCGGCGGGTGAACCGGACGGTGCCGTCGGGCAACCGTTCATGAACATAGGCAGGGCTGTGCGCCAGACGATGATGGTGCGGACAGAGCAAGACCCCGTCCTTCAGGTCCGTCTTCCCGCCTGCTGCCCAGGCTTTGAAGTGGTGGGCATCGCACCATTCCGGTGGCATGTCACAGCCCTCGGCTTGGCAGCACTTCTGCTGCAAACGGAGCGCTTTGCGCTGGACCGGCACGAAGACCCTGCTGGCCCGGCCCATGTCCAGCACCTCACTGTCACCACCCAACACCCACGGGATGATGGTGGCGTTGCATGCCATCCTCCGGGCCTCGGCTGCGGTGATGGTGGTGCCGTTGGTCTCATCGAACCCCAGCGTGGCGGTGCCGAGTTCCTTGCGGAGCTCCTCGAGGGAGATCACGACGTTGACCACGGTCGCGTCGCCACCGTGGCGGGGCAGCGCGGTCGGGTCGATGGTCTCGACCAGGCGGGCGAGGCCCTGGCCCATGAGTCGTTCCCACGGCGGGAGCGGGGCACCCTTCTCGACGAGCTGCTGCTTACGGGGCTGGGCCCAGGCCTCGACCTGCTTCTTGAACCTCATCCCGATCGATGTCGGGAGAACCCCGTCGAACCCGATGGTTCCGTCGTGGTTGTCCCACACCCGCAGCGCGGTCTTCTGCTGGGCTCGTTCTTCTTCGGCGAGGAGGGCTTTGGCTTCGGCTTCTTCGAACCGGTCGGGGTCGATCTTGGCCAGGACCCGTCTACCGGCGGTCTGGACTTCCTTGGCCGTGGCCAGGGTGGCGTACTCGACCAGCAGTTTCTCGGCCAGGACCAGGTCCTCGCTCGTGGCGACCGGGTCAGCCTCGATCTTGTCCAGGGCTTTGGTGATCACGGTGGCCTTCGCCTCGGAGAGGACACCGGCAGCGAGGCCGGCAGAGACCAGCTCGTACTTCGTCACCGCAGTGGCGAGCTTGATATGGGCCCGGGCGGTGCCTTTGTCGACCAGCAGCTCTGCGCGCATCCACGCGGAGGCGTCCTTGTCTCCGGTCTCGGCGGCAATATCGCCCGACACGGCCAGCACTCGCAGCGTCAACGCAGCCTGTTGGGCTTGGAGTTTCTCCGCCTTGGCGAGGTAGTCCTTCTTCTGGCTGGTGCGCCAGTAGATCGGGTCCATCGCGAGGAGCTCTTCAAGGGAGGTTTCGATGGCAGCAAGAGCAGACGAGACAAGGTCTCCGGGGTTGGTGCCCCAGTGGTCGATGCTCATGGCTGTCACATCCCTTCAAGGCGTGTCGTAGTGCCTCTGATTCTACTCCAACCACGCCTTCTTGAACACCTATTTGCCCAGGTCAAACCCATTTTTCGCGTGCAGCGAACGACTCCAAACCTGTGGATGGTAAGTGGCCCGAAGGGCCACCCTCCCACCCCACGAACACCACCGTTCCCAGGAACGAATGCGCTGCGCCACACCCGGGCCGCCGCCCCGATAGCCAGCCAATTCTTTCTCGAGGGAGCCCGGTGTCAAGGACCGCGTAGCGGCCGGCGTAGCCGGCGGCCGAAGGCCGTCC
>NZ_JACIXG010000036.1 GCF_014360585.1 Nocardioides sp.
GTCCCGCACCGGGTAACCGTCCCAACCTGGCATGATCGGCGGAGACACCGAGACGCCGCGGTGGAAGTCGACCGGGCCGGGTACGCCGACGCCCGCGCCCATCGGCTCGGCGACGCCGTGGTCGTCCAGCAGCGCACGGACCTCGTCGAGCGCGGTCGCGAGCACCTTCTCCGGACCGCTGCGGATGTCGCACGCTCTGGTGCGAATCTCGATCACCGACAGTCGGCCGTCGGTGAGGCCGACGGACATGCTCGTGGCGCCGATGGAGATGCCGACGAACCGGATGTCCGGCGCCAGGTCGACCAGCGTCGAGCGCCGCCCACCCCGGGAGGCCGCCGGGCCGACCTCGTGGGCCATGCCCAGCTCGGTGAGCCGGCCGACCTCGGCCGCGATCGTGGTGCGGGAGACGTTCAGCCGGTCGGCGAGCTGCACCCGGGAGAGGGGGCCCTCGTCACGGAGCTGAGCGAGCAGCCGTGCCTGCATGGAGGTCTCGGCCCGGCCGGCGAGTGAGTGGCGCATACCGGCGATCCTGCCACGGCGTGGCACGGTGAACCGCAACATGCGCCGTTGGAGTATCCCTCGCGGGCCTGCAGGTAGTTGCCCCAGCGGCTGTTGATGAAGTCCTTCTCCCAGTCATGGACCGCGTTGTCGCGGCTGACCGACTCGAAGTGGAAGAGGACGACGTCGTGGAGCCAGACCAGCCGCAGGCCGAGCGAGCGACGGACCTTCAAGGACAGGTCGACGTCGTTGTAGTTGATCGACAGGCGCTCGCTGAACCCGGTGAGCGCGGAAGTCTCCCGGTTGATGTGCAGCTCACCGTGGTTGCCCCGCTCCTCCACGCGCGCGGTAGTAGGCGTGCGTGATGGTGCCACTGCCGTAGATGTAGTCGGTGCCGGAGTTCTCGAAAGCAAACGTGGGACCGGTGATGTCACTTTGCCAAAACCGTGCGGCTTACGTCCCCCGCCTGATAATTTCGGCGAGTCACATTGTTACAACCAGATTTTCGGAGGTTAGTTATGACCAGACGATTGATAGCCGTTTTTTTCGCAGCAGTCGCCATGACGGCCGGTTTGTTCGTCGCGGCTGCAGCACCAGCTAGTGCCGGTACCGAGGTACACCGCAACTGCTCCGGCGACGCCGGAGTGACTGGCTGGACCGGATCCGAGAAGCAGATCACGTTCCTCGCAGGAGCTAGTTTCGGTCACTGCGGAACGCTGGGAATTCGTGTCCACTACAACCACGTAGGCGGTAGTAGCTGGTCCAGCTGGAAGTACAGCTCATGGGGTGGAGGCCAAGTAACTCGCCAGATCTACAACTCGAACAGGTCCGAGCACTCCACGTCGGTCGGAGGTCTTCGATTCCTCTCGTACCGATAGCCGATTAGGTCAGGCTGTTGGGGCGCATGTGGAGGTCGATACCTCCCCTCTTGCTCGCACTCTCGCTAAGCGGATGCTCTTCCGGCTCTGCGCCAGTCATCGAGACCGATAAGGATCCGCTGGCTGGGATGGATCTCTCGAGTACGTCGGCTGCCCAGGCCGAAGAGTACGGGGATCGCAAGATCACCTCGGACGAGTACCGAGAAGCATTCAATCGTTATCGAGAATGCGTTAGAGCCGCCGGTTTCGAGTTGATCGATTTGGATATGACTGGGCTCGTTTATGAGTTTGGCATTCCTGATACGGCTGCCCAAAATGGCACCAATGACCGTTGCTACTCGTCGGAGTTCCATGTTGTGGATATGCTCTGGCAAACCTCGGACGAGGTCGAAAAGCATTCCGAAACAGCACAATTTGTCAAAGAATGCTTACAGCATCACGGTATAGAGCCGGCAACTACGATGGACGAAATGGCGATACAGTTCACGGAGGCTGGCATCGAGATAGCGGAATGTGAGTGATTCACGGAAGGCGTGTGTTCGTAGCCTAACGACGGAGATCGTTGGGCTGCGAACAACGCCGCGGCCGGACACCCTTTGATATCCGAAATACGACTGATATCGCTCAGGTCCACCGTCCGGATGCCTTCGCCGATCGCACGCGCCACGCGCCGCCGGAAATTCGTCCGCGCGATCAACCGCCACGGGCTGGTCGGATCGATGGGGCGCGTCCGCCATGTGGCGACAACGCCGCCATGGAATCGTTCTTCAGCCTGCTCCAGAAGAACGTCCTCGGCCGCAAGACGTGGGAAGCCTGCGAGGACCTCCGCATCGCGATCGTGACCTGGATCGAGAAGACCTACCACCCGGTCGACGACGACAGGCGACCCCGGGACGTTTAACACCCATCGAGTACGAGACAATCAAGACCGCACCAGCCATTCTGGCTGCGTGACCCGACCTGTCACCCGATCCTGCAGCAGTCCCTCCGGCCGGTTCGACCGGTCAGGCCGTCGGGGTGAAAATCGCTCGTGCCACACCCGCAAGGGCGACATGTATGTCACCGAGGTCATCGAACTCACCCCGTCCGTGACGGCACCGGCCCTGCCAGGTTGTTGGACATGGTCGAGGGCCGCTCGAACCAGGTCTACAACGTCTGTCTCACCACCCGCTCGATGAGTGCCGGCGCCACATCCATCAACACTTTCACCGCCGCAGCGGCCGCGAGGGGCGATCCGCTCTACCACACCCGTCGCACGCGGTACTGCCTCCTCACGATAAGCAAACCGACCGATAGCGGGACCTGTTCGCAAGCGACCAGAACGTCGCGGTCAAGGCGACCAAGAATTTCACAAGCGCATGATCGGTGCCTACCGCGAGCCGGACCGCGCGAGGGGACTTGAGTTGATGGGAGCACCGATCGACTCAGTCAGCGATGGTATCCCGGCCTGGCTGAAAGAGGTCCGCGAGCTTGGCTGCACTCTGAAACAGCGCGCTGCCTACATGCGGTCTACTTCGACCGGCCCCGCACCCAGCAACGGAGCACCGATCCATCAGCGAGGACTCGAGCACCTACGCGACTTCATCCTCGGCTTCCTCGATCTGACCGATTACTCGCGAGAAGCCTGCTCGAGTCCGGCGGGTTCAGACCGCAGCTACAACCTGGATGTGAAGGGCCAGCGAACGGCGTGATCGGCGCAGGGAGGACCGTCGAGTACGTGTTGAGGGTCCAACGATGGAAGTTCCTCACCGCCTACCTGAGACTCTCAACGAAGAGCCGCCGTGAGATCCAGCGAAGCGTAACCAGCGTCACCGCGGCGAGATGCTGATACGTCCCGGGCCATCACATCTAGGCGTCCTTGAGTGAACAGATCAGCGCGAATCCTCCTGGCCCGACCTAGTAGATCGCTGCTGGCCCGAGCAGGCAACCCAAATAGGGTCGAGTACGCGGACCCATCGAAAGCCCTCGAATGTCATAAGCCAAGGCGCGCCCGCAACCACTCAAGTCACGCACTGACCCCTGTCATCGCCTATCCCAGGAGCGCGTCGACGAAGGCCTCGGGGGTGAACGGGGTCAGGTCGTCGGGCCCCTCACCGAGGCCGACGAGCTTGACCGGAACACCGAGCTCGCGCTGGACGGCGACGACGATGCCGCCCTTGGCGGAGCCGTCGAGCTTGGTCAGGACGATGCCGGTGACGGCGACGGCCTCGCTGAAGACGCGAGCCTGGATGAGGCCGTTCTGGCCGGTGGTCGCGTCGAGGACGAGCAGGACCTCGGTGACCGGGGTCTGCTTCTCGATGACTCGCTTCACCTTGCCGAGCTCGTCCATCAGGCCGGCCTTGTTCTGCAGCCGTCCGGCGGTGTCGACGATGACCGTGTCGACGCCCTTGTCGAGGCCCTCCTTGACCGCGTCGAAGGCGACGCTGGCCGGGTCGGTGCCCTCCGGGCCGCGGACGACCTCGACGCCGACGCGCTCGCCCCAGGTGGTGAGCTGCTCGGCGGCGGCGGCACGGAAGGTGTCGGCCGCGCCGAGGACGACCTTGTGGTCCTCGGAGACCAGGATGCGGGCGAGCTTGCCGGTCGTGGTGGTCTTGCCCGTGCCGTTGACCCCGACCATGAGCACCACGCCGGGAGCGCCGTCGGCGCCGCGGACCTGGAGCCGGCGGTCCATCTCCGGGTCGACCAGCTTGATCAGCTCCTCGCGCAGCGCCGCCTTCGGGCTCGCCTTGCCGCCCTCGACGCGCAGCCGGGTGCGCAGCCCCTCGACCAGCTCCTGGGTCGGCGCGACGCCGATGTCGGCGGTGAGCAGGAGGTCCTCGATCGCCTCCCAGGTGTCCTCGTCGAGCCGGTCGGTCGAGAGCAGGTTGAGCAGACCTCGGCCCAGCGCGTTGGAGCCGGCCAGGCGCTGGCGCAGCCGCACCAGGCGAGAAGCGGTGCTCTCCGGCTTCTCGATGACCGGAGCGGAGGGTTCGGACGGCACCGTCTCCGGCTCGGCGGTCTCCTCGACCGTCGGCGCCTCAGGGCGGGTGATGACATCGGTCTCCGCCTGCGGCGGAAGCGTACGGCCCTTGCGACGCCGGGTGGTGGTGACCAGACCGGCGATGCCGCCGCCGATGATCGCGACAGCGGCGACCGCGATGATGACGATGAGGGTGACCGTTTCCATGGGCCTCATCCAATCAAACTCCCGGTCCAAACCGAGAGTCCTGCCATCGCGACGCTACGCGTTCTTCTCCGTGGCTCCCGGGTTGTGCTCACCGAGCAGCTCGCTGAGATGGTCCTCCCGGCGCTCCTGCAGCCGCGAGGCCGGGCTGAGCGTGGGGGCCGTGTCGACGGCCCGCTCCATCGCCTCACCCAGCTTGGAGACGTACGGCATCTTCTGTCCGCGGTGGGGGAAGACCGTGTAGACGATCACCAGGCCTGCCAGCGCGACGATGAGAAACATCGCCACGAAGATGACAAAGATGGTCAGCACTGGCTCGGCCAGCCCCCTTCTGGATACGCACGGACGACCTCAACCCTTGCACAACCCGCGCCCCGAGCCCACAACGCCACGCGGCCAACACGGCGACGTGGGACCGGGCGACTGGCGTCCGTCGTACGGCGCGGGATCTCGACAACGTCCACCGGGCCGGTAGGGTTTCGCGGCATGAGGATCATCGGGACAATGATGGTCCGGGACGAGGTCGATATCGTCGCCGCGATGATCGAGCACCACCTGGACCAGGGTGTCGACACGTTGATCGTCACGGACAACGCGTCGGTCGACGGCACCACGGAGGTGCTCGAGCGCTACGCCGAGACGGGGCAGGTCGAGCTCCACCACGACCCCGTCCACGAGAAGCAGCAGGGCAAGGTCGTCACCGCGATGGCCCGCCGGGCGCGCACCCACTTCCGCGCCGACTGGGTCCTCAACCTCGACGCCGACGAGTTCCTCGTGCCCAAGGACAAGGGCCTGAGCGTACGCCAGGCGCTCGAGGCCACTCCCCTGTCCCTGAACGCGTTCACCGTCGAGGTGGAGAACCTCATCGGCCCGCCCGCCTGGAAGGGCGGCGGCATCAACCGGCTCCAGTGGCGCGACCGGCGCTCCGACGAGCGCCTCGAGGCCGCCGGGCTGCACGCCCACCCCACGCCCAACGCCATCCACCGCGGCGAGTCCGACATCAAGGTCGTCCAGGGCAACCACTTCGTCTCGCTGAAGAGCAACGGCCAGCCAGCCGACGAGGTCGCCATGGAGGTGCTCCACCTCCCCTGGCGTTCCTGGTCCCAGCTCGAGCGCAAGGTGATCAACGCAGGCAAGGGCTACGAGGCCAACCCGGGGCTCAAGCCGAGCCCGCGCCACCACGGGATGCGTGACTACCAGCGCTACCTCGCCGGGACGCTGCAGGACGCCTATCTCGCCCGCACGCCCACCCGCGCCGAGCTCGCCGCGGGGGCCTTCTCGGGCGAATACTCCTTCGACGACTGGCTGACCAACCACCTGCAGATCGTGCTCACCCGCGCGCTGATCCCCGACCTGCTCCGCGACGTGCTCGACCCCGAGAACGACAAGGCCGTGCCCGACGACGAGCACGCCCGCGGTGCCGAGCGCGGCCGGGCCGCCCTTGCCGCCGAGCCCTACATCCCACCCCGCAAAAGCTGAAACTCTCTTCAGGAGGACCTGTCTTGCCCACCTTCAGGGGCGCCGTACGCCGCGGCCTCGCTTCAGCGGGTCTGCAGACCGTCCGTGCCGCCGACGCCGAGGCCGCGCGCCTGCACCACCGGATCGACGAGCTCAAGCAGCGCAACCAGAAGCTCCGTACGAAGGTGGACCGGTTGCAGGGCGACCGCAACCGCACCACCGCGGTGCCTGCGATCCCGGGCCAGGACCGGCTCGGCCTGCGGCGCGAGCAGGTGCTCGCCGGGGTCAAGCCCGACGCCCTGATCCTGGAGATCGGCCCCGCCCACAACGCGATCCTGCCCAAGCGCGACGGCTACGACGTACGCATCGTCGACTATCTCGACCGCGAGGGTCTGGTTCAGCGGTATTCCGGGTTCTCCCAGTACGACCCCGATGACATCGAGGAGGTCGACTACGTCTTCCAGCCGGGAACTCCCTGGTCAGAGGTGATCCCGGAGCGCTTCGACCTGATCGTCGCCTCCCACGTCATCGAGCACACCACCTCGATGATCGACTTCCTCAACGAGTGCGAGAAGCTGCTCGAGCCCGACGGCGTGCTCGCCCTGGTCATCCCCGACCACCGCTACTGCTTCGACCGGTTCCGGGAGCGGGCCTCGCTCTCCCGGGTCATCGACGCCTCGCTCTACCCGTCGTCGGTGCACACCATGGGCGCGGTCATCGAGGAGCGGCTCAACGCGGCCAAGCACGGCGGCATCACCGCCTGGGGCCCGCGCCACAAGGGCGACTACACCTTCGCCAACGGGCTGGAGACCGTGAAGGCCAGCGGCCAGGAGGCGCGACGCGGGGAGCGCTACATCGACACCCACAACTGGGTCTGCACCCCCAACCACCTCCGCCTGCTCCTCCAGGACCTCGCCGACCTCGACTTCATCTCGTTGCGGGAGACTTCCTTCCACGACACCGTCAAGCACGAGTTCTTCATCAACCTCTCCCCCTCAGGCGTTGGCACCGGCCTATCCCGTGAGGACCTCCTCGTCCTAGCCGACGACGAGCGCCGAGTGTTGGACCAGGCAGTCTTCGAGAAGTAGCTATCTGGTGCAGCCGAGTCGGCGCAACTGCACGCCTTGGAGCGAAGCGAAGCGAGCGAGGCGTGCGGTTGCGCCGACTCGGCGCGCAATCCTCTACCTCAGCGGCGGCGGACCTCACGGAGGACGAAGGCGGCGGCGAGGCCGACGACGACTCCGAGGAAGGTCTCGGTCAGGCGTGACCACAGCAGCGCGTCGAGGGGCTGCGGGTGGCCGAGCTGGACCATCAGCAGCGAGAGCGGGGTGATGGCGACGAGCGCGAGGCCGTAGTGGCGCCCGACGAGGAGCTCGGTGATCGCCTGGAGCGCGGCGACGACGACCGCGACGACCAGGGCGGGAAGCGAGATCGACAGCAGCACTGCTGCCACGACCAGGCCGACCAGGGTGCCGACCACCCGCTGCAGCCCGCGGGTCGTCTGGGCCAGCAGCCCGGTGACTCCGAACGGTACTGCCGCGGCCACCATCGCCCAGTACGTGTGGCTCAGTCCGAGCCCGGTCGAGACCGTGCCGGCGAGAACGACCGCGACGACGACTGCTGTCACGTTGTCGAGCCGGATCTCACCACGTACGGCCTCCACAGACTCGCCGGAATCGGCCAGCCGCTCCTCGAGCAGTCCGAGAAGCACCGCAAGTCCGGCCGCTGCCGCGGACACCCCGACGGCGACGGCGACCCCGGCCGGTGTCACCGGGAGCGCCGCACAGGTCGCCACCGCGAACACCGGGAACATCGGCCCTGGCGGCCGCAGCGCGAACCGGTCGGACAGCATCGCCCCGGCCGCTGCCCATACCGCAGCGATCGGGATGACGAGCCAGGCCCGATGCGGCGAGGTTGCGACGAGCGCACCGGACAGGACCGCCGCGCACATGAGCGCCCCGGCCGCGGCCTGCGTACGCCACCGGCCGCGCAGCGGCTGACGACCACCGTAGATCGAGGCGAAGGTGCCGAAACAGGCGTACGCCGCGAGCTCGATGTGACCGACCCCGGCCAACGCCACCAGCGCGACCAGCAACGTCACGCTCGCCCGCCAGGCGGGCGAGCCACTTCCCGGCGCCGGAGAGATACGAACGGATTCCTGCACCAGCCGCTCGAGCCGGCTCCCCTCGCTGCCCAACCGTTCTCCTCCGCGCCGTACTGCCGTCATCGCCATCCAGCACCTTACGGCCACCTGGACTCACCAGGTAGTTCAGCCCATCCTGCGGCGGAGCTCGGGAGCCCCCTCCCCCTCCAGGCCGGCCAGCACCACATCCCGTCCGGCCATCGCCATGACCAGGTCGAGCAGACGTCCTTCTACCTCGGGACCGTCGCCGGCGACGAACTCCGCGTCGACCGCTCGGAGCCGAAGGCCCTCGACCAGCGTCTTGCTGTTGACCGCGAAGTCCTTCGTGGCGAAGAACCTCGCGACCGCGATCAGACCTTCAGGATCGGGGTCGTGCTGGATGCCGAGGGGGCGCCGGATGTCCTCACCGTGCACGATCATCTCCCCCAGCCCACCGACGCTCTCCTTGCGCGGCAGCCGGATGGGGCCGATCTCCGCGAAGCGCTCCAGCGTCTCCTCGGCCGAGGACCCGCGGAACTCCTCCAGCCGCCTGCGGTTGTGTACGTCGGGATCGAACCGCGCCCCGATCATGCTGCGCAGCCAGCCCGGGAACGAGAGCCTGGACGCGGCACCGAGGTGCGCCACGACCTCCTCGACATCCCAGTCGCCGCAGAGCGTGGCCGATCGCCACTGGTCGCGCGAGAGCGCTCGCAGGTCTTCGACCAGCGCATCGCGCTCGCGCCGCTGGATCACGGAAGGCTTCGTCATGCGGACACTCTGACAGCCCCCTGCTAGAGACGCTCGCGTCTGGTCCTCTCCTCGAGCGCGATGTCGAGAAGGGTGCGGGCGCGAGCGTCGAAGCCGTGGTCGCGGTGGATGCGGGCGGCCTCGGCGCGGATGTGCTCGTCGGGGCCGAAGACGACCGAGGGGTCGGGCATCGATGACCACTTCACCAGGTCCTCGGGCGTCTCGTAGACCTGGACGGTGTCGCCGAAGACGTCGCGGAGGCCGACGACGTCGTCGGAGATGACCCGGGCGCCGGAGGCGACGGCGTCGAAGAGCCGGTTGGAGATGAAGCCGTAGTCGCGCATGTCGGCCCAGTGATCGTTGAGCACGACCCCGGCGGCCCGGTACTCCGCGCCGAGGCGGACGTTGGGCATGTGCTGAGCCTTGACGTGGTGGCGCGGGATGTAGGGCTCCCAGCCGTGGCCGTAGACCGACAGCGGCAGCCCCGCGGCGACCGCGTCGTGGATGATGGGGCGCTCGACGTCACGCGAGGTGCCGACGAAGAGCACCGCGTGTCCGCTGTCGGGCAGCGCCCGGTCGGGGTTGAACAGCTCGGGGTCGGTGGCCTGCAGCAACGGGTCGATGCGGATCCCCCAGCGTGCCGACATCCGCTCGGCCCACGCCGGCCCGGCAGCCAGCAGCCGGTCGAAACCGGCCGCCTCGGCGCGGGTGACCGCGTCGGGGTGGGAGATCACCCAGCCGAGGTTGATCCGGCCGTCGGGGGCCGGGAAGTAGCGCGAGAGGCCACGCAGGGTGAGCACGACGTCGTCGTCGAGAGCGCTCGGTCGCTCCCACTCGTAGTGGTGATCGACCACCGCCGACTGGCCGAGCTTGCGCAGCGACCGCGCCAGCGCACGCGCGAAGTGGGTGTCACCCCACCGCTCCCCCTCCGGCGCTCCGGGGGCGGAGATCTTGATCGACCAGCGCAGCTGCGGGACACCCTCGACGATCGACGCGCGCGGCATCGGGGCGAGGATCGGGCGGGTGGCGGCGTACGTCTTCGCGGGGCCGGTCGGCTCCCCGGCCGTGGCCCGCCCGACGACCTGGTAACCGCAGGCCGCCCAGGCGGCCACGTCGTCGCGCGGCTCGACCCGTCCGGCCCAGCGGTCGAGGTAGATCAGCCGGTTGCGTGGGGCACGCGCGAAGCGGCCCTTCGACTTCGACTCGTGGTGGACGACCTCCGCGGAGTTCACCACCCGGAACCACCCCGGCCGCAGCGCGGCGAGCCGGTGGCACAGGTCGACGTCCTCCATGCCGTTGGTGAAGATCGGGTCGAAGCCCTGCAGCGCGACGACGTCGCGATAGCGCATCGCCAGCGCGGCACCGGTCAACGCCGAGAACCGGTGACCCTCGAGACCGGCGGCGTCCTCGGGCGGATACTCGGCGAGCATGTTGTAGGGCAGCCCGCCGTAGGGCGGGAAGACGACCCCGGCCGACTGCACCGAGCCGCTCGGGTAGAGCAGCAGCGGCTGCGCCGCGAGCACCTCGGGATCCTCGAGAGCCGAGACCAGCGGCTCCAGCCAGCCGGCCAGCGCCGTGGTGTCGTTGTTGAGGAAGACCACGGTCTCCCCGGTGACGTACGGGATGGCGAAGTTGTTGCCGAGCGCAAAGTTGTGGTTGACGGTGCTGTGCACCACCTTCACCTCGGGGAACCGCAACGGCAGCGAGTCGAGCACCGCCGAGACCCGGGCCGAGGAGCCGTTGTCCCAGACCACGATCTCGAGCCGCTTCGCCCCCGCTCCGTGCTCCATCACGGCCTCGACCGCACCCACGGTCAGCAGCGAGTCGTCGTAGGTCGGGATGACGACCGAGACCACGTCCGGGTCGGGCGCCCGCTCCGCGAGCGCGGCCCAGTCGACGAACGCCCCGTTGCGGACGACGTCCTCCCACGACTCCAGGTCGTAGGGGTCCAGCGGGAGCCGGTCCTGGCGCGGACGGCGCGGGTTGATGCCCTGGCGCCGCTCGACACCGACCTCGGGGACGACCTCGACCTCGGCCTTCGCGGTCAGCCGCAGCGCGAGGTCGTAGGCCCAGCCGACGCCGATGCCGGCACGGGGCCCGCCGACCTCGTTCAGCAGCGGCGCGGAGATCAGCAGCCGCGAGAGCAGGACCCGCATCAGCGGGCCGGGGACATCGGGCCCGGGCACGAGCGGAGGTGCGTCGACGGCGAACCGCTGCTCCGGCTGCCACGGGCGCTCCAGCACGTCGGCGACCAGCGGCCTCCCGGCCGACTCCGCCACCGAGGCCAGCCGCGCGAGGCGACCAGGATTCCAGACGTCTCCCCCGGCGACGTACGCGACGAAGTCGCCGCTCACCTGGGTGAACGCCGCGACCACACCGGGCTCACCGCGGTCCGGGTCCCCGGGCACGACCCGCGCGCCGGGGGCGAGGTCGGCGACCGACCCGGCGACCGAGGGAGTCAGGCCGCGGTCGATGACGATGATCTCGGTGCTCACCCCGGTCTGGGCGGCGACGCTCTCCAGGGTCGCGTGGGCGAGCTCCTCGGAGGCACCGAGGTCCACGATGACGCTGACCGTGCCGACCGGCGCCCGACCGGCCGGGGTGGCCGGGGTGGCCGCGCCGCGGTCGATGGCCGGACGCCAGGTCTGCGGACCGCCCTGCCGGGCCTGCCACTCCGCACGCCGATCACGGATCCAGTCGCGCAGGTCGGGGAACCGGCCGTCGACCTCCGCGAGCCAGTCGTTGGCGCGGCGTCCGTTGCGGGCGCCCCGGTCGACGTAGTGGCCGATCGCACCTCCGTAGAACCTCTCGGTCTTGCGCCGCTCGGTGTAGCCGTCGGTGTCGAAGAGCGGGTGGGTCGGCTGCAGCCACAGCTCGGCGCGCAGCCAGTAGAGGAACGGGTCCTGGTCGCCCATCTGCTTGCGCAGCCGCGGGGTCAGCCGCGCGACGAAGAACTCGGGGTCGAAGAGCGGGCTGGGCTGAGCCAGCGGCTTGGCCGGATCCTGCTCGAGATAGTGACGAGCCGCCCGCTTGCGGTCGAGGCGCTCACCGACCTGCTCGGCGTACCACTCGTGGTCGAACAGCGGGCAGTCGACGAGCAGACGCACGTCGTCGGCCCGGCTGTAGAGAGGCGAGTCGTTGTAGACCTTGCGGGCAAGGTCTCGCCCCCTGCGCAGTCCGCCACGTGCGATGCGCTTCAACTCTTCGTCCACTAAAGGTCCCCCAAGACGCTCTAGATCGTGCTTCGGCAGTGGGTCAGACTGTCACAGTGCCGAGTGGCGGTGAACGGCGCCACGCACGTTCACCCAACTGTCAAGGTCAATTCTGCCGCCACAGCGGCATGACCGCCTCCCGGATCTCGTCGGGCATCGGCGAGACCGGGCGCGACGGGTCGGTGTTGTCGACATAGACGTGCACGAACCGGCCTTCGGCGGCGGCCTCCTCGCCCGGCCCCTGGAAGAGCCCGATCCGGTAGATGACCGACGAGCTCCCCACCTTGTCGACGACCAGTCCGGCCTCGACCGGCTCGGGGAACCCGATCTCGCGCAGGTAGCGGCACGAGGTCTCCGCGACGATCCCGATCTTCGGCAGCTTCCGCACGTTCAGGCCGGTCGTCTCGAACAGGTAGGCGTTGACGGCGGTGTCGAAGTACTCGTAGTACGTCGCGTTGTTGAGGTGACCGTAGGCGTCGTCGTCACGCCAACGGGTGGTGATCGTGCGCCAGTGCACGTAGTCGGCGCGGGTCGGGGCCTTGCGGTCAGGAGTGCTCATCGCGGCTGATCTTAGATCCTAGAGCTCGTCCTCGACCGCACGGACCAGATAGGGCGCCAGCGTCATCGAGAAGGTCGCGGTGATGTGGCTCCGGTCGCGATAGGCCTGCACGTGGCCGATCACCAGGGGGCACCGGTCCTCGTCGCAGTAGGCCGCAGAGAGGTCTATCAGCGAAGCGCCCGGCCCTGCCAGGCGAACCGCCTCGGCGAGCGGGTCAGAGGTGGCGTACGCCTCCTGGCGGGTCATCTCGCACGCGCCGGCGTCCGCGAGCGTCTCGATCTCGTCGAGGCAGGTCGCCGCCTCGGGGGTGAGGTACGGGTTGTCGGCGAGCGCGACGATCTTCGTGCCCCGCTCGAGGATCGGCTTCCAGGCCTGCGCGAGCTGGTCGGCGACCGGGTCCGGCTCGCCGGCCGCGAGGTTCGGATTGCGGCGTTGGGTGACCAGCACGACGTCGTACGCCTCCTGGTCGAGCTGCTCGATCAGCGCCTCGCGGTAGGCGCGGCGCGGGTCACCCGCGGTGGCCGGGAGCAGCCCACCGCCGTTGGCGACCAACGTGTCGACCGACCATCCTGAGCTCTCGGCGACCCGGGTCAGGCCGGGGATCAGCGACGCGCCGTGCGAGTCACCGACCAGCGCGACCCGGAGCGCATCCGGGTCGTCGGAGCCGAGGTGGCAGACCTCGGGGCGGGCGTCGGCGGCGTACGTCTCGATCTCGGGGAGATAGCACCGGTAGGCCCGGCCGGTGTCATCCTTGCGGGCGATCGGCGCAGGGAGAAGCACGCCGTCGAGTTCCGGGTTCCGGCACCCCTCCATCAGGTCGGCGGCGCCGAAGCACTCGGTGTCTCCCGATGCGAGCGCCTCAGCCTGGGCGCGACTCTCCTC
The DNA here is from genome assembly GCF_014360585.1 of Nocardioides sp. Taxonomy (GTDB): domain Bacteria; phylum Actinomycetota; class Actinomycetes; order Propionibacteriales; family Nocardioidaceae; genus Nocardioides. Next base: position 13,520 of record NZ_JACIXG010000036.1, read on the forward strand.
GACCAGGTTGCGTCCATGCAGGATCCCGGGGACCGCGACGGCGGCGACCAGGGCCGCTCCGAGCACCGCGAAGAGGATGGCCCGCGGGGTGGTCCCCAGGATCGGTCCGGTGCGGAACGGCGTCTCCACGAACCGGTAGGTCAGGGCCGCGAGGCCGACGGTGACCAGGAGGATCAGCGGCTCGCGGAGCCAGGTGCCGAGCACGGGGCCGGTCTCGGGGAGCACGACCACGAGCGGCCAGTGCCACAGATAGAGCGAGTAGGAGACCGTCCCGATCCACTGCACGACCGGATGGCCGACAGCCCGAAGCCCGAGGCCGCGGGGCGCGCCCGCCCAGATGACCAGCGCGGTGCCGACGACCGGCAGCAGCGCCACCCAGCCAGGGAACGGCAGCGTGTCGTTGAAGAGCAGCAGCGTGCCGAGCACCCCGAGCCAGCCGGCCACCGCTGCGTACGGCGCCCAGCGCCCGGGCACGCGCTCGAGGGAGAGCGGCAGCACAGCGATGAGACCGCCGACCGCGAACTCCCAGGCGCGCGCGTAGGTGACGAAGTAGGAGTCGGCGCCGTCCGTCGCGGTGACATAGACCGAGGCCACGAAGCTGACCACGAAGACGGCGAGGAAGACCGCCCGGATCGCCGTCAGCCGCACCTTCGGCCGTCGCCGGGTCAGGAACGCAACGGCGACGATCAGCAGAGGCCAGATGAAGTAGAACTGCTCCTCGACCGAGAGGGACCAGTAGTGCTGCGCCGGCGATGGCGGGTCCTCGGCGGCGAGGTAGTCGACGGCGGACCAGGCCAGTTGCCAGTTCTCCACATAGAACGCGGCCGCGACCGTCTCTCGCAGGAACTGCTGCCACAGTGCCTCCGGCACCAGGACGTACGTCGCGGCGGCACTGCACACGAGCACCAGCAGCGCCGCCGGCAGCAGCCGCCGGATCCGGCGGGCCCAGAAGGCACCCAACCGCACTCCGCCGGGTTTGGCGGCCTCTCGCACCAGGTGGGAGGTGATCAGGAAGCCCGAGATGACGAAGAAGACGTCGACCCCGGCATAGCCGCCCCGAACCGCTCCGGGCCACAGGTGGAAGAGCACCACCCCGAGCACCGCGGCCGTACGCAGCGCCTGGATCTCCGAGCGCCTGTCCCGGACCGGCCCGGACTGCCCAGGCTCCCCCGCCCCGACCGGAGCGACGGCGAGAGCGGTCACCGGCGTACCCGGCGGACGATCCGGCCCGCCACCCGGCGGGCCTTGCGGACGCCGCGCTCGCCGAAGCTCAGCGGGATCTCGATCCCGTGGCGCGGGCGGCCGTCGAGCTCGACGATCTGCGCCCTTTCGCCGATCCGCTCGCCGATGACGTCCTCGTGGATGATCACCGGCCCGTCGAACTCGCCGAGCGCGTCACGGCCCTCGAACCACACCCGCCAGCGCCCGCCCGAGAGCGCTGCGGTCGGCAGCGCGACCTCGAGACTGCCGGAGGCGAGCTCGGTGGCGTCGTAGTCCAGCGTCCGGCGCCAACGGTCGTGGAGAAACACGACGCGGAGCGTAGCGGAATCGACCATCGTATGAGCCAGGTGGAGGTGGGCGCGGCCGTCGACGAGCGAGAGTGAGGTCGCGGTCACCGGATCGGTGGCACCCGAGACCACCCGGCGCAGCAGCTCAGGGCCGTCGTCCAGGGCGGCCATGATCCGGTCCAGCCGCCAGTCGCGCGCCTCGTCGGTCGCCGACGCCCCGGCGACCGCGGTGAAGAGGTCGCGATGCTTGAGCACGAGGTCGGCGAGGTCGTCCCCGATCAGCGTCTCGTCGCTCAGCGAGATGGTCGAGACGACGTTGACCAGCGGCCGCTGGAGCGTACGCAGCGGCACCACACCGCTGTCGGCGACGAGCTGCAACGTCTCCAGGATGTCGGCGACCGTCCGGTCACCCCAGCGGACGTCCTCGCCGATCAGCCGGGCGACAGTCGACCACTGTCCCGCCCTGACGAGGCGCCAGCCCCACCGCTTGTCGCGCTCCAGACCGTCGATCAGGTCGTCGACGACGCCCTCGTCGAGGAGCCCGACCAGCTCGGCGACCAGCGCCCGGGCCGGCTCGAGCGCCTTCGGGTCGACCACAGCCATGCCGCGAAGCGCCCGGACGATCGCCATCCAGCCGTCGGCGTCGAAGATCAGCGAGGCGTACTCCGCGCACACCAACGGGTCGCCGAGCTCGACGATCCGGCGGGCGCAGCACAGCTCCTGCTCGAGATAGCTGATGATCCCCGCCGGCGAGTGCGACCTCGCGGTCATCGACCCCGGGCCGGGCCGGTCGCGGTAGACGTAGACCGTCTCGGTGACGATGTCGAAGCGGGCCGTGGTCAGCGCGTGCACCATCGGCTCGATGTCGTTGGACCGGCTCGCGTCAGGGAAGGAGATCTGCGCCGAGTCCCAGAAGTCGCGCCGGAAGACCCGGTTCCAGCAGGCCCGGTTGCGCAGGGCGGACGGGACGTCGGCCAGCCGCACCAGCGTGCGCTCCTCGTCGAAGGCCGGCCAGGCCCGCACCGGCCACCAGACGCGGTCGCTGAAGAGCTTGAAAAACCGGCCGACCACCATGTCCGAGCCGGTCGCCCGCGTCTTGCGCAGCATCGCGGCGTACGCCCCGCGGGGCACCAGGTCGTCGCCGTCGGCGAAGGCGAGGAAGCGGCCCCGCGCCAGCGAGACCCCGTGGTTGCGGGCCTGTCCCCCGCCCCTTCCGGGCGAGCGGACCACCGTCAGGCGCGGATCGCGGGCGGCGTACGCCTCGGCGATCTCGAACGTGTCGTCGGTGGAGGCGTCGTCGACGAGGATCACCTCCAGGTCGAGCGGCTCGGCGGCGGTCGACTGGTCCTCGAGGATCGAGGAGAGCAGCTCGCCGACCCACAGGCCGACGTCGTGGGCCGGGACGACGACGGAGAGCTCAGGCGTGGTCATCGGGCTGCACCCTCCAGATCGCTCCGGCCACCGCTGGTCGAGCCGCCGGAGCCGCTAGGCGGAGGCGTGTCGAGACCAACACAGTCGAGCAGCCGCAGGTAGTCGCGCGACATGTCATAGGGCGTGTACGCACGGGTGAACTCGTGCGCGGCGCGGTGCCGCGCCTTCTGCCCGTCGAGGGCCTCCAGGATCGCCGCGGCGAGCGCCGCCGGCTCGTCTGGCTCCGGGGCGTACCTCACCACCCACGGCTGGTCGGCGAACTGCCGCGCAACCGCGGTGTCCTCGGGGATGAGAGCGGTCCGGCCGAAGGTGCCGGCGGCCAGCAGCGAGCCGGAGTTGAGGATGCGTCGGTAGGGCAGCGCGACGACGTCGCTGGCCCGCATCCAGTCGGAGAAGTCCGCGGTCTCGACGAACCCGATCCGCTTGACGATGTTGGGCGCCGACAGCATCTCCTCGACCGCCTCCACGTCGGTCGCAGGCACCACCTTGCCGGCCACCACGAAGGTCAGGTCGGGCACCTGCTCGGCGGCGATCTCCACCGCCCGGCAGAGGACGTCGAGGCCCTTGTACGCCCGGATCTGACCGATGAACCCGACCGTCGGCACCCCTTGCGGGACCCCGATCCGCTCGCGCGAGGCAGCGTCGTCGCCACCGTCGGGGTAGACGCCGAGGTAGGAGGAGTGCGGCAGGTCGACGACCTTGTCGGGCGGGAGCGCGTAGTAGGCCGCGGTCTCCTCGACCGTTGCCGGGTTGAGCTGGATGATCCGGGTCGCGTTGCTCGCCAGCGCCTTGGCGACCGCGAGCTCGACGTCGACGTAGTCGGCCTCGTGGGCGATCGAGTTGTGCACCGTCCACAGCACGTCGCCACCCCGGTCGCGTACGCCGCTCAGCACGTCCTCGAACCGGGCGGCGTTTGCCCAGGCCTCCTCGAGGCTCTCGCAGCCGCTGGTCACCGGCGAGGTCCAGTGCACGTGCAGGACGTCGCCCCGGCCGAGGTGCTCGGCGCGGGCCTCGAGCCGACGCAGACCCCGCACTCCCTCGACCACGTCCCAGCCCGCCGCGCGCGGTGCCACGGTGAGCATCGTGAGGTATGGGTTGCTCCGGTAGTAGGGAAATGAGAGCAGGGTCGAAGACATGTGGGGGGGTCCTTGAAGTTCTTAACCGTGACGATCCCCCGAGTGTCGAGACGCAGTCTCGACGGTGCCCCGGTTTGCCGGTGACCGGTGGATTCTAGGCAGGTAAAAGACGCCACCATGACCACTCGGAAGGCATCCCTGCATGCCTTCATCACGGGTTCATCGATGGTTCATCCAACCCACCCTCGCTGGTGGTCGAGGGCCCCGGCACGAGCGGAGGCCCCACCGCTGAAAGAAAAATTTCTTTCAGCGGACAGGACCATTCTCAGGCTCGTGGCAGGAGACCGGACCTGCGCCAACGCGCCGCGTACCCGACAGATCTGACGGATCAAGCAGGCTGGATGTCGCGCAGCCGCTGCGAGATGACGGTGGTGACCCCGTCGCCGCGCATGGTCACGCCGTAGAGAGCGTCGCCGACCTCCATGGTGCGCTTCTGGTGGGTGATGACGAGCAGCTGCGAGGACTCGCGCAACTCCTCGTAGATCTCCAGGAGCCGGCCGAGGTTGGTGTCGTCGAGCGCGGCCTCGACCTCGTCGAGGATGTAGAACGGCGAGGGGCGCGCCTTGAAGAGCGAGACCAGGAACGCGACGGCCACCAGGGACCGCTCGCCACCGGAGAGCAGCGAGAGCCGCTTGACCTTCTTGCCCGGGGGCCGGGCCTCGACCTCGATGCCGGTGGTGAGCATGTTCTCCGGGTCGGTGAGAACCAGACGGCCCTCGCCACCCGGGAAAAGCCGCGAGAAGACGTGGTCGAAGGCGACGCGTACGTCCTCCCAGGCCTCGGTGAAGACCTGCTCGACGCGGTTGTCGACCTCCTTGACGATGTCGAGGAGGTCCTTGCGGGTCTGCTTGAGGTCCTCGAGCTGCTCGGTGAGGAACTTGTGACGCTCCTCCATCGCGGCGAACTCCTCCAGGGCGAGGGGGTTGACCTTGCCCAGGGCTCGCAGGTTCTTCTCCGCGACCTTGAGCCGCTTGGCCTGCTCGGCACGGACGTACGGGATCGGCTCGCGCTCGTTCCCCTCCTCGTCGGGGTGCTGCGGGACCAGCTGGTCGGGCCCGTAGTCCTTGACGATCGCCTCGGGGTCGAGGCCGAGCTCGTCGAGGATCCGCTCCTCGAGCTGCTCGATGCGCATCCGCTGCTGGGCTCGGGCCATCTCGTCGCGGTGGACCGAGTTGACCAGCTCCTCGAGCTCCTTGCCGAGGTTGCGCAACAGCGAGCGGCACTCGCGCAGCGCCTGCTCGCGCCCGGCCCGGGACTCCTCGATCTCGGTGCGGGCTCTCGCGGCCTGCTGCACCGAGACCTCCAGACGGTCCAGTGCGTACGCCACCGCGGTCCCGACCGCTCGCGCGGCCTCGCCCTCGCGGCGCATCTGCTCACGGCGGGCGGCCGCCTTGGCACGCTGCTCACGCTCCTGCCGGGCGGCGCGGAGCAGCCCCTCGGCACGACCGGCCAGCGCGCGGGCGCGCTCCTCGGACGTACGCAGCGCCAACCGCGCGTCCATCTCGCGCTGTCGCGCGTCGCGGGCAGCCTGGGCCAGCCCGTCGCGGGCGCTCACGTCCGGCTCGTCCTCGGGCTCCTCCTCGGCCATCGCGAGCCGCTCCTCGAGCTCGGCGAGGCCGGCGACGGCGTTCTCCCGCGCCTCCTGTGCCTGCTCGACGGCGGCCAGCAGCCGCTCGGCCTCGCCGCGCGCGGCGCGGGCCTGGGCACCGAACTGGCCGAGCTCCTCGGCCACCGCGGCCAGGGTCGCGTCGGACTCGTGCAGCTTGGCCAGCGCGACGTCGACCCGCTTCTGCGCGGCCAGCCGCTCCGCCTCCAGGCGGGAGGTCTCGAAGGTGGCCCGCTCGGAGACCGCGTTGGCCTCGGCGAGCTGGGCGGTGGCCTCGTCGACCGCCGCCTGCACCTCGAGCAGGCTGGGTACGCTGGATGAGCCGCCGGCGGCGAAGTGGGCGCCGATCAGGTCGCCCTCACGGGTCACCGCGGTGATCTCGGGATCCTCGGCGACGAGCGCTTGAGCCGAGGCGAGGTCGTCGACGACCGCGACCTTGTCGAGCAGCCGCGCCACCGCGGGCCGCAGCACCGGCTGGCACTCCACCACGTCCAGGGCGTACGCCGCACCCGCGGGCAGCGACGGCCAGCCGCCGGTCTCCTCGGGCGATCCGCCCAGGAGCAGCCCGGCCCGGCCGAGGTCCTCGGTCTTGAGATGCTCGATCGCCCCGACCGCACGCTCGGCGGACTCGACGACGACCGCGTCCGACGCGATGCCGAGCGCCGCCGCGACCGCGGCCTCGTAGCCGGAGCGCACCGCGAGCAGCGAGGCGACCGACCCCAGGACGCCGGGCAGGTCCGAGCCGAGCAGCGCGCCGGCGCCGTCCTTGCGGTTCAGCCCCATCTCCAGGGCTTCCCTGCGAGCGGCCAGGGTGGAGCGGTCGCGGTCGGCCTGCTGAGCCTCGGCCTGCAGCTTGCTGAGCCGGCCCTCGATGTCCTCGAGCGTGGCGGCAGCAGCCTCGTGCTCGGCGTCGAGGCCCTCCTCCCCCGCGTCCAGCCCGGCAACCTTGGTCTCCAGGGCGGTGAAGTCGCGCTGGGCCCGCTCGGCGCGCGCCAGCGCCTCCTCGCGGGCAGAGGTCAGCCGCCCGACCTCGTCGTCGGCGGCAGCGGCCCGCGACTTGAGCGCGTTGACCTGGCCGGTCAGCCGTGCCATCCCCTCGCGGCGGTCGGCGGCCGCTCGCTCGAGCCCCTTGACCCGGCGCTCCTCCTCGGCCGCGGCATCCTCCGCCGCCTTGCGGGCCTCGACCGCCTCCTCGAGGGAGTAGCGAAGCTCCTCGACCTCGGCGTCGGCGGTCTCCTCCTGCTCGCGGGCCACCTCGGCCTGCGCCTCGAGCTCCTCGGGGTCACGCCCCTGGCGCACCTCCAGGTCCTCGGAGCCGGCCGCGTTGCGGACCCGCTCGGAGGCCAGCGACTGGGTGCCGCGCAGCCGCTCGCGCAGGGAGTTCAGCGCGAACCAGGTCTCCTGCGCGGCGGCCAGCGCCGGCAGGTCCTCGCGCAGCGCGGCCTCGAGCACCGCCTCCTGCTCACGCCCCTCCGCGATGGTCTCCTCGACCTCGGCCCGACGGGCCAGCAGCGCGCCCTCGTCGGCGAGCTCCTTGTCGAGCTCGGTCCTCGCGGTGACCAGGTCGTCGGCGTAGATGCGGGCCTTGGCGTCGCGTACGTCCATCTGAACCGTCTGCGCCTGCCGGGCGACCTCGGCCTGACGGTCGAGCGGCTTGAGCTGGCGGCGGATCTCGACGAGCAGGTCCTGGAGCCGGTCCAGGTTGACCTGCGTGGAGTCGAGCTTGCGCAGCGCCTTCTCCTTGCGCTTGCGGTGCTTGAGGACGCCGGCGGCCTCCTCGATGAAGCCGCGGCGGTCCTCCGGGGTCGCGCGCAGGATCGTGTCGAGCTGGCCCTGGCCGACGATGACGTGCATCTCGCGGCCGATTCCGGAGTCCGAGAGCAGGTCCTGGACGTCGAGCAGCCGGCACGGGCTGCCGTTGATCGCATACTCCGAGCCGCCGTTGCGGAACATCGTGCGGGAGATGGTGACCTCGGCGTACTCGATCGGCAGCGCGCCGTCGGTGTTGTCGATCGTCAGCGACACCTCGGCCCGGCCCAGCGGGGCGCGCCCGGCGGTGCCGGCGAAGATGACGTCCTCCATCTTTCCGCCACGCAGACTCTTGGCGCCCTGCTCACCCATGACCCAGGCGAGCGCGTCGACGACGTTGGACTTGCCCGAGCCGTTGGGCCCGACGATGCAGGTGATCCCCGGTTCGAGCTCGAGGGTCGTCGCGGAGGCGAAGGACTTGAAACCCTTCAGCGTCAGACGCTTGAGGTACATCGACTTCTCCCCCGGCTCAGGACCACGTGGTCATACATGATTCGCAACACATCAGCGTGGCTGAGGTGAGTCAGCAAATCTAATCGTCGCTGCTCAGGGGAACCCCAGCGGGTCGAGGATAACCCGCCGGGTCTGTCGATCTGGGGATCTCGACGGTTCAGAGCCCCAGCGTCTGCTTCACCTCCGCGCGCAGCTCCCGCAGGTGGGCGTCCGCGGCGGTACGCAGACCGGCGACCGCCTCGGGATCCGGGACCACCCGGTTGGCGAACCTCTCGGCGAGATCGGCGGCGACGAAATCGGAGACGTTGGCGTCCAGACCGATCCGCCTCATGAAGTTGCGGTTCTTGTTGGTCGGGATCATGACGATCGAGGGCACCTCGTACATCGTGGCCACCACCGAGCCGTGGAACTTCATGCTCGCGAACGCGGTGCACTCGCCGATCGCCCGGGTGAGCTCGTCGAGGTCCTCGGTGTAGACGACCTCCTTGCCCGGGATGTCGAGGTCGTCGGCGTTGGCGAGGTCCCGGCGGCCGACCGCCATGGTGCCGAGGATGAGATGGCGTACGCGCCAGCCCTCCGCGATCGCCTTGCCGGCCATCTCCTCGACGCGTGAGTAGTCGTCGGGCTCGTCCAGGTTGGGACGGTAGCGGGTGACCACGCCGAGGATCGGCGCCCCCTCGGGCTTGGTGGCGGCGGGGAGGTCCAGCGAGCAGACCATGTCGGGGGCGACCTTGATGTCCAGGTCCGCGGAGATGTTCGCCAGGATCCAGTCGGCGGTCGGCTGGTCGCGTACGCCGATGAACTTCACGTTCGGGTGCTCGAGGAACCTCTTGTGCTTCTCGATGATCTGGGGCTTGATTTGGGTGTTGCGGTAGATCGGCACCCCGATGCCGACCACGAAGATGGGCTTGGCCAGCATCTTGTGGTTGAAATAACGGGGGTCGGACTGCCACGGCTGCAGGATGTCCCCGCCGCCGATGAGGACGGCGTCGACCTCGTCCACGATCTCGGCCAGCGGCCGGTCGTAGTAGGGCTTGGTCATGTTGTCGGCGAGCACCCGCAGCTCGAACTCCTCGCCGAAGTACTGCTCATAGACCGACAGGAAGAGCTCGTCGCCGTAGTTCCCGGCCCCGAAGAAGCCGGCGAGCCCGATGACCGGCTTGCGACCGCGCCGCTCACGGCGAGCCAGCGCCGCCCTGATCTGCTCCTTGAGCGGGTCGGGCAGACGGCGGGCGGCCGCCCGGAGAACCGGGTTGTGGCGCAGCGCCGAACGGGAGGATTCATGCATCGAGGAAGCCCTTCAGGTCATCGTCCAAGATCGTCTGCACGTGCGTGCCATAAGCCGTCTCCTGGGCAGCAGCCACGCACTCCTTGCCGAACAGCGGAGACAGCAGCAGCGTCCGTAGGGCGCGGAAGAGCCCCCGCTGGCGCGACCGGTTGTTCACGAAGCCGAGCGTGCGCTGCATGTTCATCACCTTGAAGAAGCGGTGCAGCAACACCTCCGTGACCACCTTGGTGCGTACGTCCTCCCCGATCTCCGCTGCCGAGAGCTCGAGCAGGCTGTGCTCGAGGAAGCGGATCCCGTCTGCGACTCGGTGGTACGCGAAGTACCCGTGCGTGTGGTCGCGCCGCGACAGATGGCCGTCTTCCTTCGCGGCGTCGATGTCCCCGTGGCCACTGAAGTGGTAGTAGTCGTGGCCGCCGACGTAGGCCAGCTTCTTGGCGTGCGTCAGGAACGAGAAGGTGAACTGGAAGTCCTCGAAGACCGTCATCGACTCGTCGAACCGCAGACCCAGCTCGTTCACCGTGCTCGTTCGGAAGATGCGTTTGCACGACAGCGAGGTCGCCGCCTCCAGGAGGTCCACTTCCTCGAAGTCGGTGTCGATCGTGAGCTCCCTGGCCCGGCCGGCATCGGAGACGTTGTTGACGGCGACGTAGTCGAGCTCGGGTCGTTCGTCCAAGATGTCCAGCAGCCGCTCGACCGACCCGCGCCCGACGTAGTCGTCGGAGTCGACGAAGAAGACATGACTCGTCTCGACGTGGTCGAGCGCGGTGTTCCGAGGCGTGCTCGCACCGCCGGTGTGCCGCGGCAGACGCACGATCTTGAGCCGCTCCGAGGAGAACCGCTCCCGCAGCGAGTCGAGCGTGGCCGTGGCGGCAGGCGATGTCGACAGGTCGTCGGCCACGACCACCCGGACGCGACCCTCGAGATCGGGACGGTCCGCGACGTCGAGCAGCACTGAATCGACGCACCGTTGGAGAAGCTCTGACCGGTTGAAGGTCGGGATGGCGATGGTGAGCGAGGAGACGGGCATGGCTTTCCTAGGTCTGGGTTCGCCGAGGCTGGGTTCGCCAGGGTTGGGTTCGGCGGCGCGGCGCCGCAACCAGGTCATCTCAGGCGCCACGAGTCCTGCGCGCAGCGCGACCGAGCTCACGGCGGACGACCGTACGCAGCCGAATGTTCTCCAGCTCGGCCACTCGCGCCTCGGCCTCCTCGGCCCGCTTGGCCTGGTTGGCGGCACGCCGACGTGCCTTCTGCAGACGCTCCTCGGTGATCGGGCCGTCCTCACGACGGATCTTCGCGACCGGCTCGGTCGTGGGGAGATCCACGAACCCGAGACCGGCGTTGGAGCGCCACTCGACACCCCAGGCCGCCTCCAGCGCCTCGGTCTCGGTCACTGTCGGACCCACGTACCGCTGGGCGCGCGCGAACGCGGCCGACGACGTGACCCGGACGGCTTCGTCGGTGTGGGAGTCCGCCGGTGCGAAATAGCTGACCCGGCCGAGGTCCTCGCCGTAGACGGAGCGCATCATCTTCTCCACGCCCCTCGAGCCGATGCCGACGGTGGCCGGGACGTCGAGCCGGTAGGGCGAGGGGAAGACGTCGTCGGGGGCATCCTCCACCATCCGCACCCGCCCCTCGCAGCGATACCACTCCTGCAGCAGATGCAGCTCGAGGTCAGGATCGGCGAGCACGCGACGGCGGCCGGTCTCCAGCGTCGACCAGGGACCGACGAGCACCACCTCGAGATCGGTCTCGGTCTGGTTGAGCAGCATGTCGACGCACCGTCGGGCGACCTCCGCGGTCTCGGCGTCCACCTTCACCACGGCGGTGACGTAGGGCACCTCCCACTGGCGGTTGCTGGCCGAACGCCGGTAGCGCGGGATGGGCATCTTCTGGGCGAAGTGGACATCGTTGAAGTGAGCGACCTCGCGCCCCTTGTCCTGCACCGTCGCCCGGCCGAGATGGTAGGTGTGAGCCGAGGTGACCGGGATGAAGACCGCGCCCCGCTGCCAGATCTGGTAGGCGATCTCGGTGTCGTCACCGAGCTTGAGCTCGGGCCGCTGTCCGTACGTCCTGGCGTAGACCGACCGGGTCACGGTCGCGCACGCGCCCATGTGGGTGGAGTAGTTGCGGCCGCCGGAGGAGTTCAGGTCGTCGGTCTCCTCGAAGATGTCCAGGGACCAGTGGCGGTGCAGCGTGGCGAGGTCGTGGTGCTTACGGATCTCGCCGCTGCGTACCTCCTCGAAGACCTGCTCAGGGGTGAAGTCCCACTCCTCGACGAAGCCCTTGTGGCCGATGGTGGCCGCCTCCGGGATGAAATGAGCCCACTTGGCGTGCTCGCGCACGTTGTCGGAGAAGAGGATCATGTCCGAGTCGACCCAGTAGATGATGTCGCCGTCGGATGCCTCGATCCCGATGTGCAGGCCGTTGGAGCGCCCCCACCCCTCTCCGGCCGCCTCGTCGACCCTGATCAGACGGGTGTTCTTGGGGGCGTACCTCCCGATCTCCACGGCAGGCTCGCTGCCGTCGTCGATCACGATGACCTCGAGCAGGTCCTCGGGATAGTCCTGCGCGGCCAGGGACGCCAAGGTCAGATCCAGGGTCTTGCTGTTGAAGGCGGGGGTCACCACCGAGACCTTCAGCGTCGGCTCCCAGCCTTCGGGGACGGTGCCGTCGAAGACGTCGCGCCACTGGTTCTTGTAGACGACCTGGCTGAGCTCGGGGTTGACTGTGAACTGCTTGGGCATGGGTTTCCTTCTGGATCTGGCGAGACTCTGGTGACGCTAGGTGCGGCGGCGGGCTCGGGCTCAGCCGTCGACGATCTCCGGCAGGAACCGGGGCCACTGCTCGAACGCCCCGGCGACGAGGCTCGACTCGTCCCGCTTCCAGGTGTGGCCATCGGCGTGCCGGATGTAGACGTAGCCGAGGCTGGTCGTGCGATAGCCGATCCCGCCGGCGTTCCCGACCCGGATGAGCACCGAGCGGTCGGTCGAGTTCGGCGTCGGGCGCCAGCCGCCGACCTCGTTGAGCATGGCGGTGGAGAGCATCATCGCGCCGCCGGCGAGCTGGTAGTGGTACGCCTCCGTGGTGAACGTCCGGTGCACCGTGTGGCCGAGGGCCTCCAGGTAGAGATACTCGGTCGTCTTCCCGACCATGTCGGCGCTGGAGTAGAGGTAGGCGAGCACCAGATCACCGATGACCTGAGGACCGTAGACGTCGTCGTCGTCGATCTTCACGATCAGGTCGCCCGAGGCGTGCCGAGCCGCATCCGCGAGCACCGCGCCGAACGGGGTGGCGCGATCGTGGAGCAGAACGGTCGCATCGGCGGCCTTGATCGCGTCCTCGAGCTCGCCCGGGAGCGGCGCCTCGGCTCCGTGCACCGCCACGATGATCTCGAGGTGGGGATACCGCTGTGCAGCGAGCGCCTCGACGACCGCGCTGACCCGGTCCGGCCGCATCGTCGAGAGCACGGCGCTGACCTTCGGCAACAGCCGGCGACCTTGGTCGTCGGCGAATCCGGCGAGCTCGAAGAATCCGCCGAAGCGGGCCATCGCCTCACGTCGCTGGCCCACCGAACGCAGCTCGCGCACCAGTCCGAGGGCCGGCTGATAGGGCTTGCGCAGAAGATCGGCGAGCGTTTCGCCGAGCATCTCGTTCGCGAGCCCGAGACCGGCGCTCATCGAGTGCAGGATGGCACCGCTGGCAGCGACCTCCGCCAGCCGGCGGTGGAGCGCCTGCTCTCCCTCCTCGGGGACTGCGGCGAGACCGGAGAGGTCGATCGACTCCACGTGCCGAAGCCGGGCGATCTCCTGACGGGTGAACGGCGCCGCCAGGGGGTGCGCCGTCTCCTCGAGCTCCTCGGCCGACCCCGCGGTCGGGCGCAGACGGAGATGGTCGCCCTCGATCGTCAGGGCAAGCCACCCGTCCGGTTCGTCGAACCCCTGGAGCCGCCCGATCGGGTTGTGCACGTGCAGGTCGACGACGGGGCGCCGGCTGCGGTCGCTGACCGAGAGATGTCCGTACGCGTCCACGAGCACCGGCGTACGGAACACGGTCTCTCGAGGGTCGTCGGCGACCTCGACCAGCTCGTCGAATCGCTCCGGCGAGGAGACCAGGCCCAGGTCGGCCGAGCTCAGCCCGACCCCTTGGAGCTGGTTGACAGGCAGCTCGGGAATCCCCGGAGCCGTACGCGTCGGCAGCAGCGCCAGCGCGGCCGCATCGACTGCGTCGGTGCCGAGCTGGACGTGACCGAAGCCATGATGGCCGCGGTCGACGGCGAACAGCGGATAGACGGCCCGGGCGACCTGGGCGAGCGACGTCTCGTCCCTCAGCTCGACGTCGCACCAGGAGGCGCCCACCGACCTCGCCGGGTAGCGCACCATCTGGCGCAGGACCCCGGGCAGCCAGCCGAGCCGGCCGCTCCACCGCCGGTGCGGCCACTCCCAGCGGCGCACCTTCAGGGACAGCCTCGAGACCGTGATCGACGGGTCCGCGACGGTCAGCGCCCGGATCTGGTCGACGTCCTCGACCACGATCTTCACGAATCCACCGGGGCGGGAAAGGCCGGCAACGAACGCACCGACCTCGGCCGCGCTCGCGAGCACGATCTCCTCGGCCGGCGCGATGGGGGTATGCGGGGCGATCGGTTGGTTCGTCACCGTGGACTGCACAGCTCTCCTAGGTCGATTCTTGAACAGCATCGATTCAGCCCTCGACCACTCGGGCGATCGCGTCTTCGAGCTGCGGGGCGAGGCTGCGTACGAAGGTTCCGGACAGGTGGTGCAGGTCGTAGTGGACGATGACGCCGCCGACCACCACCCGACAGACGTCCTGCGGACAGACGTACGGGGTGGGGTCGAAGACCTGGACGCGCTCATCGTCCAGCCGCCGGGCCGCGTCGGCCTGCTCGACCGCCACCGCACGCTCGGTGAGCGGAGCATCGCAGGCCGCCAGATCGTCCTCGTGCAGCGCAGCGCACTCAGGATCGGTCGGGTCGCCTTCGTAGCCCGATCGCGGTGCGTCCTGCACCACCAGCACCGGCCTGCCCGCCTCGCTCCAGCTGCGCAGAACCCGCTCGTAGGCATCGGTCACGGCCCGCTCCATCTTCGGTTCGGGCACGCCGAGAAGCGGCTGCAGCGAGCGGTTCCCGGTGATGATCAGGTCGTAGTCGCCGTTCCGGGCCTCGCTGATCGCCCACCGGTTCCACTCGAAGCAGTTGCGGGTGCGCTTGTCCTCGAAGTCGACTCGCCGGTCGACGGTGTAGCAGTTCTCGATCAGGTAGGTGGAGATCCGCCAGCCGTTCTTCTCGGCGAGGTCCGCCAACGCCGGGAGCCACATGTCGGCGTGCGAGTTTCCGACCAGGGCGATGTCGAGCACCTGCCCGCTGCGCACGCCGTAGGTGCAGACCTCGCGATCGACGTAGCTGCCGCTCACCATGCAGCCGTCCTCGCCCGCCGGGCTGGCGTCCTTGGCCGCAAAGGCGGGCGTGGTGAAGAGCTCGTCGCCATGCACCGCCCCGCAATCCGGGTCGACGAGGACCTGGGCGCCGAAGCAGGGATCGCCGACGGCAGCCGACGGCCCGCGCGACGCTTCCTGCGTACGCCACTCCAGACCGCCTCCGAGGGCCGCGATCACGACCGCGCCGGCGAGGGCGAAGACGAAGCTGCGACGAAGCGGCACCCCGAGCGGACGGCGGCCGCGCAACCTGTCCTCGACGAGGACCTTCGTCGCCCAGGCGAGGGCGACGACGACCCCGACCGCCGCGATCTTGACCGGCCAGGCGGCCGGGCGGCCCAGGGCGTACGGGAGGAGGACGACGAACGGCCAGTGCCACAGGTAGACCGAGTAGGAGATGTCACCGATCCACTGCACCGGCCTCAGGCTCAGCAGTCGGTGCGGCGAGCCGAACCCGGGACCGGCAGCCGCCAGGATCACCAACGCGGTCGCGCTGACCGGCAACAGCGCGGCCGTGCCGGGAAAGACCGTCGCGTCGTCGAAGACGAAGGCCGAGTACAGGATCCCGGCCAGTCCGACCCAGGTCAGCAGAGCACGTAGCGTACGACCGCCGTCGCCGGCGCCGGGCAACCAGAGAACGACCAGCGCGGCGATGCCACCGATGCCGAGCTCCCAGAACCGGGTCCATGACAGGAAGTACGCAGCGTCGTTGGTCGAGCTCAGGAGCGCCGAGCAGACGAAGGACGCCACGGTCACGACGACGATCACGCAGGCCACACCGGGCAGAACCCGGCCGCCACGGTGTCGGATGAAGGCCCCGGCGATAAGGATCATGACCGGCCAACCGAGGTAGAACTGCTCCTCGATCGACAACGACCAGTAGTGCTGGACGGCCGTCGGGACATTGTCGGCGGCCATGTAGTCGACGGCCTCGGCGGCGAGCGACCAGTTCTGGACGTAGAACGCCGACGCCACCGCCTGGGTCGCGGTGTCGTGCCACAGCGTCGCGGGAGCGATCAACCAGGTGGCGAGGAGCGAAGCGGCCAGCACCAGCAGCGCGGCCGGGAGCAGGCGTCGGATCCGGCGGCCCCAGAAGACTCCGAGATCGCGGAGGGTTCGCGGTTGATGCTGGAGCAGGTGCGTGGTGATCAGGAAACCGGAGATCACGAAGAAGACGTCGACTCCGACGTATCCACCGGTCAGCCGCTGCGGCCAGAAGTGATAGCCGACGACCAGCAGCACCGCGAGCGCGCGCATCGCCTGGATGTCGGCGCGAACCTGGCGGCCCGCTGCTGCCTGGTCGGTCGCGGACGCCGGCTGCGGGGTGACGGTCGTCGCCGGACTCAGCGAGACCGTGGGGGGCGCGGTCACCGGTCAGCTTTCGGGGCGTACAGAAGCCGATACGTACGCGACGGGGACAACGTTGAGCTCCTGTGGGGGGATCACGAGTGGGGGCACTACTGCAGGCAGTAGGACCGCGCGAGCCTAACCATCTCCGGTGCCGCCGGGCCTCCATGAGCCGACGCGGAGATGAACAGTAGGCAGCCACTTCGCGCACCTCCGAAAAGGTCGAAACCGACCCTGCCTCAACAGAGTCGGTTCCCCCTGAACGAGATGCCCCTTGAACAAACAAAGGGGCTCTCGCCCGTGGTGTTGCAGAGTTGCCCGCAGGTCAGGCGGGCTGCATCTCCTGCATCGAGGTGTCGAGGTCAGCGGTGTGAGCCGCGACCAACGCATCGTTCTCGGTCTTCAGAGAGAGAACGAGATCCTCGAGCTCACGCACACGCGCACGCAACCGAGCATTCTCGGCTGTGAGGTGGGCGGGAGTCCGCAGGTCGCTGCTCATGTAACCGATCAGCGCCTTCGCCATGAATACGTTTCCTTCGTTGGAATCACTAGAAGTTCCCGCGATACCGGGCCGTCTACAAGGGTGACACCGTTATCGACAAGCGTCAACGTCGCGCGTCCAAAGCCGGGACCTCCGACCGTACGAATCGCCCGATCTCGCCCCAAACTTGAGTGCTTCGCACTCAACTTCGGCGACGGCGCTCACGCAGCTGCATGAGCTCCTTCTTCTCCTTGCTGGTCAGCGCGTCGGCGCCTTCGGCGTGGATCTTGTCGAGGAGCTCGTCCATCCGCTGCTCGTCCTTCGAGACCGTCGAGGACTCCCAGGGGCCGGTGACCACGGTCGGGCCGGACTTCCGCTTCTTGGCCTTGGCCGGCTTGGGCGCCTTCGGCTGACCTGACCCGGCAACCTGCGGGATCCAGGCGAACTTGTCGAGCAGCCCGAACTGGCGCGCGACGAACGCATTGACGACCAGACCGACGACGAAGACGAGCAGCATCACCCAGCTGCGGTAGCCGAGGTACTGGATCAGCTGGATGCCCACCAGGACCACACCGAAGAGCCACGCCGGGATGTTGAAGATGAACACCCGATCGGGCCACTGCGCGATCCACAGCAGCACCACCATCATCTCGAGCATCCCCAGGCCGGCGAGGACGTAGTTGGGGTCGAGCACCGAACCGAAGAAGACGGCCAGAATCGACAGCACCGCGGTGAACGTCACCAGCAGCCAGGCGAACTTGACCCGGCCGAGCTCGTTGCGCTCGAGGTCGGACCCGAAGTACCAGAAGAAGAAGATCGCCAGGACGTCGAAGATGCTGAACTGCGGATAGGCGAACGGCCAGGTGACCAGCGTCCACAGCTTGAGGTCGGCGAGGTTGGGCTGGATCAGGGCCAGCCCGAGGACACCCGCGCCACCGAGGAAGGCGAAGAGCACCAGCCCGGCGATGCTCCCGAAGACCACGAGCCACGTCGTCGTCACCCCCAGGGAGCCGATGTGGAACCAAGGCTCTTGGGGGTAACGACCGCCTGGGGACAACCGGAAACGTTCTCTCACGGGCCCGAGCCTATCCACGCATTGGTAGTCGCGTCAGCGGGGGACACGCTTTCGGGCCACCGGCGATGCCGACCGCGGCGCCGGCTGGCACTTGGGACAGAAGAAGGAAGAACGGTTCATGAAGGCGACGCGCCGCATCGGCGCTCCGCACCGGTCGCACGGCTCGCCCTCGCGTCCGTACGCCGCCAGCGACCGGTCGAAGTAGCCCGACTCGCCGTTCACGTTGACGTAGAGCGCGTCGAATGAGGTGCCGCCCTGGCCGAGCGCCTCGGTCATCACGTCGCGTACGTGGCCGAGCAGCTCACGCACCTTCGGGCCGGTCAGCCGCTCCCCCGGCCGCTCGCCGTGCAGCTTCGCGCGCCACAGGGCCTCGTCGGCGTAGATGTTGCCGACGCCGCTGATCACCGTCTGGTTGAGCAGGATCCGCTTGATGCCGCTGGCGGATCTCCGGACCCGTCTGACGACCGCCTCCGCGTCGTAGGCGGGCTCGAGCGGGTCGGGAGCGATGTGGGCGATCTCCGGTGGGAGCTCGGCGCCTCCGGGACTGATCGAGAGACCGCCGAACATGCGCTGGTCGACGAAGCGGAGCTCGCGGCCCTCCGCAGCCCCGTCGAGGCGCAGGCGCACCCGCAGGTGCCTCTCGTCGGGCGATGCAGGCGGCTGGACGAGCATCTGGCCGCTCATGCCCAGGTGGGCCATGAGGGCGTCACCGGAGTCGAGCGGCAGCCACAGGTACTTGCCGCGGCGCCGGGCGCCGGTGATCGCCCGACCGGCCAGCTCCTCGGCGAAGGCCGAGGGGCCGGCGAGATGGCGGCGTACGGGCCTGGGGTGCAGGACCTCGACGGCCACGATCCGAGCGCCGAGAACATGGCGCTCGAGGCCGGCGCGGACGACCTCGACCTCGGGGAGCTCAGGCAACCGAGAACCCTTATGCGGAGGTGGTGGAAGCGGCTTGGATCTCGCCGTAGGCCGTCTCCGCGGCGGCCTGCTCGGCCTCCTTCTTGGAGCGGCCGACACCGTTGCCGTAGAGCTGCTCGCCGACCCGGACCTTCGCAGTGAAGGTCTTCATGTGGTCGGGGCCCTCGTCGGCGATGACGTATTCCGGCACACCGAGGGCCCGCTCGGCGGCGAGCTCCTGCAGGGAGGTCTTCCAGTCGAGACCGGCACCGAGGTCGGAGGCCGCCTCGATGAGCGGGTCGAAGAGCCGGTGGACGAGGACCGTGGAGACCTCGATGCCACCGGAGAGGTGGACCGCTCCGATCACCGCCTCGACGGTGTCGGAGACGATCGAAGCCTTCTCGCGCCCACCGGTGGCCTCCTCGCCCCGGCCCAGCTTGATGTGCTGGCCCAGGCCGATGGCCTGACCGACCTCGGCCAAGGCGCGGGCGTTCACAACCGCCGCCCGCAGCTTGGCCAGCTTGCCCTCGGGCAGGTCTGGGTGGGTGCGATAGAGGGTCTCGGTGACCACGACGCCGAGCACCGAGTCGCCCAGGAACTCCAGGCGCTCGTTGGTGGGCAGGCCACCGTTCTCGTACGCGTAGGAACGATGAGTGAGCGAACGCTCAAGCAGCTCGGGGTCCAGGATCGGATCCCCGAGCGCTTTGCGAAGCTCTGCGTAGTTGGTCAGGAGACTAACCGCGTGTCAGATCAGAGGACCTGGCGACGCGCGGCGCGAGCGCCGTACTGACCGCACTCGCCGCACGCACGGTGCGGGATGTGCTTGGCGTCGCAGGCGGGGTTCGCGCACGTCACCAGGGTCGGCGCTACGGCCTTCCAGGCCGAGCGGCGGTGGCGGGTGTTGCTGCGCGACATCTTCCGCTTCGGGACAGCCACTGTTTTCTCCTCTTATTCGGCCGGTCGGATCTCGACCGGCTACTGAAGCCTAATTATCTGGCGAACTCTAGTTGCTGGGGTCTTCCTTGAGCGAAGCCAGCCCCGCCCAGCGCGGGTCTACCTTGTCGCCGTGGTCGTGCCCGGGCTCGTCCGCGAGCCGCGCCCCACAATCGGGGCACAGTCCCGGACAGTCGTCCTGGCACATCGGCTGGAACGGCAGTGCGAGCACCACCGCATCCCTGAGCACCGGCTCGAGGTCGATCAGGTCGCCCTCGGTCCGACTGGTCTCGTCGTCCTCGTCAGGCGCCCGGCCGTCACGAGAGTCGTTGTAGACGTACAGCTCCTGGATGTCGACCTCGGCTTCGTCCTCGATCTTCTCCAGGCACCGCACGCACTCGCCATCGAGGCCGACCAAAGCCGTCCCCGTGACCAGCACGCCCTCCATGACCGCCTCGAGACGCAGGTCGAGCTCGACCGGCGATCCCTCGGGAACAGCGAGGACTTCGATACCAAGATCCGCCGGCGCCGGCACCGTCACCTCGACATGACGCTCAGACCCCGGGCGGCGGCCGAGCTCGCGAGTATCGAGCACGAGCGGCGCTCTCGGGTCCAGGCTGGTCATGTTTCACTTCCGGATGAGGGCACGACAGATCCATCAGATCTTAACGGGACCGGGCGACGGCGACCAAAAGGACGGTCGCCACGGCGACCACGACCGCGACCCCCGCGATCCCCGTCGCCGCCCACGCCGCCGTCTGGAAGACCGGCGCCCTGGCGAGGTCGCCCCCGGTGGGGTTCGGCGGCGCGACGTGAGCCGCGAAGAGCCCGAACATCCCTGCGGCCCAGACCGCGACCGCCGGTCCCGCCAGGCGCGGCCTGGCCGTGAGGCCGATCGCGGTGAGCAGGCTGGCCACGATGGTGAGCGGGACGAGGTAGCGCCAGTACGCTCCCCCGCCTCCGGCCGCGTAGCGGAGCTGGATCCCGACGATGACGGCCGTGAGGGCGAGCAGGAGCAGCGCCGTCGCCACCGGGACGACGTCGCGGCGCGAGCGGGAGAGCACCCGAACCCCGACGATCAGGCCGATCACCAGCGGGACGATCGTGAGCGCGGCGCCGATGACCACGTGCTGCTGGAGCGCCGGCGGGATCAGGAGCTGGCGCCAGATGTCCGGGTCGGTGGCGATGTCGAGCACCGGGCGTACCTCCCGCTCATGCAGCGGCCCACCGGCCTTGCCGACGAGGTCGGTCTGCATGCCGGACCAGTTGCCGGTGTCACGGAAGTTGCGGATGTAGAACCACGCGTTGACGGCGACGGCGAGCAGCACCGCGACGCTCAGACGCAGGACGCCCGCCCAGTCGCGGCGAGGGCCGGTGAAGAGCCAGACCAGGCCGAGGGTCGTCGCGCACAGACCGATGAAGACGACACCGGGCAGCCGGGTGCCGAGGGCGGCTGCGGCGTACAGACCGAAGAGCACCAGCCCGCGGGTCCGCGGCCCGTGGCGGAGCAGCCAGACAGTCTGCCCGACCAGAAGGGTGGCCCACAGCACGAACAGGTTGTCGTTGAAGACGAGGCCGCCGAGCCGGGTCAGCGCCGGGCTCAGCGCGGTGACCAGACCGGCCGCGATCGACACCTCGGGACGGCCCGGGACGATCTGTCGCGTCGTCCACATCACCGCGGCCACGACCAGGCAGGTGATCACGGCCGAGATGCCGCGGGCGGCCATCCCGGCGGCGAGCAGGTGGCCGGCGTCGGTGAGTGGCCCGACCACGGGCGCCAGCAGCAGGTAGAAGAGCGGTGGATGCTGACCGGTCCAGTCGAAGGGCAGCGTGTAGCCCCAGATCTGCGGCATCCGCATCGGGTCGCCGACGCTGATCAGGGTGCCGTGCCAGAGCTGGTAGGCGTGGTCGGCGTGAGCCACCTCGTCCTTGGAGCCGTAGAGCGGCGAGGAGAGCGCGTAGCCGGCGCACACGCCGGCACAGGTGACGAGGTTGGCGATCAGACCGGCGGTCCAGAGCTGTCCTGCGGTGGGCCGTGCGGTTGGCACAGAGATCTCCCGAGAGGTTCGTTGGCTGGTCACGGAGCTGACGACGGGGCGGGGGCTGCGACCTCGTCGGCGCGGCGGGTCAGGAAGGCGGCGACCAGGGCGACGAGGACATCGGCCAGCACGGCGATGCCGCGAGCGAGCAGGGCGACCAGCAGTGCGAGCCCCGGCGAGAGGACGCTGGAGAGGGCGACGACCAGGACGGCCTCGCGCAGCCCGGCGCCGGCAGGGAGCCCGATCGCGGCCATGCCCAGGCTGAACCCGAGGGCGTAGCCGCCGACGCTGGCCAGCAACGAGGGCAGCGGGTCACCGCCCAGACCGACCACGACCACCCAGATCTGGAGACCGAGCAGAAG
Source organism: Nocardioides sp. (assembly GCF_014360585.1). Taxonomy (GTDB): domain Bacteria; phylum Actinomycetota; class Actinomycetes; order Propionibacteriales; family Nocardioidaceae; genus Nocardioides. The sequence continues at coordinate 35,336 of NZ_JACIXG010000036.1, forward strand.
CCAGACCAGACCCTGCAGGGCCAGCGCCTTGCCGAGCCCCCGCCAGGTCGGCAGCACCTCGAGCGGCTCGCGCCCCAGCAGCCGAAGCCCCGTGTCGACCACACGGCCGAAGACCGGCGGATGGAGCATCACCAGGATCAACGGCAGGAGCAGGACCGCCCACCAGTAGCGCGCGAGCGTCTCCCGTCCGAGGAACGGCATCAGCAGCACCGACACCATCACCCCGGCGCCGACGGCGATCGCCAGCACGAGGACACCCTGGGTCAGGGACGTACGCCGCGGCACCCGCTCGGCGCGGGCGAGCTCCATCTGGCCCACGATGGTCCACAACGAGCCGGGCAGGTACTTCCCCAGCTGGCTGACGTAGAAGATCCTGGCCGCGGGCACCAGCCGCAGCGGCGAGCCGAGATCGGCCAGCACCACCCGCCACATCAGCAGCGCGACGCCCTGGGCGAGCACGGTCAGTCCGAAGGCGACCGCGAGCACCCACAGCGGCAGCTCCTCGAAGCCGCGTACGAGCGCGTCCCAGTTGCGGTGGATCGCGTACGCAGCCACCAGGACGACGATCGCGACGACCACCGCCTTGAGGGGAACCACCTTCGTCCAGCCTCGGCCCACAGGTCCTTCCCGGCAGCACTTTCGGGTGCCGACATCTCAGGTACGGGGTGTGCTGCTCGATCTCCCCTTGACGACGAGCCTAACGTTGAGGTGATGCACATCGTCGCCTTCGGCACCTACGACGTGACCTCCCATCCGCGGGTCGCGGTACTCATCGAGGGCCTACGCGCCTGCGGTGCCGAGGTCACCGAGGTGAACCGGCCGCTGGGCCTGGACACCGCGGCGAGGGTGGCGATCCTGCGCCAGCCGTGGCGGCTGCCGCTGCTCGTGTTGCGCCTGCTGACCTGCTGGAGCGGGCTGATCGTGGAGTCGCTGCGGCGGCGCCGGCGTCCCGATGCCGTTCTGGTCGGCTACCTGGGCCACTTCGACGTGCACCTGGCTCGTCTCCTGCATCCTCGTTCGACCATCCTGCTGGACCACATGGTCTCCGCGGCCGGGGTCGCCACCAACCGGCGCCTGGCCGGCTCGGGCGGGCTGAAGTTGCGGCTGATGAAGACGATCGACGCGATGGCGCTGGCGCGGGCCGACGTGGTCATCGTGGACACGGCCGAGCAGCAGCAGGCGCTGCCCGAGGACGTACGCCTCCGCTCGGTGGTCTGTCCGGTGGGTGCGACCCAGGAGTGGTTCGACGCGGGGGCCAAGTCGCTCGACCGGCCGACCGAGGCGCCGCTGAAGACGGTCTTCGTCGGCCTCTTCTCCCCCACCCACGGCGCTGCGGTGATCGCCGAGGCCCTCGACATGCTCGCCGACGACGAGCGGATCGAGGTGACGATGGTGGGCCAGGGCCAGCAGTACGACGAGGCCCGGCGCCTCGCGGCCCACAACCCGCGGGTCTCCTGGGTCGACTGGGTCGACGCCGAGGACCTGCCCGAGTTCGTCGCCGGGTTCGACGTGAGCCTCGGCATCTTCGGCACCGTCCCGCAGGCACGACGCGTGGTGCCCAACAAGGCGTTCCAGGGCGCGGCCGCCGGCGCTGTCGTCGTCACCTCCGACACCGCACCCCAGCGGCGGATGCTGGAGAGCGCAGCCATGCTGGTCACCCCGGGAAGCCCGGAGGACCTCGCCGCCGCCCTCACCAAGCTCGCCGACGACCCCGACGAGGCCCAGCGCCTTCGCGAGGCGGCCTACGAGCAGGCCCGGGAGCACTACACCGCGCGGGCCGTCGCCTCCCCCATCATCGAATGTCTTCGCTGAAGCGAAGCCCGAAGCATTGAGTACAGCTGAAGCGAAGCCGACCCAGGAACCAGATGACGCTCACCGCCACCGATCGCCCGCTGCCCCCGCTCGCACCCCGCGCCTGGCTGCGCTACGACGTCGTCAGCCGCATCATCGACCGGCTGGCACCGACGACGGCGCTGGAGATCGGCTGCGGCCAGGGGGCCTTCGGTGCCCGGCTGGCCACACGCGCCGACTACCTCGGGGTCGAGCCCGACGCGGACTCGTTCACGGTGGCGTACGAGCGCATCACCGCTCTCGGCGGCACCGTGCTCAACGCGATGTCCTCCGAGCTGGAGTCCGGGGCGACGTACGACCTCGTCTGTGCCTTCGAGGTGCTCGAGCACATCGAGGACGACAAGGGGGCGTTGGCCGAGTGGGTGACCCACGTCCGCCCGGGCGGTCACCTGGTGCTCTCCGTGCCGGCGTTCCAGGAGCGGTTCGGGCCGATGGACCGGCATGCCGGCCACTTCCGCCGCTACAGCCCCGAGGAGCTCACCACCCGCCTCGAGGAGGCCGGTCTCGGCGAGGTCGACATCACCGTCTACGGCTGGCCCCTCGGCTACGCCCTGGAGGCGGTCCGCAACCGGATCGACGCCAGGAAGCTGGCCAAGGTGGGAGATCTCACACCCGAGGAGCTCACTCAGGCAACGGGGCGTACGTTCCAGCCCAGCGGACGCCTCAAGGGCGCCGTCATCGCCCTGGCGACCAGCCCGTTCATGGCGCTGCAACGACTGCGGCCCGAGACCGGCACCGGTCTCGTCGCCGTCGCGACCCGGCTCGACTGAGCATCCACATGCCCGACCTGCCGCGTGCGCTCCCCGCGCTCGGTGCCGACTGCTCATAGATTTCCGGCTGTGACCTCGGATCGGTGGCGCTCGGGCGTCGTGCTGGCTCTTCTCGTCCTCTTCGTCGCGGTGACCTTCGGTCCCGCGCTCGTCGGGCGCGGGATGCTGCTGGACACCGGCTGGCTGCACGCGATGATGCCGTACGCCGCCGACGGGCCGATCCCGCAAGGGACGCTGTGGTGCCGCGGCGACACCTGGGACTACTACCTGCCGGGCGTCGAGAACATCGTCGAGGGCGTACGCCACGGCAACTGGCAGACCTGGGCGCCCTATGAGGTGGGCGGTGCGCCGCTGGCCTCGCTGCCGAACCACGCGGTGCTGAGCCCGGTCTCGTGGGCCTACTGGGTGATGCCGATGTGGCTGGCGCCGGCTTGGGTGAAGCTGACCGAGCTGGTCCTGGTGCTGGCCGGGATGGTGCTCCTCCTCGGCCGCCTCGGCGTGCGGCGCAGCATCGCGCTGGTCGCCGGCCTCGTCTTCTTCACCTCGGGCTTCATGATGATGTGGACCAACTGGCCGCACACCAAGGTCGCCTGTCTGATCCCGCTGCTGTTCTGGGCGCTGGACCGGGCGGTGCACGAGCGCGGGGCGCGCGACGTCGCCGCCGTCGGCGTTGTCGTCGCCTCGATGCTGCTAGGCGGGTTCCCGGCGGTGACGATGTTCGCGCTGACCCTGGGCGGCATCTACGTGGTCGTCCGGGCGCTCCTGCTTCGAGACGTGCGCCGCACCCTGGTCGCGGGCGGCGTCGCCGCGGGCGGGGTCGGGCTCGGGGTCGCGCTCTCGGCGGTCCAGGTGCTTCCGTTCGCCCTCAACATGAGCGCTCTGGGGATCGACGAGCGCGTCCCCAACGAGGTCAAGCCCGCCAGTCTCGCGCTCACCACCGTCGCCCCCGACGTCTACGGCACCTGTGTCGACGGGCTCTGGGTGGGCGAGGACAACCCGATCGAGTCGATCGCGTTCGTCGGCGTGGCGGCGCTGGTGCTGGTCCTGTGCGCCGTGGTCATCAGGCTGCCCGGCGGTCGCCGGCCGTCGACGCCGGCGCTGCTCGCGGTCGCCCTGGGTGCGGTCGTCTGGCTCCTGTGGATCGGTGGACTGCCGCTGGAGCTGCTCCAGAAGCTGCCCGGTTACAGCTCCAACAGCTTCGGGCGGGCGAACTCGATCTTCGGGTTCCTGTGCGCGGTCCTGGCGGGCATCGGCCTCGAGCGGCTGGTCCAGCGGGCCGAGGAGCCCCGCCCGCCCCGCGGCGGGGGCGGACCGCGGCGTCCGCGCCTGGTGGTGGCGCTGGTCGTGCTGCTGGTGGCGGCCGGGGCGGCTGCGTACTTCCTGTACGCGGCCTACGTCTACATCGACAGCGCCCAGCAGCCGATCCCAGACCTGGCCGCGAACCTGCGGGCGCCGGCGCTGCTGCTGATCATCTCGGTCCTCGCGGTGGCGGCGACGCTGCTCCTGCGGGGCCGCCTGCGGCTGCTGGGCCCGCTGCTGCTCGTGATCGCCGTGCTCGCGCAGAGCACCATGTTCGCGCGTGAGGTGCTGCCGCTGACCGACCGCGACGACTTCTACCCGGTCACCTCGGCCCACGCGTTCCTGAAGGAGAACCTGGGCAAGGACCGCTACGGAGCCTCCGGCTGGGAGCACACGGGCGTCGCAGACCACTACCGGCTGCGTACGCCGACGGGCCACGAGTTCACCTCGCCGGAGTGGAAGGCGCTGATCGCCGCGGTCAGCCCCGATGCCCAGCTGTCGCGGACCTACAGCGACTTCCCCGCGAACGTGCCCACCCCGGGCCGCCAGCCGGTGCTCGACCAGCTCTCGGTCCGCTACTGGGCGACTCAGCCGATGGAGGTCATCGGCGCCGCCGAGCCGGTCCGGGTGCCCCCGAAGCAGCGTCGGCCACTGACCGTGATGCCCGGCCAGAAGACGACCTGCCAGGTCCCGAAGGGCAGCCTGCGCGGGATCGAGGTCACCGTGCCCGACGGCCTGAAGCCGCGCCGGGAGGTGCCCACGATCGTCCGGGTGCGCGTCGGCACCGGTTCCGACGCGGTCACCTCTGAGCGGGCCGTGACCAAGCCGCTCAAGCGCGGCGAGAAGCTCCGCGTCGCGGTGCCCGACCACCGCTTCACCGTCGGCCCGGTGCCCGTGACCATCACGTTCTCGGGGAAGCGCAAGCCCGTCCAGATGGCCGGCCGCTCCGACGGATCCGCGGTCTGCGCCGCGATCAGGCCGGAGAGGAACGACGGTCTCCGGGTGGTGCACACCTCGGCCGGTGCGGTCGTCTACGAGCGCGCGAGCGCGCTGCCCCGGATCCGCTGGGCCGGCACCAGCGAGGTCGTCGCCGACGGCCCGACCCGGGTGCGGCGACTGACCGAAGGGGTAGCCCCTGGCACAGTCCTCCTCGAGGACGACTCGACGCAGGCGGCGTCGGGCTCGACCGCAGAGATCGAGGTGCTCCGCGACGAGCCCGAGACGATCTCGGCGGAGGTCACCGCGGACGGAGACGGCTACCTGGTCGTCGCCGACTCGATCGCCCGCCCGGGGTGGTCGGCGACGGTCGACGGCCGCCCCGTCGACCTGGTCGCTGGCAACCACGCCTTCGCGGCGGTGCCGGTCCCTGACGGCACCCACACCGTCACGCTCCGCTATGACGCGCCCGGTCTTCGGGCCGGCGCGGCGATCTCCTCCGGCGGCGTCCTCGTTCTCGCTCTCCTCCTCGTCCCGGCCGTGCTCCGGAGGTGGCGGCGAGGTCGGGGGGACGTCACGACGCCGAACGACACGAGTTCCTAGAACACGTTCCATCTAGCGACACTTCGGGCGTGACACCGGGCACGCTCGCGTTCCAAGGTTTCGCTCATGGCTGTTCAGATCGCCGACCTGGTCGAGCACGTTGTCGATGTCGTCCCGAGGCGGCCGGCGCTGATCGCCGGCGAGGTGCGCTACACGTACGCCGAGCTGGACGCGGAGGCCAACCGCTTCGCGCACCACCTCCTCGGCGCGGGGATCGAGCCAGGCGAGCACGTCGGACTGATGGCCCGCAACGTCGCCGAGCACGTGGTCGCGATGCTCGGATGCTTCAAGGCGCGCGTGGTGCCGATCAACATCAACTACCGCTATCTCGAGAGCGAGCTCGACCATCTCTTCGAGAACTCCGGGATGGTCGGCCTCGTCCACGAGGCCCGGTACGCACCGGTGCTGGCCGAAGTCGTACCGAAGCACGGGCGCCTCCGGCACGTGGTCTCGATCCCCGACGGCAGCGGCGAGAGCACGGCGTACGAGTCCGTCGACTGGCAGACGGCTCTCGATGGCGAGCCCACGACGAGAGGCTTCGGCGAGCGCAGCGCCGATGACGTCTTCATCATCTACACCGGTGGGACCACGGGCTACCCGAAGGGCGTGATGTGGCGCCACGAGGATGCCTGGCGGGCCCTCGGAGGCGGCACCGACTTCGCGACCCGGAAGCCGATCGAGGAGCTCGCGCCGTCGCGGGCCGCGGCCGAGGATCCCTCGCCGCTGGTCTCCCTCCAGCTCGGGCCGCTCATGCACTCCAGCGGGCAGTGGGCGATGCTGATGCGGTTCATCACCGGGCACACCAGCGTACTTCTTCCCAAGTTCGACCCGCCGACGATCTGGCGGACTTTGGAGACCGAGCGGATCAACACGATCTCGCTGGTCGGGGACGCGATGGCCCGACCGCTGATCGAGGAGTTCGAGCGCGGCTCCTACGACGCGAGCACGCTGACCACCGTGACCAGCGCGGCCGCGCTCTTCTCCGCCGAGGTCAAGGAACGATGGATCAAGGCCTTCCCGGACGCCGTGGTGCTCGATGTCCTCGGCTCCTCGGAGACCGGGATGACCGGCAACGGGCGGATCGAGCACGCGACGATCTCGGACAAGGGGTCCCTGGTGCACCTCGGACCCGGAACCGCCGTGATCGACGAGCAGCACCGCATCATCGATCCCGACGAGGTCGGCGCGATCGGGCTGATGGCACGCTCGGGCACCATCCCGCTCGGCTATCTGAACGATCCGGAGAAGACCGCGCGCACGTTCGTCGAGATCGACGGCACCCGGTACGCCGTGCCCGGCGACTACGTCCAGATCGAGGAGGGCCACCGGCTGACGCTGCTCGGGCGCGGATCGGGATGCATCAACACCGGCGGCGAGAAGGTCTATCCCGAGGAGGTCGAGGTCGCCCTCAAGTCGCACCCGGGAGTCTTCGACGCCCTGGTCTTCGCGCTTCCCGACCCGACCTACGGCCAGCAGGTCGCAGCGCTCATCGAGCCACGGGCGGGTCTCGATCTCGATGTCGAGGACGTCCGAGCGCACCTGCGCCCCGGCTCTCGGGCTACAAGGTCCCGCGCACCGTGCACGTCGTCGAGAAGGTTCCGCGGCACGTGACCGGCAAGGCCGACTATCGCCGCGCCCGGGAGGTCTCCGACGCCATCCGCGCCGACGAGGCGAGCTGAGCGATGGGCACGCGGTCCGGCCGTGGTGAGCTGTCATCTGAGCCTCCAGGCCGGGCGTGTCATCCCAGCTTGTACGTCGCCACCGCGTGCGCGACAGGCGCGTCGCCGGCACTCACGTCGACGGCGATGTGAACGATGCTGCGGCCTCGGCGCAGCACTCGTGCCTCGGCGACCAGGTCTGTCTCCGTCGCCGGCGCGAGGTAGTGCACGGTGAGGTCGACCGTACTGCCCCGCAGCGACTCCGGGGCCGGCGCGCCGGACCAGGCGGCGGCCATCGCTGCCGTGTCCGCCAGCGTGGCGACCGCACCTCCGTGGATGGTGGTGCCGATGGTGACCAACCGTTCGTCGTACGGAAGGACGAGCCGCGCGGTTCCCGCACCCAGATCGGCGAGACGGACTCCGAGATGCTGCACGAACGGTGAGGAGGGCAGGAAGTCGCGCATGACCTCGGCGCCATCCACTGGTGCGTCCTGGCCTGCCTGGCCGGTCATGACCTCGCCAACTGCCGTTGTGCCGCCAGGTACGCGAGCCAGGCCCGCGGCCGGGTGACGACCGCGAGCACGAGCGGCAGCGGGTTGAAGTAGGCGACATCTGCTTCTCGGAGGCCTTCATCCCCTTCGGGAGCGATCCTCGGCGTCGGGTGCGTGCTGGTCATCTCGTCGTCCCTCTTCGTCTCGGTCCTCGGGGTCACCTCCAAGGTAGGGGCCGGTTGGCCTGGCAGGCAGTGCCAATCGAGCGCGGCTTTCGTGGACCAATCAAGCCAGGTCGCGGAGCATCGCGACCAGACGGGCGACCGCCGGGGCGAAGTCGTTCTCAGCCGGCGTGCCGTAACCCAGGACGACCCCGCTGGCCTCGGGCCGCGCGTGCCAGAACCGCTCGAGGCCGACCAGGCCGACCGAGCTCCGTAGCGCGGCGGCCTCGATGTCTGCCTCGGTGCAACCGCCTGAAGCAGGGAGCTCGGCCACCAGGTGCAGCCCGGCGGCCACTCCCAGCGGAGTCATTCCGGGCAGAGCCGCTGCCAGTGTTTCGACGAGGAGGTCGCGGCGCCGGCGGTAGCGGAGCCGCATCCGTCGGATGTGCCGGTCGAACGCGCCGGTGCTGACGAGATCCGCGAACGCGAGCTGGGCGAGCACGTCGGTGCCCCGGTCTGCCCGACGCTTGGCCTCGACGACGGGGTCGAGCAGCGCCGCAGGCACCACCAGCCAGCCGAACCGGAGTCCCGGGGCCAGGCTCTTGCTCGCAGTGCCGGCGTACACGACGTGCTCCGGCGCGAGCCCCTGCATCGCCCCGATCGGAGGACCGTCGTACCGGAACTCACCGTCGTAGTCGTCCTCCAGGATGTAGCCACCGCCCTCAGCCGCGATCCGGACGAACTCGGTGCGCCCGCGACTGGCCAGCGTCGCGCCCAGGATCGCCTGATGAGCGGGCGTGAGGACGACGGCGTCCGCGTACGCCCCGGGGACGGCCCCGTCATGCCTCACCGGCACCGGGACGATGCTCATCCCCGCTGCCCGGGCAGTGGCGCGGTGGTCAGGCAGGCACGGATCCTCCAGCGCCATCCGGGTCGCGCCCAGACCGACCAGCGCGTCACAGACCAACCGCAGGCCCTGGGTGAAGCCGCTGGTGATCACGATCCGCTCGGGAACGGCGAGCACTCCTCGGACCCGGCCCAGGTAGTCGGCGAGCACCTCGCGAAGCTGCCGCGAACCGCGCGGATCACCAGGGCCCAGATCCAGGTGCGGCGTGACCTGGAGCGACCGGATGACGGCCCGCTGCCACTGCTGCCGGGGAAACGAGTTGAGATCGGGACGGCCGAGCCGGAAGTCCGCCTCGAACCGCTGTGTCGGCCGTTCGCTGCCGGCCCGCGGTCTCACTCCCGGCGCATCCGCCACCTCGGTGCCGACGCCCTGTCGCGACCGCAGATAGCCTTCGGCGACCAGCTGCGCGTATGCCTCGACGACCGTGCCGCGCGCCATCCCGAGGTCGGCCGCGAGCGCCCGGGACGGCGGCAGGGGTTCCCCCGGAGCCAGGACGCCTGCCCGGATCGCGTCTCGCAGCGCCGCTTCCAGCGCAACCCGCCGGCCCCGGCCCGGCGGCAGGTCGAGGTGTAGATCGACCCCGCTATCGGTCCACGAACCCGGCACGGGATCGGATCTTACGCGTGATCCAGACGCGATCCAGGCTCATGAGCCGACGTCCGCGTTCCTATGCCGTAGACAAGTCACATATAACGTGGCAACGTGTAGGCTATCTGCTTATGCACGGTGCTTTCACCCGCGTCTCCTCGAACGACAGAAGGGCAACAGGTATGCGCACGTTCATCGTCATCGTCGCCGGTCCCGTCGCCGGCACGCTCGTCGGCCTCCTCATCGAGGAGGCAGTGGCCCGCCCACTTGCCGAGGAGGGAGGGATCGGCACCGGGACCGCCATCGGCCTCGGACTGATCTGGCCCGTGAGCGTCGTCGTCTGCGTGGGTCTGGCCCTGGCGATCGACGCCCGACTGCGTCGCGGGAGCCGCGAATCGGACCGCAGGGGGCAGCAGTGACGACGACGCGCCGAACGGTTCTTCGCGCCGGGCTTGCCGGTGCCGCTATGACAGGAATGGCCCGAGGGTTCACTGGCTGCGCGGTCGACAACGGCGGCGCAGCAACCACCACCGAGTCCAGCGCCGGACGGATCCAAGCCAGCACCGCTGAGCTGCCCGAGCCGTTCACCCTGCCGTTCCGAGTGCCCGCCGTGCTGAAACCTGTTCGGCAGGACGACACGACCGACTACTACGAGATCACCCAACGAGTCGCCGACGCCGAGATCATTCCCGGCGCCACCACCGAGATCTGGGGATACAACGGAACCTTCCCAGGGCCCACCATCGTCTCGGAGCGCGGTCGCCAGGTCGTCGTTCGGCATCGCAACGAGCTTCCCGTGCCGACGGTCGTCCACCTCCACGGAGGCGTCACAGCGCCCGAGCACGATGGCTTCCCGACGGACCTCGTCGTACCTTCGGGCTGGGACGCGACCCGCGACGAGGGTAAAGGGGCGCACGAGGGTCACACGCCGGGCAGCGGAAGCCCGGCCGAGGTGACCGAGGTCGAGCGCGACTACGTCTACCCGCTCGACCAGCCGGCGGCAACCCTGTGGTACCACGACCACAGAATGGACTTCACCGGGCCCCAGGTCTGGCGCGGACTCGCCGGCTTCCACATCCACCACGATGCGGAGGAGGAAGCGCTCGGCCTGCCCACGGGGGACCGTGACGTACCTCTGATGATCGCCGACCGCACGTTTGCCGGCGACGGCTCGATGCCGTATCCCGCACTGGATCCGGCGCTACGCGACCAGCCGGGCGTCACCGACGAATTCCACAGCGGGGTCCTGGGCGACTGCATCCTCGTCAACGGCGTCCCGTGGCCGGTGATGGAGGTGGCGGCGGTCCGATACCGCTTTCGTATCCTCAACGCCTCCAACGCTCGGCGGTACCGGCTGCGGCTCGACGATGGCCCGAGCTTCGTGCAGGTGGGCAGCGACGCCGGCCTGCTGGACGCGCCCGCAACGCATGACGAGCTCGACGTCGCCCAAGCCGAACGCTTCGATGTCGTCATCGACTTCAGCGACCACTCTGTCGGGGACGAGATCACCATGGTCAACGAGCACGGCGACAACAGCACCGAGATGGTGATGCGCTTCGTGGTGACCCGAGAGGAGGAGGACGACAGCCGGGTCCCCGATCGCCTCGTCGACCTGGAGCGACTCTCGACGGACGACGTCAAGGTCGAGCGCGAGTTCGTGTTCGAGCGTACGTCCGAGGACGGCACCATGATGTGGACGGTCAACGGCGAACCGTGGTCTCCCGACTCGGTCGCCGCCCGGACCGTGCACGCGACCGTGGAGCGGTGGCGGTTCAGGGCGAAAAACGTCGAGCACCCCATCCACGTGCACCTCTCCCCCTTCCAGATCATCGAGCGCGACGGCAACGAGCCAGGCCCCTTCGACCGCGGGTGGAAGGACACCGTGAACCTCGGCAACGGCGGCCGTGCCGACGTCCTCGTGCGCTTCGACGGCTTCCGCGGCAAGTACGTCTTCCACTGCCACAACCTCGAGCACGAGGACATGATGATGATGGGCAACTTCGAAGTCGTCTGACGCGGCGCGGGATCGACCGCTGGGCGGGTCGTCGTGATGGCGGCGTGGACCGGTGTTGAACGCCAGGTTGCCCTAGCACATACGCCGGGTGACACCAGCGAGGGGGCGTGGAGCCTCAGAATCCACGCGGTAATGTGACCGATCAGAAGCCTTTCACGTACCCCGGATTCAGTTCGGTCCCACTAGTTGCCCTTGAGGTCCCTGTGAAGCTTGTCGTTCAAGTCCCCTGCCTCAACGAGGAGGAGACGCTCCCGTCCGTCCTGGAGTCGATCCCGAAGGAGATCCCCGGGATCGACGAGATCGTGATCCTGATCGTCGACGACGGGTGCACCGACCGGACGGTCGAGGTCGCCAAGGAGCTCGGCGTGCGCGAGTTCGTGCACCACTCCCGCAACCAGGGGCTGGGCCGTTCGTTCCACGACGGTGTGGTCCGCGCGCTGGAGCTGGGCGCCGACATCGTGGTCAACACCGACGGCGACAACCAGTACCCGCAGGACCGCATCGCCGATCTCGTCCAGCCGATCATCAACGGTCAGGCCGACATCGTCATCGGCGACCGGCAGGTCGACCGGATCGAGCACTTCTCCGGACTGAAGAAGAGGCTGCAGAAGGTCGGCTCCAAGGTCGTCAACATGGCCGCCGAGACCGACCTGCCCGACGCGGCCAGCGGCTTCCGCGCCTACTCGCGCGAGTCGCTGATGCTGCTCAACACCGTGACCCGCTTCTCCTACTGCATGGAGACGATCATCCAGGCGGGCAACAAGCGGATGAAGATCGCCTCGGTGCCGATCGAGACCAACGCCAAGACGCGTGAGTCTCGGCTGTTCAAGTCGATGCCCGAGCACATCATGAAGTCCGGCGCGGCGATCGTGCGCTCCTACATGATGTACAAGCCGTACGCCATCTTCGTCTGGCTCACCGCGTTCTTCTTCGTCCTCGGGGCGATCCCGTTCGTCCGCTATCTCGCGCTCTGGCTGAGCGGTGACAACGGCAACCACATCCAGTCGCTGCTGCTCGGTGGCGTGCTGATCAACCTGGCCTTCATGTCGGCGATGCTCGGCGTCATCTCCGACCTGATCCGCACCAACCGCGTGCTCATCGAGGACGACCTGGAGCACACCAAGAAGGCCCGCTTCGGCAAGTCCGGCACCGAGATGCTCCGTGACCAGACCTCTGTGGCGCAGTTCGACCTGCCGCACGCCCAGAAGCGCACCACCGCCCAGTCGTCCGGCGAGACGTGGACGACCAGCCGGTGACGACGACCGACTCCGACCCGGTCTCCGCAGTGGAGGCCGGGTCGTCGGCTACACCCGGTCTCACGAAGCCCAGCCTCGCGAAGCGGCTGCTCAAGATCGGCCTCGCCCTCCTCGTCGTGCTCGGTGGTGCTTACCTCGTCTGGCGTCAACGCGAGGACCTGGCCACCGCCGTCCAGGAGCTGAGCCTCGGCCGGGTCGCGATCGCCGGGGTCCTGGCCGTCATCGGCACCATGCTGATCGGGCAGATCTGGGTGGCTCTCCTGCACGGCATGGGCATCCGGCCGTCGCTGCGCGACTCCCACTCGGTCTTCTACGTCTCCCAGCTGGGCAAGTACCTGCCCGGCTCGGTGTGGCCGGTCGTCGCTCAGATGCAGTTCGGCCTGCGCTGGGGCGTCGCTCGACGCACCATGCTCGGCGCCAACATCCTCTTCATGGGAGTCGTCGTCGCCAGCGGCATCGGTGTCGGCGCGCTCCTGCTGCCGTGGTCCTCCCCCGACGGCCTCAGCCACTACTGGTGGCTGCTGCTCCTGCTCGTCCCCCTCGCCGTCTGCCTGCACCCGCGCGTCGTCCCGGGGATGCTCGACTGGATGTTCGCCCGGCTCGGCCGAGAATCCCTCGGCGTACGCCTCACCGCGCGGGGGCTCTCCACCGCGATCGGCTGGGCCGTGCTCGCCTGGGTCGCCTTCGGTCTCCACCTGGCCGTGATGATGGATTCGTACGCCTCTGTGGGACTGCTCGAGGTCGCGGCCGCGACCGGCGGGATGGCCCTGGCCTGGGCCGCCGGGATCGCGTTCATCCCCGCTCCTGCCGGCGCGGGCGTCCGCGAGGCCCTGCTCTCTCTCACCCTGGGGCCGATCATCGGCGTCCCCGAGGCGCTCACCGTCGCGCTCGCCTCGCGGGTGCTGCTGCTCATCGCTGATGTGGTGCTGGCCGGCCTCGGGGCGGTTGCTGGGCGGCGTACGTCCTGACTGGCCCGGCGGCGAGGAAGACGGCGACCACGCCGCACAGCAGGCCGGCGGCGACCACGAGCTCAGCGCCTCTGGACTCGGAGTTCGGCAGTCGCCCCACGTAGGTCACCGAGCTGATGAACCAATGGAAGATCAAGAACGCGTAGACGCCCAGCACGCAGGTGGTCACGGCCGCCACCAGATGGGCTCGCGACTCGCGCGAGCCGACCGGGATCACGTCGACGATCGCCATGACACCGACGGCGAACGCCGTGGCCAGCAGCGGCATGAGCGGCATCAGATAGCGGTCGTTCGGGTTCCCGCCATCCGCGACGAACCCGACCAGGTTCGCCAGGATGACCGCCGCGTGGACCGTGAGCAGCAGCCAGCCCGCCGCCGAGGAGGGCTGATCCGCCGGCCCGGCGACCGTTCGCCGCACGACCAGCACGAGAAGTCCTGCCGCCGAGACGACGGCGAGCACGTCGACGACCACGACGTACCCCTCCGCCAGCAGCGGCACCCACAGGCGCTCGTACCAGTCCACCCAGAGCGACCCGTCGGTCAGGATCTGCCACCAGGAGCCGTTCGGCTCCCGGTCGAACTTGTCCAGCAGCGCGTCGGTTGCCGTCGGGTCGCCGTAGAGGACGATGTTGCGGACGTAGAACCAGCCGGTGGCGAGTGCCGGAACACCGGTGGCCACGGCCGAGGCCGCCAGAGCGCGGATCACTCCGCGACGGGAGTGGTCCCTCAGGAGCAGAGCCATGGCAATGGCCGCGCCGCACAGGACGACGGTCAAGACCCCTGGCGCCTTCGTCCCGGCCGCGACAGCGCCGGCCAGCGCGACCAGCGTCAGGCGCCCCGGGGACAGGCCACGGTTCAAGATCCGGATGGTTGCCAGCAGGGTCAGCGACGACGCCGCAACCGCCAACCCGTCGTTGGCGATGTGCCCGCCGGCCGCCACCAGCACCGCACACGAGGCGCTGAACCCCGTGGCCAAGAAGGCGATCGCCGCCCGCCGAGTCACCTCGAAGGCGATCAGACCCACCAGCAGTACGCCCAGCGCGGAGCCGACGGCGTTGATGAGCCGCATCCCGACAACCATCACCTGTGGCGCGTCGAGTTCACCGGCCGCGACCACGAACGGCACCGACAGCAGGTAGTAGAGCGGAGGATGGTTGGCGGTCCAGATGTGCCGATGTGGCTCGTCCTCCATGGTCCGCAGTCCCCCGACCAACAGGGGATGTCGACCCGCGTCCGTGGTCACGGGCGTGTCGATCGTCGGCAGGCGTCCCGAAGCCAGCTCCACCGCGTAGCCGGCGTTCGGCCCCTCGTCACGGGTCTGGTACTGGAGCGAACGGGTCATCGCGACGTAGCTGCTCAGGCTCAGCGCAAAGATCGCCAGCAGCACCATCGCTGCGAACACACGCCTCGGAAGGCGGACGTCGACATGATCCGCTTGGGTGGAGTGAAGCATCCTCGCCCCCCCCCGTCGGGCTTGCTTTCGAGTGCGAGCCTATGTCAGTTCACGAAACCTCTTCTTTGCGTTGAGGAAGGCGTCTTTCTTGGTTCTGATGACCTTTTGGGGCTTTGCGTGGTCATGATCTCTACTTAATCGGCTGTTGCTTCGGGGCTGGGCCGCCGACCCTCCTTCGAGGGTCTTCTCGACCTGCCCCGGAATCAAGGACGGCCTACGGCCGCCGGCTGACGCCGGTTGCCTTCGGCGATCCTTGACACCGGACCATGTCGAGAAAAAACTTGGCTGGCTATCGGGGCGGCGGCCCGGGTGTGGCCGCGGAGCACTGCCCCACAGGAGATAGCCGTTATGTCGCTACGCCCAATAGAACCAGCTGATGAGAAGGCGCTCTTCTACGCGAACGAAAATTCGTTCGCCTCCGCCAGCCAAGTCCCAGCCGAGAACGACCCCGGTGCCCGAACGAAAATTCGTTCGCCCCGGGGCAGTGGCGCGCGACGGTGAAAGAAAAATTTCTTTCACCAGCCAACCAACCCCTCCAACCGGACGCGACGGGCCCACCAGGCCCAAGCCCCTGCCCAACCCAAACCCCCGCACCAAACCCTGAAGCGCCCCAGGTTCTCTGCCGCTTCTATACGGGTTGCGGCTCTCGGTTGAGGGCCGCGTAGTGGGCGGTTTCGAACTCTACTGGGGTCATCATGC
>NZ_JACIXG010000037.1 GCF_014360585.1 Nocardioides sp.
GACGGCGCCGTCGACTCCGACTTCTCCCTGGAGCCACACGAGTTCGCCTCGCTCGTCCGCGAGACCAAGATCGCCTGGCAGGCTCTCGGCGAGGCCCGGATCGGCCCGAAGACTGTCGAGCGCGAGGGCCTCCGCTTCCGCCGCTCGCTCTTCGTCACCCGCGACGTACGCGCCGGGGAGAAGGTCGACCCGGACAACGTACGCTCCGTCCGCCCCGCCGACGGGCTGCCACCAGCCGACATCGACATCGTCCTCGGCCGCACCTTCACCAAGGACACCCCGGCCGGAACCCCGCTCAGCTGGGACCTCGTCTGATCCCCTTCGCTTCCTCCAGCTCATGCGGGATTCGGCGTGCCCTGTCTCAGGGATTAGGTCTCCCAACCAACCTGACGGATATCACGCACCAAGGAAGGAGCAATCGAGGGTCTGCAGGTGGATGCGGACGCGGTCGGCGAATTCGGGGCACTGGGCCGCGCGAAGGCGGGCGGGAAGGTCGACTTCGCCGTTGCGATCGAACCAGTACTTCAACTGACTCGCAATCACCGTACGAACGGCCGAGGGGCTGCTGGTGTCGACCAGGCAGAAGAAGTGGTCGGGATGTTGGGCCTCGTAAGGGAGGAGATCGAGTTCTTCGGGTGCGAGGTTCTCCCAGCCCTTGTCACAGGTGAGGACGGTGTCGATCCCGCCGTCCTTGGCTGCGGCGTGGACATGGGCATCCTCCTCGTCGGTGCCGCTCCAGGACCCATCAACGGTGTAGCGGTCGATGCGCTCGTCGACGCTGGCCAGAATCCGGTCGTGGATCAGGGTGATCTGCTCGCCAGCAGCGCTCGGGTTGGAGTCGCGGTAGCGGGCGATCGTCTCGGCGAGTATGTCGACGGTCGTGGACACGGTGAACATGCTGCCGCCGGATTCGAGCTTTAGCAGGAACAACCAGTCGCGCAACGTTCGTGAGTACAGGACGTTTGCATCTGGCAGAACCCGGGTGACCACGCGATGGAGGCTACCCGGGTTCTGCGTCGGATTGTCTGACTCAGCTCTGTTCGAGCTGCTCGGTCAGCTCGGTCAACTCGGTGAAAGCGCGACGCTGCTCCTCGAGCCGGGCGCGCTTGAACGCCTTGACGTCGGCCAGCTTCACGCGGTGGTGACTGCCAACGCGGTGGGCCGGCAGCTTGCCCTCGGCGATCAGTTTCATCAACGTCGGCCGGGAGACGCCTAGCTGCTCGGCGGCCACGGTCGTGGTCAGCTCCTCGGGCAGAGACCCGATGGTGACCGTGCCTCCGCGGGCGACGATCTCGAGCACCTGGGCGATCACCTTGGCGAGATCGACCGGCATGTCGGCACCGGTTGCGACATCGTGAACGGTCAGTCGTTCGGGGTGGCCAGCCAGTGCCTGAACGATCTCACCGGCCTGGCGCCGCTGCGTCGCGTCGACGATGAGGTTCTTAGTCATCGTGGTCATCCTCAACCCTCCAAAGTGTTTACACGTGCAAGTGTCACCAACTTCAGTTGTAAGTGCAAGTGCTTTCGGGTTCGGGCGCAGCATCACGCTCTCGCGCCAGGACTGTGCCGTCGACTCCGACTTCTCCCTGGAGCCGCACGAGTTCGCCTCGCTCGTCCGCGAGACCAAGATCGGCCGGCAGGCGCTCGGCGAGGCCCGGATCGGCCCGAAGACTGTCGAGCGGGAGGGCCTCCGCTCTCCGCCGCTCGCTCTTCATCACCCGCGACGTACGCGCCGGGGAGAAGGTCGGCCCGGACAACGTACGCTCCGTGCGACCGCATCGACACCGACGGTGCACACAGTTGGCATCGAGACCAGCCCCGCTCAGCCGGTGAGTCGGATGCGGCCTTGTCCAACTGTGTGCGCCGATGCACACAGTTGAGCCCCTGACTCCAGGACCTCGCGCAGCACATCGCCCCCGCCATGAGTGAACTGTGTGTCAGGCAGCGGCATTGACCACGCGGCCCCCAGTCACCGGAGCGGTGACACTGCTATGACCGCGACGTTGGGCCGCGCTGGAGCCGTTCGCGGTCGAGGGCGAGCAACGCGTCAGCAACCCGCGCGGCGCCGCGGCCGTCGACCTTGGCCCAGCAGGCGGCGCGCAACCGCTCCCGCAGGCGTACGTCGCCCAAGAGGACACGCAGGCGAGCGACGACGCCCTCGGGGTCGTCGCCTAGCTCGGCCAGGGTGGCGATTCCGACGGCCAGCGCGTCCTGGTCCATCCGGACGTACGCGTCCTGCTGGTTGTCGGCGACGCAGACGAACCCGACCGCCGCACCGAGGCAGAAGAGCTCCCAGGCCGAGGTGCCGGCGGCGCTGAGCACCACGTCGGCGTCGGCGACGAGCTCGGCCAGGTTGTCGGTCGGCCCGATCACCTCGATGACCTGCCCCGGCGCCGGGGTGATGTCGGCGGCCTCCGCGGCCAGCTCCGGGGTGGCCGCGATGGCGGTCAGCTCCACGGCGACCCCGGCTCGCGCGACCAGGCGGGCTACCCGGGGCGCGACCCCGAGGGCGTCCGTCCCACCGAAGAACGCCAGCACTCGCAGGGGCGCGTGCTCGTCGGCTGCGGACCTAGGCGCGCTCGGCCGCTGCCGGACGATGTCACGTCGCTGCTGGGCGTAGTCGAGCCCGCCAAGATGGGTGGCCCCCTCGGGAAGCGCCCGCACCGAGGCCTCCGCGCCCAGGTTCTGGTCGAGGTAGAGGTCGGCGGCCCGCCCGCGCAGGTCGCCGTCGACGAGAGCGAGCAGCGGCCACCGTTCCCGCAGGTCGGCGTAGACCGACGCCGGGAGGAGGTAGGAGTCGACGACCACCGACGACGGCTCGAGGCGGAGGAGAGTGGTGAGGAGGTCACCAGGCCCCGCGATCTCGATCCCCCGGCGCCGTACCTGCTCCGCGGCCCACGGCACCCCGGCCAGGTCCGCGACCATCACCACCCGCGCTCCGCGGTCGACGAGCTCCTCGCCGAGGGCCAGACAGCGCATGACGTGGCCGATCCCGACATCGGGCCCGGCGTCGCAGACCATCGCCACCCGAAGGTGTCCACTCTCGAGCACACCGATGGGCACGACTGCGCAACCTCCAGGTTTCGTCCGTTTCTGGCGAGGACAGCGTGTTTCATCCCTTGCGCACCGTATCGTTGGCGCGCGAGCCAAACCGAGGACCAGAGTAGAGAGCATCCCTGTGACCGTGCCGAATCCGGAAGCCCGAGAGTCCGCCGACCCGAACGCCCATCCCCTCGATGGCGCAAGCATCCTGGTCACCGGCGGGACGGGCTCCTTCGGGAAGGCGTTCATCCGCCATGTCCTGGACAACCACAACCCGAAGCGCGTCGTCATCTACTCCCGTGACGAGCTGAAGCAGTTCGAGTGCCGCCAGCTGTTCGGCAACGACCCGAGGCTTCGCTGGTTCATCGGAGACGTCCGCGATCGCGACCGCCTGTACCGGGCGCTGCACGGCGTCGACTACGTCGTCCACGCCGCCGCGCTCAAGCAGGTCGACACCGGGGAGTACAACCCGTTCGAGTTCATCAAGACCAACGTGCTGGGATCGCAGAACGTCGTCGAGGCCGCGATCGACTCCGGCGTCAAGAAGGTCGTCGCGCTCTCGACCGACAAGGCCTCCTCGCCGATCAACCTCTACGGCGCGACCAAGCTGACCGCCGACAAGATCTTCATCCTCGGCAACAACTACGCCGCCTCGTACGAGACCCGGTTCGCCGTGGTCCGCTACGGCAACGTGACCGGTTCGCGCGGCTCGATCATCCCGAAGTGGAAGGCGATGGCCGAGCGCGGCGAGGCGCTCGGGATCACCGACATGCGGTGCACCCGGTTCTTGATCACGCTGCCGCAGGCGGTGCAGATGGTGATCGACACCTTCGACCTCATGCAGGGCGGCGAGCTCCTCGTCCCGCACATCCCCTCCCACAAGGTCGTCGACCTCGCGAAGGCGGTCGCCCCCGACGCGAAGCTCGTCGACATCGGGCTCCGCCCCGGCGAGAAGCTCCACGAGGAGATGATCAGCCCGGAGGAGGGCCGCCGCGCGGTCAGCATCCGCGACGGCAAGTACTACGTGATCGAGCCGGAGAACCCGCAGTGGGGCTACAAGCCGATCATGGACGCCGTCCCGGTTCCCGACGGCTTCCACTGCGCCTCCGACAAGAACGACATCTGGTACGACGCCGAGGACCTCCGCACGGTTCTGGGGTCGGGGATCTGAGCATGCTGCCGTACGGCCGCCAGTCGGTCTCCGAGGAGGACATCGAGGCCGTCACCGCGATCCTGCGCGGGGACTGGCTCACCACGGGCCCGACGGTCGCCGCGTTCGAGCAGGCGCTCTCCGACCTCGTCGGCGGGCATCGCGCGGTCTCGTGCACCTCCGGCACGGCCGCTCTCCACATCGCCTACGCCGCGGCCGGCGTCAGCTCCGGTGACCAGGTGGTCACCACGCCGATGACGTTCGTCGCCACCGCATCGGGTGCCTCGCTGCTCGGCGCAGAGGTGCTCTTCGCCGACGTCGAGGAGGACACCGCCCTCATCGACCCGGCGGCGGTGGACGCCCTGGTGACCGACCGCACCAAGGTCATCGCCGCGGTCGACTACGCCGGCCATCCGGCCGACTACGCCGCGCTGCAGCCGATCGCCGACCGGGTGGGCGCGCTGACGCTCGACGACGCGGCCCACTCGATCGGCGGGTTCTCCCAGGGACGCCCGATCGGCGACCTCGCCGACCTGACCACGCTCTCGTTCTTCCCGACCAAGAACCTCACCACCGCCGAGGGCGGCGCGGTCGTCGCCAAGGACGCAGACCTGGCCCAGCGGGCCCACGAGTTCCACTTCGTCGGCCTGGTGCGCGACGCCGACCGGTTCCGCATCGCCGACGAGGGGCCGTGGCACCAGGAAGTCCACGAGTTCGGTCTCAACTACCGACTCACCGACCTGCAGTGCGCCTTCGGCCTCTCCCAGCTCCAGCGGCTGGCCGGGTTCAAGCAGCGGCGCGCCGAGATCACCGCCCGCTACAACGCCGCGCTCGCCGACGTCGACGGGCTGCGCGTCCCGGCCCAGCGCGAGGGCGTCGACCCGGCGTGGCACCTCTATCCGGTGCGCATCCTCGACGGCCGCCGCCGCGAGGTGTTCGAGAAGATGCGAGCAGCCGGCATCGGCGTACAGGTCAACTACATCCCGGTCTACTGGCACCCGGTCTACGCCGACCTGGGCTACCGCCGGGGGATGTGCCCGAACGCCGAGGCGTTCTACGCCGAGGAGCTCTCCCTGCCGCTGTTCCCCGACCTGACCGACGACCAGGTCGACGAGGTCATCGAGACGCTGATCGGATTCCTGTGAAGACCGCCGTCATCACCCAGGCACGCATGACCAGCACCCGTCTGCCGGGCAAGGTGCTCGAGGAGGCGGCGGGGATCACGATGCTCGAGCACCACCTCGCCCGTCTCACGGCGGCCGGCCTTCCGGTGATCGTCGCGACGACCACCAACCTCGACGACGACCCGGTCGCCGTTCTGGCCGACAAGCTCGGGGCCGGGGTCGTCCGCGGCAGCGAGCACGACGTGCTGTCGCGCTTCGCGCTGGCGGTGCGGGAGTTCGAGCCCGATGTCGTCGTCCGGGTGACCAGCGACTGTCCCTTGATCGACGGCGAGGTCGTACGCCGCGGCATCGACGCCTGGGCGGCCGCCGGCGATCCCGCGCTCTATGCCAGCAACGCCCTGGAGCGCACCTACCCGCGAGGCCTCGACTTCGAGGTCTTCTCCGCCGCGGCGCTGCTGGAGGCCGACCGGCTCGCCACCGAGCAGCCCCATCGCGAGCACGTCACCCCGTGGCTCTACGGCGACGACGCCCGGCCCAGGCTCAACCTGCCGTGGGAGCGGGACGCCTCGGCGTACCGGATCACCCTCGACACCCCCGAGGACCTGCGGCTGCTGCGGATCCTCATCGAGGAGCACGACGCCCATCATCTCGACACCTCTGGTCTCGTCGCCCTCCTGGACGCCCATCCCGAGCTGGTCGCGATCAATGCCCAGATCGAACAGAAGAAGGTCGGCGATTAGGATCCCTGGACACGCGGGACGTCGCGCCCTCCCTCTCAGCTGCGGCACTTGGAGCACCACATGCAGAAGACTCTGATCGTCCACTCCGGCACGTTCAAGACCGGGAGCACGGCGATCCAGACCTTCCTCGCCCGCGCAAGCCGCGAGGGGAACCTCCCTCCCGAGGTGGCCTACCCCACGATCGGCCGCGGCGAGCACAGCATCCAGCACCAGAACCTCTACTCCCAGCTCCTCGGCGAGGTGCTCTTCTCGCCCGCCCTCGGCACCTGGGAGCAGCTCGTCGAGTCGATCGCCTCCGGCAGCGCCGAGACCACGGTGATCTCGTGCGAGGCCTTCTCGATGCTCGAGCCCGAGCACATCAGGGCGATCGGCGAGTACGCGCGCGAAGCGGGCGCGAAGGTCCGTTGGGTCCACTACGTCCGCGACCAGGCGACGTTCTACAACGCCTTCTACGTCGAGCGGTTGATGGTGATGCGTCCTGAGCACGCCGAGCTGGTCGACCTCCCCTTCGAGGACTTCCGCGAGTGGTCACCGCTCGACATGAGCTTCCTCCACTACGGAGAGTTCGCGGACACCATCACCAGCGCCATCCCGGACGTCGACATCCGGCTTCGTCCGTTCATCCGCAAGGAGCTCCGCAACGGCAACGCCGTCGCGGACTTCCTCGACACGTGCGAGCTCCCGATCCAGGGTGATGGAGCTGGGACCAGCAACGTGGGATCCGGCTGGCGGACCGTCGAGACCGCCCGGCATCTGGCCCCGATCGTGGCTGCGGCACCGATGCGTGGTCGGCTCCGAGGTGCCGACTCGTGGAAGGCCACCCGGCTGAGGTGGATCCAGATCCTCCGTGGCGAGTACGTCACCTTGACCACCCAGCTGGGTTGGAACGACTCCAGCGCGGTCTACATGACCCCGGAGTTCCGCCAGGAGCTGCTCGCCGACTATCGCGAGGACAATCTCCTCATCGGCAAGCTCGGCGGCTTCTCCTTCACCGACATGATCGAGCAGAGCAGCTTCCCCGAATACAACATCGGCGACTACGCGACCATCCCTGGCGACGAGGTGATGCAGGTCGTCAAGCTGGTCATGCAGGGTCTGCACACGATTCCGGAGGAGATCCAGCAGGAGGTCGAGGCCGGCCGCGCTCGCCGGCGGGAACGGGAAGCCGAGAAGACCTCACAGCGGGGGCGGCTCCGTGGCCTCCTGCGCCGTTGACGTGGGCGTGATCGGGCCTCGGCGCTAGCGCAGGTCGAACACGGAGTAAAGCCCGCGCTTGAAACGCGGCTGGCCGAGCTCGCGGCGCAGGCCCGGGAGGTCGGCCCGATAACGACGGTCGACGACGATCCAGTCGACGTCGTGGTCGTCGCGCAGCGTGGCGATCGTCGCCGGTGACGGGTCCGTGATGGCCGCGTCGTTGGCCTCGAGCAGCTCCGGGTCCCAGAAGGGCAGGTACGCCGAGTTGTTGAGGTCCGTGGACGGCTGCCCGACGACCAACGGGTCGATGTAGGCCCACCCCTCCACCAGGACCCGGCGCTCGGCGTACGCCGCGATCCAGAAGTTCCGGCGGTCGCAGTCGGGCACGGGCAGACCGATGCAGTGGGCGTTGGTCGCGATCAGCTCGTCCGGCTGCGAGTGCCCGCGGACGAAGCGGGCGGCGGCGACTCCACCGGGGCCGATGATGTCCGTGTCGGGTGCCCGGGGAAGCGCGGGGCCGGCCACAGCGAGAGCGACGGTCTGCGGTGCCCCGGCGAGCATGACCCCCAGCACCAGCGCCACGATCGCCGGGAGCGTCGCGATCGTCGAGCGCTTGGCGTACATGAGCACGATGACGACCGCAACAGCCAGCACCAGCAGCCCGATGGCGAGCTGGGTCAGCAACGTCGAGGTGAAGACCGAGCCGTCTGCCGGCATGTCACCACCCACCAACAGTCTCGCGGTCACGAGGGCAAGCCCGCCGAGAGCGGCGCAGCCGACGAACCGGACGCCGTCGCGGAACGACAGGTCGACGGGGACGATGTCCGAGAGCGCGACTGCGGTGGCAACAGCGATGAACCCGCTGGCGCCCAGGAGAAAGTACGCCTGGCTCAGAGCCGGATGGCTCAGCACCATGAGCGCGCCGGCGCCGGCGGCCCAGGTGCCCGCCAGGAACACCCGATCGGGCCGTCGCCAGGCGCCGCGCACCAGGCCCACGATCAACGGGATGGCGACGAGGACGAACCCGACGGTGAAGCTGATCCAGATGGAGAACGGCGCCGAGCCGGGCAACGTCTCCCCCTCCGGCAGCATCAGCACGCCCAGCCGCTGGACCGTGCTTCCGTTGAGATCGATCGACGTCGCCCGGGTGCCGCCTCCGTAGAACACCTGCTGTGCGACCAGGAAGACGACGACAGCCGACCCGAGCGCCGCGGCCACGGTGAGGGCCGTCCGCCTGCGGCGCAGCACTGCCGAGATCACGAGCGCCAGGAACAGGCCGGCGATGATCGTCGGCAGCGCAGACGACTTCGCGCCGGCCACCGCGACCATGACGACCACGGTCAGCAGCCACGGCCCCCAGCGCCACCGATCGCTTCGGATCATCTCGACGACCAGCACCATCAGGACCATCTGGAGCGGCATCACGAGAGCGTGCGTCGGACTGTCGAACGCACGTGTGACGGAGTCGAAGGCCAGCTGCGCGGGGCTGACCAGGCTCGTCCAGCCGAAGAAGTCCGGAGTGGCACCCATGGCGAAGACGAGGGCAGCGACGAACCCAGGCCAGCTCCGTCCCGTGAGGCGGGTGGCCGCTGCGTACGCTCCACCGACCGCGAGCAGGACGAGCAACGCGATCGACAGGCTGCGCATCAGCACGATGAGCTCGATGTGGGTGACCGTCGCTGCCGACGCCAGGTGGACGTAGACCAGCCAGTGGTAGAAGAGCGGCGTGCCCTCCACCCACGGCATCTGGGCGGGAAAGTGGTGCAGCAGATCGCCGGCGATCGCCAGATGGAAGGGCTCGTCGACATACGGCGCCCGCAGCGCGTCGATCGGTCTGTGTGACCACATCTGGTTCGTGACCAGAAGAACTTGTACGCCTGCCACCGCCGCACCGGCCCACGACCACAGGCTCTCCCTGCCGATCACCACGGGCCCAAACCATCGGCGGCGCCGCCAGACGACGACCAGCGCGACGACGAGCACGGCGACGGGATAGCCGTAGATCAGCGGGGTGAGATCGAACAGCCGCAGCAGGAGGTAGAGCGGGATCTCCAGGACGAGCCCGAGGATGGTGCCGAGGATCAGGTCGTTCCCGAGGTTCGGCCCCGGCTTCGCGACCGCCCGCCACACCACGGTGCCCGGGAAGGTGAGGAACGCCAGCACATAACCGGCGAAGAGCAGCGCCTCGCCGATGCCGACACCGGCGATGCGCACCGCGAGCACGAGCGTCGCGACGACGACCAGCACCCCCGGCAGGAGACCGGACCAGGACCGGCCCGAGACGGTGCCGTCCGAGAACGTGCGGTCCGAGGGAGGCTTCGCGTCGGGTTCGGCGCCTACGGTTGCCGGGTCTGCAGTCACCCGCGCGATCATGCCAACAAAACACCTACACCGAGTACACCGAAACCACTCCGGATGCGCTATTTTCCTAGCGATGTCCCTCACCCACACCGTCTCTGTCGTCATCCCGGTCTACCGCGGTGCCGAGACGCTTCCTGGTGTGGTGAGCGAGATCGTCGACCTCGTCGAACCGTTCACCACCACGAACGGTCACGAGGGGCGCGTCACCGAGATCCTCCTGGTCCACGACCACGGCCCGGACAGCTCGGACATCGCCATCCGTCAGCTCGCGGAGAAGTACGACATCGTTCGTCCGATCTGGCTGAGCCGCAACTTCGGCCAGCACGCCGCCACCCTTGCCGGCCTGGCCTCGTCCGGCTCGGACTGGATCGTCACGATGGACGAGGACGGGCAGCACGACCCGGCGTACATCCTGCCGATGCTCGACACCGCGCTCGGCGAGCAGGCCGCGCTCGTCTACGCCCGCCCCACCAACCCGCCACCTCACGGGCCGCTGCGCAACCTGGCCTCGCGCGGATCGAAGGTCCTCATCGACCGCGTCATGCCCGGTGGCCGCGCCCGGCAGTTCAACAGCTTCCGCCTCATCCTGGGTGAGTACGGCCGCAGCGTGTCCGCCTACGCGGCCAACGGGGTCTACCTCGACGTCGCGCTGAGCTGGGTCATCTCCGACGTGGTGACGTGCCCGGTGGAGCTGCGCGAGGAGGGCGAGCGGCCCTCCGGCTACAGCTATCGCTCGCTGATGTCCCACTTCTGGCGGATGGTGCTCACCGGCGGCACCCGCCTGCTGCGTACGGTCAGCGTCTGCGGGGCCCTGCTCGCGACCTCCGGCATCGTCCTCGCGGTCGCTCTCGTCGTCGCGCGTCTGGCCGGCGGCGTCGACGTCCAGGGCTGGACCTCGCTGATGGCGGCCATCCTGGTCTGCTCCGGCGCGATCATGCTCACTCTCGGCGTGATCGCCGAATACCTCGGCATGGCCGTCAACATGGCGATGGGCAAGCCGCTCTACGTGGTCGTCAGCGACCCGGCGAACGGTCCGCTCCGCCACGGGCCCGGTCCCGGCCGGCCCGAATGATCGGGACCGGCGACGCGAGCAGACCCCCGACGCTCGTCGTCGGCAGTGGCGGTCTGCTCGGTCGCCACGTACGCCTCTCGCTGGAGCGCTCCGAGTCGCCCGTGAGCACGGTGAGCGTGCCGTGGCACGACCCGATCGCCGCCCGTGACGTCCTGAGGTCCGAGCTCACCTCGTTCCTCGGCTCGGCGTCTGCGTCGAGGGCGGGCGGACGCGTGAACATCGCCTGGTGTGCCGGTGCCGGCATCGTCGCCACGCCGGCGGACGAGCTCGAGACCGAGGTGTCGCTCTTCCGCGACGTGCTCGACGACCTGGGGGCAGCGCTGCCGCCCGACATCCGCCTCGCCTTCTTCTTCGCCTCCTCCGCCGGCGGCGTCTACGCAGGCTCGGCCGATCCCCCGTTCACGGAGCACTCCGAGCCTCGCCCGCTGGTGGCGTACGGCAGGGCCAAGCTGGCGATGGAGGAGGCGCTGACCGAGTTCTGCGCCGAGACCGGATCCGTCGCGCTGCTCGGCCGGATCACCAACCTCTACGGCCCGGGTCAAGCGCTCTCCAAGCCCCAGGGCCTCGTCTCCCAGCTGTGCCTGGCCCACCTGCGCGGCACCCCGCTGCCGGTCTGGGTCTCCTTCGACACCATCCGGGACTACCTCTACGTCGGCGACTGCGCCGAGATGGTCGTCGCGGCCCTCGACGGGCTCCACGAGCACGCCCGGAGCTCCGGCACGAACGCCGTCGTCAAGATCCTGGCCACCGGCACCGGCGTGACCCTCTCAGCCGTCATCGGAGAGACCAACCGGATCTTCAGACGACGGGCGAGGCTACGACTCCCGGGGGCCGGCACCCCCAGCCACACCCGCGACCTGCGGGTCCGCAGCGTCGTCTGGCCGGAGCTCGGGCAAAGGTCTCAGACACCTTTCTCCGTCGGCGTGCGTCGCACCGCCGACGAGATCGCATTGGCCTACGCTGCTGGGACGTCCGCACTCCCGACCCAAGTGAGCGAGATCTCCATCCGATGACCCAGCTTCATCCGATGCCCCAGACGGACATGCTGGTGGGCAAGGCCGGCGGATCTCCTTCGATCGCCCAGAGCGACTACTGGTGGTATCGAGCGCGCACCCGGATCCTCGAGACCGTCATGAAGCCGTACGTGGGCACCCCACGCCGATTGCTCGACGTCGGCAGCGCCGACGGACCCAGCGTCACCTGGCTCGAAGGCACCGCCGAGCATCACGTCTCCCTCGACGTCGACCCGCGCGGGCTGACAGCCGGTGGCGTGTGCGGCTCCGTGACCGGGCTTCCCTTCGCCGACGGCTCCTTCGACGTGGTCTCGGCCTTCGACGTCATCGAGCACTGCGATCGTGAGGACACCGCCCTCGCCGAGATCGAGCGCGTTCTGGCTCCCGGCGGCCGCTTCCTCATGTCCGTGCCGGCGTACAACTGGGCCTGGACCAGCCACGACATCCACAACCACCATCACCGGCGCTACACCCGGCGGCGGGCGGTCGAGGCGATCGAGGCCGCTGGGCTGTCACCCGTGCGAGCGACGTACGGCTTCACCGGGACGTTCCCGATGTTCGCCGCCCAGCGTCTGGTCACCCGGTTCAAGGAGCGTGGTCTGACCGACGCTCTCCCCGAGGGCGCCGTCGCTCCGCTCCCCACGGTCTCGCCTGCGACGGAGAGACTCCTGCTCGGCGCGACCCGCATCGACGAGCGGCTGCTGGGCAGGCTGGATCTGCCGTTCGGTTCCTCGGTGCTCGTGGCGGCGGTCAAACCACACTGAAAAACGCGCATACACTCTGACAAGCCTCGGCGTGCGACCTGAGCCGCCCGAGTCTGTTCGCTAGATCTCGGAGACTGACATTTGGACACGAGCAATCACTGGTACGGACATGCACACATCCTGTCCGAGTACTGCGGACTCCCCTTTGAGGAGCCGCGGCCGATCTGGGGCGTGCTCCAACACGGCTGGAACCTCCTTCACGGCTTCGGTCCGGGTCACGCGCCGCCCTACGGTTTCCCGAAGTTCGTCTGGTCTCACGCGAACCTGCGCCGCGGTCAGGCGATCGGCTGGCGCGACTACGCGGTGATCGGCGCGCCGTGGAACTACCTGCTCGACCTCAAGAAGGACACCGAGCCCGTGCCACCGGCTGATGAGCGCGAAGGAACGATCTTCTACCCGTTCCACACCTGGGACCACGGCCAGGTCAGCGGCGATCACGACCGACTGATCTCGCAGATCAGAGACACCGAGGACGGTCCGGTGACCGTCTGTCTCTACTGGATCGAGTACGAGATGCCGGAGGTCCGGCGCCGCTACGAGGACGCCGGGTTCCGGGTCATCTGCCACGGCAAGCGAGGCACCTTGCGGCAGGGCACGGACACCCGCTTCCTCCACAAGCAGTACGCAGAGCAGATCCGTCACCGTCGGGTCGCCTCGAACCGACTGACCACGGCGATCTTCTACGGAGCCTCGGTCGGCTCCGAGGTCGCGGTCTACGGTGACCCGATGACCTTCTCCGACGTCAGGGACGCCAGCGTGCGGGACGGGAACGAGCAGGCCAAACGCCTGTTCCCGGAGTTCCACGGAGTAGAGACCGATGCAGAGGAAGTACGCGCCACGACCGTGCGCGAGCTCGGGCTGGACGCCATGGCGTCTCCTGCCGAGCTTCGCGCGCTCTTCGGATGGGAGCCCACTGGATGAACGACATCGACACCGTCTCGAAGAGCGACGCCTACGAGATCGTCTCGGGAGACATGTACGACTGGTCTGATCTGACCAGCGCTGACCCGTGCCCTCGCGGACCGGTCCTGACCCGCGTCGCGGTTGCCACGGCGAGCGATGCCGCTCACCTCCTCGTCGTCGGTCCGCACGACCTCGGGCTGCTCGATGCCGTGGTCGGCCTCGCCTCGAGGACCACCCTCGTCCTCCGGACACACACCGACGCGCAGGTCGTGTCCGAGCGGTACGCCGACAGGTCTGTCGACGTCGTCTGCGGTGACCTTCGCTCCTGGACCCCCGATCAGCCGGCCGACGCCGTGATCGCGCTGGACGGGTTCGGGCGGGTCTCGTCGATCGATGCGGCCCCTGCGGACTGGCACACGATCTCCGTGCACCTCGCCCGCCTGGCGACACGCGACTCTCGTCTGGCAGTGGTTGTCTCCAACCCAGGATCCCCGCTCGAACAGCTCAGGGCCGTCGCCCCGGAAGCATCCAACGAGGATGCCGACTGGTCGTTCCCGATCCATGATCGTGCACACCCCCGGAGCCTCGTCGATGCGAGCGCACGGCTCGGAGGCCACGGATACGCCCTGTGGCCCGACGCCGCTTCTCCCACCTTGGCCGCAGCTCCCGACGCGTGCTCGGCTGCGCTCGCCATCGCTCATGGCCGACCCGCCGAAACCACCACGCTGCGCGAGCTGCAGCCCGCGCTGGCCCAGACGCTGGACACCTTGGGAGTCACGGCAGCCGCCGGCGGCTGGCTGGTCACCCGGGGCCTCACGATCGGGTCGGTCCTCGGGGTCGACCGGAGCGGCAACGAGACGTCATGGACCGCTCCCGACCGCTCCTGGCTGGTCGAAGCCATGCGCGACTCGGCACGACGGGACGCCTCGGGCCTGCGCAGCCGCGTACGCCGGCTGCGCGAGGCGGTGGAAAGCGACCCTGAGCGCTGGCGCGGTCTCCAGGTCGACGAGATCGGCCTCGACGCCGACCGTCTCGTGCCGGTCCACGACTCGGCGGTGAGACTCGGCGACTCCGCCGAAGAGATCCTGCTGGGGCTGCTGGACGAGCTCGCCGCGTTCATCTGCGTCGCCGGATGGCGGCACCCCTGGCCCGCCGGGTGCGGGCGGGACGAGCTCGCCGTCCTTCTCGCAGCGACCGTCGACACCGTGGTGACCCCTGCGGACGTACGCCGGGTGCGCGAGCGGAGGGAGTCCGCGCTCTCGTCGAACGGGATGGCTCCTGTGTTCGCCCGCCGGACGTCGCCGGCCGAGGCCGACACGAGCGAGCTGCGGAAGCTGATGGACGAGAACGAAGCGCTTCGTGGTCAGGTGACCTGGTTCAAGCAGCAGATGCGTCAGCGGCAGACGATGACCCACGAGGTCCGCACCGCAGCCCGACGCGACGTCGCTGCCCTCAACAGTCGGATCAAGGACCTGGAGGATCAGCTGAGCGCTCAGCAGGCCACCTCCATCACCCGGGCCGCCAAACGCGCCTCGAGCGTCCCGTCGCGGACCCGGGACCGCCTCGGACGCATTCCCGGCGCCCGACGCGCGGCTCGCCTGCTCAGAAGGGCTCTCGGCGCGCTCCGGCGCGCGGTCAGGCGCTAGTGGCGCGTGCCGGTCACGCCTCGATGGGCGTGACCGGCGCGAGCCGCAGGTGGATCTCGTCGGACCAGCCGAACTCGAGCTTCGCTGCCTCGCTCGCGACAGGCTGGGGCACCCGTTCCCCGAGCTCACGGGCCACGACGATCGGCTTGTGCTCGCGGCCGTCCAGCAACGACCACGACGATGTCGCACAGACATCGTGCTCGACGGCGGCGTCGCGCACCGCGCCCACCGGGACGGTGATCAGGAAGACCCCGTCACGATCGACCACGTCCAGCGGGATGTCGAGGGGTCTCTCCGGGGTCGGCCAGGTCCGGAGCAGCGCACCGGTGGATGCCAGCCGCGGACCGTCCGGACCGCGCAGGATCAGCTTCTGGCCCTGCCACCACGCATCATGAACGACCGGACGGTCGTGGGCCGCGGTGATGACGAAGCACCCGTTCGGATCGCGGGTGGCGTTCACCGCGCGCCCCTTCATCAGCGATCGAGAACCGAGGAAGTCCGGGTGCACCGGCAGCGGGGACGTACGCCCGTTCCGGACCAGCTTCACCCGGGTCGGCACGATCTCCTCCATGGGCATGTCCATCCCGGACTTCTCGAGGATGGCGTCGACGGGCACCGTCAACCGCCACGGGGTGATGCCTCGGTCGCCTCGTTCCCCGATGGTCAGCGGGTGAGTCACCACCGCACCGCTGCGGTCGGTGAGGGTCAGCTCTGCGTGCGCAGGAGGCTTGCAACGGAAGGCGCCCCGGATCTCGATCTCGTCGCCGAGGTCCGTGGTGTGGTCCACCCACGCGTCCGGAAGGTCGCGGACGGTGACGCCGAAGCCCCCCGGAAGGCGTCCTGGGCGACACCAGCGGTTGCCGATACGCCGCCAGCCCTGCCACCGCTCGCGGCCGTCTCCCGAGGTCGACACCTGGATCACGTCGCGTACATCGCGGTTGCGGATGCTGATCATGAGGCGCCATTGGCGATCGCCCGCCAGTCGCGATGGATCGATGCTCAGCTCGAGCGTGGACCTGTCGGACTGACCGAACGCGATCGCCCGCGGCCTGACAACGTGATCCACCGGGATCTTGGTGCCCGCGGGACTCTGCAGCCACACCTTGAAGCGCGTCCGTCGCGCGAGCGCGAGGGTGTTGACGCCGACGTTGACCCGGACCGCGATCCGGGACCCGCTCCACCAGGCCTCCGTGGCCACGGCCTTGGGCTTCAGGTAGGCGGGGGCCAGGCGGAAGACCGAGTCGGGGGCGCCGACGGTGGCGTCCTCGAAGGCCGGGAGCTTCGCGTACCAGCCGTCCTTTCGTCGGGCCAGCGGCGCCAGGGTCCCGTTCTCGGCTCGATACCGGGTCAACGAGATCAGCGCATCGCGTTGGCGGCGCTTCAGCAGGTCGAACACGAGTCGCTCGAACGGCCCTTGTCGATCGAGGATCTTGTCGTCGATCCGCGCCAGGTAGCGCGCGGCGAGGTCGAAGATGCGTCCGGACTCGTCGGCCGGGTGGTCCTCGATCGATCGGGCGAGCACCTGGACGTCCGTCGCGGTGAGATGCGACTTCACCAGGTCGGCGAGGTAGGGAGCCTGCTCCTCGACCATCTCGAACAGCATCTCGGCCGAACGTACGCGGTCCTCGATGTTGTCGAGGTGCCAGTGGCTCTGCGTGATCGATGCCTCGCCACCGTCGCGGTGACGCCAGTAGTAGACCGGCTCGGCGAGGACGTCGACCTGGCGGGCGCGGATGTGCGCGGCAAGGGCGACCGGGTAGTCCTCGTACAGCATGTCCGGGTAGCTGAGGCCCGCGGAGTCCCAGAAGTCGCGCCGGTAGACCTTGTTCCAGATGTAGCGGTCGATGCCCAGGATGTGGGTTCGTTTGCAGTGCGTCGCCATGCGGGTGGTGACGAACGGCCGCCGATGAGACCACGACTGCCAGACCGACACCGAGTCGAAGCGACGAGCGTTGCCCGCCACGAAGTCGGAGCCCGTCTTGGCCAACGTGTCCGTCATCAGCTCGTAGGCATACTCCGGCACGTAGTCGTCGGCATCGACGAACGCCAGGAGATCGCCCCGGCTGTTCTCGACGCCGATGTTCCGGGCGACCCCGACACCGACCTTCGCCGAGGAGACCAGCCGGAATCGCGGATCCACCGAAGCGAACCGATCGGCGATCTCGGCGGATCCATCGGTGGACGCATCGTCGACCATGACCACTTCGAAGTCGGAGAAGGTCTGGGTCCGAAGCGACTCCAGGCAGGTCTGAAAGTAGGGCTCTACGTTGTGGAACGGTATGACGACACTAAGTGCGGCCTGCGACCTGAGCTCACCCAACGCGGTTGCCGTCCTCGAGTCGTCGCAACCGCTCCTCGAAGCGCATGGCTGCGGTGATGCGGGCACGTACCTGCTCCTGCTGACGCTGGATCTCGGCCCAGATCGAGGCGGTGTCGACGTTGCCGCCCGCCGCGGCGCCGGTGGCGATGTTGCCCCGCTCGACGGTCTCGCGCAGACTCTCCAGGCGCGCTTCGAGGGCCGCGACCTGCGGGCTGACCCGAGCGAGCTCGCGCTCGAGGTCAGCGATGCGGACCCGCTGCCGGTCCGTGATCGCCCGCAGCTCCTCGATGATGGCCCGAGACTCCTCGGCGTCGGCAGCGGATCTGACTTTCCTGATGACCTCGCCGCGCAGTCGGTTCAACGCCATAGAGACACCCGTTCCTCCTTGAGCCAGTCGGTCATCACACGCGCCTCCGCCTCGATCCGATGTTCCCGTGCCACCGGCGAGGATCCGCCGACCTGGTAGGTCCACTCCGTCTGCCCCGGGTCGTCGACGAACGAGAACCCGGACATCCGGATGTCGGCCTCAGGGAACAGGCTGACCGCCAGCCACGCGGCGGTGAAGCCCGTGGTCGGCGCCAGCTTCTCGGTCCGCCAGGGGATGTCGAGCTCGTCGCCGATCCGCGGGAGCACCTCCGCGTTGGGGAGGGGTACGAAGCCCAGATCGGGCGGCCACGACATCGGCCACACCTCGGGACGGCCGTGGAAGCGCATCGGCTCGGCGAGGAGGTAGAGACGCTCCCGGTAGCGGTCGAAGGTGTGCCGCGTCGGGCGGGTGATCCGGTTCCAGACCACGACGTCTGTTCGCGACCCCTGAGCGCGCGGGCCACCGGGTTCGTCGAGCACGAAGCTGTTGACCCGGATGACCAGGTCTGAGTCGTCGATCGCCTGCGCACGCTCATCGCTGGGCCCCAGCGGAGCATTGCCGAGCACGGCGACCGAGGTGACCGGTGTCCTCCTGGCGTACGTCGCCATCAGGTCGCGCAGGTAGACGAGGCCTTCAGTGATCGTGACTGCCCTTTCGGCGATCAACGTCACCGGTTTCCCCCTTCCAACGACTCTCGTCGCAGCGTCACCACAGTTCGCTGGGACGCGACAGATGCGTCACCCGTTCCGGAAAATCCTAACGAGCCAGTCGTCCGGCAGTTACCCGCCCGAGTACCTGTTTGGGCATCGGGGCGTCATTTCGTGCGCTTCGGATCCGAATGCGGCGACGCTGTAGGGATCCCGTCACCATTCATACATCTGTGTGTCGGTCGCCGGTCAGGCGGACTGAGCCCCGCTCCAGCTGGTGCGCTCGGCCTCCAGCTCGGCGCGTACGGCGTCCAGCTCGGACTCCAGCTCGGCGACCCGGATGGCCGCCTCCGCGGCATCCGCTTCGACGGCCTGGAGCCTCACCTCGAGCTGCTCTCCGCGCATCTCGGCCTGGGCGGCCCGACGAGCTTCCTCGCCGCGGCGGCGGACCGCCTCGGCTGCGCGCTGGTGAGCAGCGGCCAGGGCTGCCTCGAGCTCCTCGACAGCCTGGACGCGGTCGGCGAGCTTGGCGTCCATGTGCTCGCGGAACTCGGCGTTCTCCTCGGCCCGCTTCTCGGACTCGACGCGGAAGGCCTGAGCCTGCTCGGCACGGTCGCGCGCCCAGTCGCGGCGGGTCTGGAGAAGCTCGGAGTGGGTGATCTTGGTTGCGGCTGCGCCACAGGCGAGCCCGAGAACGGCCGCGAGCACGACGACCAGCCATGACCCGGAGGCCACCGCAGCGGTGATCGTGATGGCGGCCAGCGCCAGCAGGGCTACAGCAACCGTCAGGCGTGTGCTGCGCTGACGCCTGCGTGTGACTGAAGTTGCGGATGGGGAAGGCATGCTTCCACGGTACGGCTAGTTTTCATCGGGTTTGCGGACCCGGCAGGCGTGTTCGAGGAGTCGAGCGGCGATGACGATCGTGGCCCCGGCGACCGCTGCCACGGCCGAACGCACCAGCCGATCCCCCGCGGTCGTGCTCATGTCGTAGCCCAGCCAGCTGATCGCGTAGCCCAGGTAACCGCCGGCAAGGAGCGCTCCGACCAAGGCGCAGGCACGGGCGAGCACGAGCCGGTTGACCGCCTGATGAGCCTCGATCCGCTCACCGCGTACCTGTAGCTGGCGGTGGGTGACCCAGGCCGTGACGCCCAGCGTTGCCGCGATCAGCAGCAGCAGCATCGGCTGCGCCCAGGTGATCACCGGCGCGACCCCGCGCCAGGCCTCCAGCACGGGATGAGTCAGCCAGCCGCCGACGATCCCGATGACGGCCCACGCCGTGATGGCTCCGCCCGACATCGGGCGGAGCCGGCGCTCGTCGTCGGCGGGATCCTTCTCAGGACCCTGGTCGGGGTCCTCGGGTGTCGCGCTCAGGTCCGGCTCAGAGCTCGAGAACGAGGTCGTCGCGGCGAGTGATGCCGCTCTGCCCGGACTTCTCCAGCAGCTCGGCGATCGGACCCACACCCGGCAGATCAGCGTTCGGCTCCAGGTCGAGCCACGGCTTGAGCACGAAGGCGCGCTCGTGTGCACGCGGGTGCGGCAGCGTCAGCGACTCCTCCTCGAGGATCTTGTCGCCGACCGAGATGACGTCGATGTCGAGCGTGCGCGGCTCGTTGAAGATACCGCTGCGCGAGCGACCGTAGGCGTCCTCGATGGTGAGCGAGCGCTCGAGCAGACGCGTCGGCGTGAGGGTGGTGTCGGCGAGGACGATCGCGTTGAGGTAGAGCTCAGCGCCCTCCGGCGAGTCGACCGGCTCGGTCTCGTAGACCGGTGAGACCGTGGTCACCCAGACGTCCGGGGTCTCGGCGAGAGTGTTCAACGCGTCCTGCAGATTTGCCAACCGGTCCCCGAGATTGGAGCCCAACGACAGCACCGCCCGTCGAATCGGCCGCATCTCCCCGGTGAGCGTGTCGGCGTCGATGATGTACGGGTTGGGTACCTCTGTCACGTGCTCTGCCTCCGGGTGATCGTCAGGGTGACGTCTTTGAACGTCGCTTCGATAGGCGCCCCCGGTTTGTGAACCGTAACACGTACCCAAAGCGCGCGGATGTCTGCAAGGCAAATGTCCGCGATCCGCTGGGCAAGCGTTTCGATGAGGTCCACCGGGTCGCGCTCAACATTGGTTTTGACCGCCATTGCGAGACTTCCGTAATCGACGGTGTCATGCAAGTCGTCCGTCTCCGCGGCCCTGCGGGAGTCGGTGCCGATGACCAGGTCGATGATGAACTTCTGCCCCTCACGGCGCTCGAAGTCGAAGACTCCGTGGTGGCCGAAGCACTCCAGACCGAGGATCTGAATTTCGTCCGCAGGTTCTGCGATGTTCATCGAACGGTCTCTCTCGCTTCGGTCGTCTCGAGTTTCGCTGTCGCCGCGAGGGCGTCCTTGGCGGCGCGTACGTCATGAACACGCGTGGCCCAGACGCCGCGTTGCGCAAGGAAGACGGTGATCGCATCGTGGGCGCTCTCCCGCTCGGTCACCGGGCGCGGCGTGCCGTCGGGTGCGGCCAGCAGGCGGCCGAGGAACGCCTTGCGGCTGGCGCCGATGAGCAGCGGGAAGCCGAGCTTGTGGAACTCCTCCACCCCCGCCAGGAGACGCCAGTTGTCATCGGCCGTCTTGGAGAAGCCGAGCCCGGGGTCGATCACGATGTTGTCGTCCTGGATCCCCGCCGACCGCGCCGCCTCGATCCGCTGCTCCAGCTCCTGCTTGACCGTGGCGACCACTCCGTCGGCGTAGACGAGATGGTCCTCGTGCTGCATCTCCGCGCCGTGGGCGCGCCAGTGCATCACGACGTACGTCGCGCCGTGGTCGGCGGCCACCTTCAAGATCCCCGGGTCGGCCAGGCCGCCCGAGACGTCGTTGATGATCTTGGCCCCGGCCTTCAGCGCGGCCTCGGCGACCTCGGGCCGCATGGTGTCGACCGAGAGGGTCGCCCCCTCGTGGGACAGCGTCTCGATGACCGGCACCACCCGAGCCAGCTCATCGGCGACCAGAGGCCTGGTCGCCCCCGGCCGGGTCGACTCGCCACCGATGTCGAGCAGGTCCGCGCCCTGCGCCAGGAGTGCGTGGCCATGAGCCACCGCATCGTCGGTCGCCAAGAACCGCCCACCGTCGCTGAACGAGTCGGGCGTGACGTTGACGATCCCCATGACCTGCACAGTTCGACCCTATCCGGCAGGGTCAGCGCGTTCCGCCCCGGATCAGGGCCATCGCCTCGGCCCGGGTGGTGGCGTTGGAGCGCATCGTGCCGCGTACGGCGCTGGTGATCGTGCGCGCGCCGGCCTTCTTGACGCCGCGCATCGTCATGCAGAGATGCTCGGCCTCGACGACCACGATGACGCCTCGCGCGTCGAGGAGGTCCATGAGCGCGTCGGCCACCTGGGTGGTGAGTCGCTCCTGGACCTGCGGCCGCTTGGCATAGACGTCGACCAACCGGGCGAGCTTGGACAGCCCGGTGATCTTGCCGGAGGTCGCCGGGATGTAGCCGACGTGGGCGACACCCGTGAACGGGACCAGGTGGTGCTCGCACATCGACCACAGCTCGATGTCACGGACCAGGACCATCTCGTCGTGGCCGAGATCAAAGGTCGTGGTGAGGACCTCCTCGGGCGTCTGGTGCAGCCCGCGGGTCACCTCCTGGTAGGCCCGGGCGACCCTAGCGGGGGTCTCGATCAGCCCCTCGCGGTCGGGATCCTCCCCGATCGCGTAGAGCAGCTCGCGCACTGCCGCTTCGGCCCGCTTCTGGTCGAAGGTAGGAACGTCCGCCACGTCCCGCTCGGGGACGTGGACGGGCGCTACCTCGTCGAAGGTCTCAGACATCTGATCGTCTTCTGATCGTTCAGGCGGGCGGGGTGCCCTCGGACGAGCCGGCCTCGGACGGCTTGGCGAGGTCGACACCGTTGGCGGGCTGGTTCCCGGACTGGACACCGGACTGTCGACCGGCGGCACGGATCGCCTTGGCGAGGTTCTCCTTGTCACGCTCGACGATCCACCGCGGGATCTCGACCGCGGGGCGGTCGGAGGGACGACGGGTGTCGGAACCGGTCCAAGCCGGGCGCGGGTCGCGGCGACGCAGCGGCACGAAGATCTCGGCGACCTCGTGCTTGGAGAGGGTCTCCTTCTCGAGGAGCTCCAGGACCAGGCTGTCGAGGACGTCCCGGTTCTCCTCGAGGATGTCGAAGGCCTCCTGGTGAGCGGTCGCGAGGAGCTTCTTGGTCTCGTCATCGACGATGGCCGCGACCTCCTCGGAGTAGTTCCGCTGGTGACCGATGTCGCGGCCCAGGAACGGCTCGCCGTTGGACTCACCGAGCTTGATCGCCCCCAGGCGCTCGGTCATGCCGAACTGGGTGACCATCGCGCGGGCGAGGCTGGTCGCCTTCTCGATGTCGTTGCCGGCGCCCGTGGTCGGGTCATGGAAGATGAGCTCCTCCGCGGCGCGACCACCGAGCATGTAGGAGAGCTTGTTGAGCATCGCCGAGCGCGTCTGGCTGTACTGGTCGTCGTCGGGCATCACCAGGTTGTAGCCCAGCGCCTTGCCGCGCGGCAGGATCGTGATCTTCTGGACCACGTCCGGGCCCGGAAGGGCTGCGGCGACCAGCGCGTGGCCACCCTCGTGATAGGCCGTGATGAGCTTCTCCTGCTCGCTCATCAGGCGGGTGCGCTTCTGCGGGCCGGCGATGACCCGGTCGATGGCCTCGTCCAGCGCCTTGTTGGTGATCAGCTTCTCGTCGCTGCGAGCGGTCAGCAGCGCGGCCTCGTTGAGCACGTTGGCCAGGTCGGCACCGGAGAACCCGGGGGTCCGTCGGGCGACGCCGTCGAGGTCGATGTCACCGGCCAGCGGCTTGCCGCGGGCGTGGACCTGCAGGATCTTCTCGCGACCGGCGAGGTCGGGAGCGTCCACCTGGATCTGGCGGTCGAAGCGGCCCGGGCGCAGCAGCGCCGGGTCGAGCACGTCGGGACGGTTGGTGGCCGCGATCAGGATGACCCCGCCGCGTACGTCGAAGCCGTCCATCTCCACGAGGAGCTGGTTGAGCGTCTGCTCGCGCTCGTCGTGGCCACCGCCCATGCCGGCACCGCGGTGACGACCGACGGCGTCGATCTCGTCGATGAAGACGATGGCGGGGGCGTTCTCCTTCGCCTGCTCGAACAGGTCGCGGACACGGCTCGCACCGACACCGACGAACATCTCGACGAAGTCCGAACCGGAGATCGAGTAGAACGGCACGCCGGCCTCGCCCGCGACGGCACGCGCGAGCAGGGTCTTACCGGTGCCGGGCTGGCCGTAGAGCAGCACGCCCTTGGGGATCTTGGCGCCGACCGCCTGGAACTTCGCCGGCTCCTGCAGGAACTCCTTGATCTCCTGGAGCTCCTCGACCGCCTCGTCAGCACCGGCGACGTCGGCGAAGGTCGTCTTCGGCATGTCCTTGGTGATCAGCTTCGCCTTGGACTTGGCGAACTGCATGACCCCGCGGCCGCCGCCACCCTGCATCGAGTTCATGATGAACAGGAACAGGATGATGATCAGCGCGAACGGCAGTACGAAGCTCAGGATCGAGCCGAGCACGGAGGGCTTGGCCACCTCGGAGTTGAACTTCTCGAGGTTGTCGCCCTCGGCCTGGGTCTTGCGCACCATCTCGATGAGCGTTTCCTGGTCACCGTCGACCCACGAGGTCGTGACCTCGGCGCTGCCCTTGCGGGCGTCCTTGACCAGGGTCGCCTTGATCTCCTGGTCGCCGTCGACGAACGTGATCTCCTTGACCTGGTCCTTCTGGATGAACGACGTCAACTGATTCGTGGTGATCTCGTCGCCACCGTTGCGAGGTGCCAGATACTGCAGCGCCAGGATCACACCGAGCACTGCCAGGACGATCCACAGCCAGGGACCTTTGAATATGCGCTTCACAGGCTTCTTTCAACCGTTACGGGGTCAGACATGCACGCAGGTCCGCGTGCCTGCCATATAGAACGACGGTACACGCCAAATCGTGCCCGCCCCATCTGTGCGGTTCCGCTGTCCGCGTAACAGGATGGCTCCGGGTGTCAGGAGTAGACGTGCGGAGCGAGGGTCGAGATGTCGCGCAGGTTGCGGTATTTCTCGTTGAAGTCGAGGCCGTAGCCGACCACGAACTCGTCGGGGATGTCCCAACCGACGTACTTCACGTCGACGGGCATGCTGACCGCCTCGGGCTTGCGCAGCAGGGTGGCGATCTCGATGCTCGCCGGGCCGCGGCTGGTCAGGTTGGAGGTCAGCCAGGTCAGGGTCAGGCCGGAGTCGATGATCTCGTCCACGACGAGCACGTGCTTGCCGGTGACGTCGGTGTCGAGGTCCTTCAGGATCCTCACCACGCCGGACGACTTGGTGCCGGAGCCGTAGGAGGAGACGGCCATCCAGTCCATCTCGACGTGGCGGTTCAAGGCTCGGGCGAGGTCGGCCATGATCATCACCGCGCCTCGCAGGACGCCGACGATCAGCAGCTCCTCACCCTCGTAGTCCTTCTCGATCCGGCGGGCCAGCTCTTCGACCTTCGCCTGGATCTCGTCGTGGGTGAACAGGGTCTTCACGAGGTCGTCGCCGACGTACTCGGTGTCCATGTCCGTCACTCTAAGGGCTCGGTGTGAACGGTCCCGATTCGAAGACGATACGACCGTTCGTACGCTTCGCGCGCAGGTGTCCCGGAAGGTCGATCCAACGCTGTCCGCGCCAGCCGGTGACCAGCTCGTCGACGGCCTTGACGTGCTCACGGGTGAGCTCCGTGGGCGGGCTGCCGGCTTCGAGGGCGGAGAGCCGGAGGACCCGGGTGCGGACGGCGGACGGATACCCGGCGAGGGTCTCGACCGGGAGGGTCCCGTCGAGGTCGCGGTGCATCGCCTCGGCGATGTCGTCGATGAAGTCGGCGTCCTCGCGGAGCTGCTCGGCGGTGCGGGCCAGCGCGTCGGCCACCCCGGGGCCGAGGTCCTCCTCGAGGGTCGGCAGGACTCGGTGGCGGATGCGCGCGCGGGTGTAGGCGAAGTCGCGGTTGTGCGGGTCCTGCCAGATGTCGAGTCCCTCGACCTGGCACGCCGTCTCGGTGTCGATCCTGGTCGTCGCCAGCAGCGGACGGCGATAGCGGTCGAAGGCTGCTCTCATCCCGGAGAGGCTGCGCGCACCCGAGCCCCTGGTCAGGCCCAGCAGGACCGTCTCGGCCTGGTCGTCGCGGGTGTGGCCGAGCAGGATCGTGCTCGCGCCGAGGCGCTCGGCGAGCTGGTCGAGGACCGCGTAGCGAGCCTGTCGTGCCGCGGCCTCGGGGCCGTCACCGTCGACCTTGACCTCGATCGTCGCGGTGACCGTCTCGTCGACGCCCATCACGGCGAGCTGTCCGACGACCTTCGCGGCCTGTGCCCGGCTGCCGTCCTGCATCCCGTGGTCGACGGTCGCGCCGATGACGTGCAGGCCCAGCTTGTGACCCTCGAAGACGGCCGCGGAGGCCAGCGCCATCGAGTCCGCTCCCCCGGAGCAGGCCACGATCACCTTTTCCCCCGGCTCGAGCTGCTCGAGCGTGGCACGGACGGGACGACGTACTGCGGCGATGGAGGGGTGAAGACTCACAGGACCCGGGTCACCCAGGCGTCCGGGTCGACGATCTCAGCCTTCGACGGGAGGTTCTCGGGGCCGACAAAGACGGCGTTGAACTCTTCCATGCCGACCCGGTCGACCACGTGGCGTACGAACTTCGCGCCGTCGCGGTACTGCGCCATCTTGGCCTCCAGGCCGAGCAGGCGACGCAGCACGCGGTCGAGCACGCCGATGCCCTGGCGACGCTTGTTGAACGCCTTGCGGATCGTGGTCACGCTCGGGATCACGCCGGGGCCGACGTCGTCCATGACCACGTCGGCGTGGCCCTCGAGCAGCGACATCATCCCGGTGACGCGGTCGATGATCTCCTTCTGCTCGGGCTTGGCGAACGCGTCCACGATGCTGCCGTTGCCCTTGAGCGCGTCGGTGACGCGCTGGAGCCCGCCGTCGAAGATCGAGGACGGGTCCATCGCCTCGGAGAGGCCCTCGATCTGAGCGAAGAGATGGTCACGCATCCACGGGCTCGCGGTGAACTGGACGCGGTGGGTCTCCTCGTGGAGGCAGACCCACAGCCGGAAGTCGGTCGGGTCCAGCCCCAGCTCGCGCTCGACGTGGACAGCGTTGGGCGCGACCAGCAGCAGCCGGCCGGACGGCCCGAAGAAGGGGTCGAACTGACCGAGGATCTTCGAGGACATGAACCCGAGCAGACCGCCGACCTCGGCGGCGCTGACCTTGGAACCGACCGCCTGGGTGAGGGCTCCCGGGGCGCGCTTCTCCGTGATCCGGTCGACCACCGGCGAGATCACGGTGGCGAAGGTGTCGGCGTTGGCCTGGATCCAGCCCCGCCTGTCGACGACCAGGACCGGCGCGGTGTCGCGGGGCGCGTCCAGGCCGGTGAAGGCGCGCACGAACTCCGTCGCCTTCGCAGCGTCCGCGCGCAGTTCCTCGACGGCCTGCCTGGCCTCCTCGCGCGAGACGATCGGGCCGTCTCCGGCGACCTTCGCACCTAGGCGTACGGCCAGGTCCCAGTCGACCATTGTCGCTCCAGCGGGCCTGGGGTCCTCAGCACGATGGGTCATGCGTACGACCGTAGCCGACCAGCCCTATGCCGAGCATCGACACGTCGCGACCGCCGTCATCGCGTCGTCGAGGGCGTCACGTACGTCCAGGGTCTCCTCGGGCTTGAACCCGTCGGCCATGAGTACGACGACGAACGGGGTGCCGCGGGCGTCGACCGCGACGCCGGACAGCCCGGAGACGCCGGTGAGGGTGCCGGTCTTGGCCCGGACGCGGCCACGACCAGGCTCGGCGTCGAAGTTGA
Source organism: Nocardioides sp. (assembly GCF_014360585.1). Classification (GTDB taxonomy): domain Bacteria; phylum Actinomycetota; class Actinomycetes; order Propionibacteriales; family Nocardioidaceae; genus Nocardioides. Next base: position 27,211 of record NZ_JACIXG010000037.1, read on the forward strand.
ACCGTCGGGAGAGCGAGCCGATCCAGCCGGCGACCGGGAGGCCGGTCATCGCCGGCGCGAGCTCGGGACGGCCGGAGCTGGCGGCGGTCTGGAGCGTGCTCACCAGGAGCGCCGGCGGGATCCGGTTCTGCCGGGAGAGGCCGGACCCGTCGAGGAGAACCAGGCCGCTGGTGTCGATGTCGAGATCCTTCAGCGTGGCGGTGACCGCCGCGGTGGAGCCGTCGAACGTCGGCGTACCGGCCGCGAGCCCGACCTGGCGGGCGAGCACCTCGGCGAGCTGGTTGTCGCTGTACTCCAGCGTGTACTCGACGATCTCGCGCAGGGTGTCGCCCCGGTGCACGGCGAGCTGGGCGCCTGCCTTCGTCCCCTTGGCCGGCTTGCCGGCGACCTTCACGCCGTGCTTCGCCAGAGCCCTCTTGAACTGCGCGGCCGCCTGCATGGACGGGTCCTGGCTGTAGCCGCTCGCCTGCGAGCCGCCGTGGTCGACGAGCAGCGCGGTGATCCCGCCAACCTCCTCACCCAGGTAGATGCGTCGCCAGGTGGGGTTCACCGTTGGGCCTTCGAAGAGACTGTCGTCGTAGGCGAGGCGCACCGTCCTGGTCGCGCCGAGCTCCCGGGCCGTCTCCGCGGCGAGGGTGTCGAGGTCGCTGCTGGTGAGAGATGCGTCACCACCGCCGACGAGGGTGACGGTGGTCCCCTGCAGCGTGGTGCTGGTCTCGAAGCGGCGCTCCGGGCCGTACGCCTCCAGCACCGCCACGCTGGTCAGCACCTTCGTGACGCTGGCCGGGGTCGCCGCCCCGGTGCCGTGGCTGACGAGCGGGTCGCCCTGGAGCGGCGCGATCGCTGCCTTGAGGTGCTTGCCGAGCCGCTTGTCGCGGACCATCTCGCGCATCACCTGCTCCAACGCGACCCGGTCCGGCCTCCCGGGCGCTCGCGTCTGCTCGCCCTCGACCGCCGCGGGGCTCACTGCGGCGATGCTCAGCGGTGCCGGCGGCGGGGTCGGCGCGACGTTGCCGCTGGCGTAGCGCACCCATCCCAGGGCGTACGCCGCTGCCGCAGCTCCCACCAGGAGCGCGAGCACCAGCGGCACCACGACCACCAGCTTCCCGCGGCCGTCCGGCTCCTCGGTGGGCCACTTCGGCTCGCTTTGGGGCTTCACGGATATCCTCCTCGATGCCGGATCTGACGCTGATCGATGTCAGACTGTCCGGCATTCCGTTTTTGGGTTCGTCTGGAGGCAGAGAAGTGACGCAGGAGTTCGACGTACTGATCGAGGTCCCCAAGGGATCCCGCAACAAGTACGAGGTGGACCACGAGTCGAACCGGCTTCGACTCGACCGCGTGCTGTTCACCTCCATGATGTACCCCGCAGACTACGGCTACATCGAAGACACCCTCGGTGGGGATGGTGACCCGCTCGACGCGCTGGTCCTGACCCCCTACCCGCTCTTCCCCGGTGTGCTGGTCGAGGCCCGTCCGGTCGCGATGTACGTCATGGAGGACGAGAAGGGCCAGGACGAGAAGGTCCTCTGCGTCCCCTGCGACCCCCGCTTCGACCACATCCAGGACCTCGCGGACGTCGACGAGTGGACGCTCAACGAGATCAAGCACTTCTTCGAGCACTACAAGGACCTCGAGCCCGGCAAGACCGTCAAGGGCTCCGACTGGGTCGGCAAGGCCGCCGCGGAGGCGGAGATCGCCGCCTCGATCGACAGGTTCAAGAACACCGCTCACTGAGGCGGTCGCGAATGTTGACCGAGGTAACTCGGTCGGGGCGCGGATGCTCACCGAGGTAACTCGGTCGAATCGCACTTCCTTCGTGGAGTTCCACGAAGGAAGTGTTCGTTTACCGAGGTAACTCGGTCAGCATTCACCCAGCAGGGCGTGCAAGGCGCCGTACGTCGCGTCCACCTCACCCACGACGCTCGGCACGACCTTCGTCGCGGGGCGTCGCGCCACCAGCTCGGTGAGCTTGGCGACGTACGCCCGCAGGTGCTCGTCACCGCCGGACTCCGCGACGATCTCGCTGACGATCGGGTGCCAGGGGTCGTTCCCGTCATCGCGTCCATGGAAACGGCTGACGGCATCGCCCTCGACGGCTTCGAGCATGACCTCCACGAACTCGGCGCCGGCATCGTGCGCCGCCCTCTCGAAACGTTCGAGCTGGCTGACTCTGGCCAGCAGCTGCGGAAGCACGACGTCGCCCGAGTCGCTGAGGTAGCCGCGGACCATGCCCAGAGCTGCCGGGCGGATCCGTGCGCCGGCACCGACGAAGTCGTCTCGCCACCCGCTGACGAATGTACGCAGTAGGTCGATGTCGCACACCAAGGTGCCGGGGTGATCGGCAGCGAAGCGCCTGGCAAGCGTCGACTTTCCGACTCCGGGCATTCCGTTGATGAGGATCAGCCTGGCCACGGGGCCAGTCAAGCATCCCCGCTCGATCAGCTGGCGATCCGCATCCGGGACTCGAAGCGGGACAGCGTCCGCCTCGGACTGTCCAGGTCATCCCAGACGACACGCACGAATCCGTAGTCCGTGATCTCTCGAATCTCGTCCTCGCGCCGCTTCTCCTCGAACACCGCGTCGCTCGGCGACTGACCGGGCCTGAGGAACTTCCCGTACTTCACCTTGCCGTCGAACTCGCCGAACAACCGGAACTGCGGCCAAGCCCAGTCGACGATGCCGACCAGCGAACCGTCCGCGCGGTAGACCGGCACCTGTAGCTGCGGGCGCGGCAGACCTCCGATGCGGAACAGCCACAGGCATCGCGACTCCCCGATCGATCCCGACAGCGGATCAGCGTGGGCGACAGCGGTTCCGAGCGGATGGCTCAATGGCCACTGGTTCATCCGCCTGTATCCGGCGATCAACTCGTCCTTTGTGAACGCCTTCGCTCGAAGGCCGGCATCGAGGACGCACTGAGTGACCTCATCGTTGGCCTGGAGGCTCGTCTCGAGCGCGCATCGCACGGCAGGCAGCGTACGCAGCCCATCGAGTGTCTCGATCTCGTCCTCCGCGACGACACCCAGGTGATGGACCACGTCTCCCTCGAGCGGTCTTCCTGCGCCATCGAGCCTGGTCACATGCACCTTGGCGAGATCCACACCCCACAGGTCGATCCCGTGAGCGACCATGCCTGACACATGACTCAGAGCGATCTTGCTGCCCAGCGAACGCTGCACGGCTCGAGACCGCACCCGGTGTCGCCCAACCGGGTCGAGCGCTGCCCATTCGTCGGCGAACACGTATGCCCCGCGCCTGATCCGATGCCAAGCGCCCTGACGGACGACCGCGGTGATCTCGCGGTCTGCATACCCGGCGTTCTTGGCTTCACGGCGGGTGAAGAAGCCTTCAGCGGCGGTGATGAGTCGTAGTGGGTCCATGCGATCCAGGGTTCGCCTCCACTCCGACATTTCCGACCGGATATCGGCTCGCTGTGGATAACCCACGCCCGAACGTCCCCTGTGGACAGCCAGCGGCCCGCTAACGCACGAAGCGCCGTTGGATGCTCACCGAGGTAACTCGGTAGCCGCGCGCCTACATCGCGGAACTCCACGAAGGAAGTGACGCTCGACCGAGTTACCTCGGTGAGCATCCGCCCCCTCAGCCCAGCAGATCCTTCGCCCGCAGCAGCGCCTCAGGAACCCCGAAACCGTCGACGAGCAGCCGAGCGTGAGGCCGCAGCTCGCGGCAGAGGCGGTTGACCTCGGCGATGATGGCCTTGGAGCGCTCGGAGGAGAGGCGGCCGTGCTCCATGAACCATGCCCGGTCGGCCTCGATGACCGAGAGCGCGCTGAGGTCGCAGAGGAGGTCCATCAGATCGCGGACGGCTCCCTCGGGGAGCTCGCGCACCTTCGCCCGGAACGCCTCGTGGATCAGCCGCTCAACGTGCGCGTGCGCGACCCCGATGACATGGTCCTGCACGGTCGAGAAGACCGCGCCGGGCTCCCCGCCGGCCTTGACGCCCGACTGCAGCCGCCGGGCGACGCCGGCGAGCATGTGCTCCTCGCGGAAGCGCAGCATCGTCAGGTGATAGTCGGAGTCGAGGATGTCCGGCTCGCGCTCGCCCGCGATCGGCACGACGTCGCGGACCCGTTCGAGCAGCTTGTGCACGGCGGTCCGCTCGAGGACCGTCTCGACCGCGAGACCGGCGACGAAGCGCACCAGGTCCAGCTGGTCCATCTCCTCGAACTCACTGGAGTAGTCGGTAAGCAGCCCCTTGGCGACCAGCTGCAGCAGCACCGTGTTGTCACCCTCGAACGTCGTGAAGACGTCCGTGTCAGCCTTCAGCGCCGTGAACCGGTTGGCGGCCAGGTAGCCCGCCCCGCCGCACGCTTCACGGCACTCCTGGATCACCCGGGTCGCGTGCCAGGTCGCCAGCGCCTTGGTCCCGGCTGCTCGCGACTCGAGCTCGCGCCGGGCGTGCTCCGAGGTGGCGACGCCGGAGAAGACGTCGTGCAGGTCGTCGCGTACGACCTCTTGCGCGAAACGCAGCGCATAGGTCCGCGCGACCAGCGGCAGCAGCCGCCGCTGGTGCTGGCCGTAGTCCAGCAGCAGCGACTCCTCGGCGTCCGCCGACGCCTCGAACTGCCTGCGCCGCAGGGCGTAGCGGACCGCGATCGTCAGCGCGACCTCCGATGCCCGGATCGCGGCGCCACCCACGGAGACGCGACCCTGGACGAGCGTGCCGAGCATGGTGAAGAAGCGCCGCCCGGCCGACTCGATCTCGGAGACGTACTCACCGGCCTCGGTGACGTCCGCGAAGCGGTTCAGCAACGACGTACGCGGCACCCGCACTCCCGAGAACCACAGCCGTCCGTTGTCGACGCCGTTGAGCCCCATCTTGGGTCCGTCGTCCTCGATCCGCACCCCGGGTGCAGCCGCGCCGTCGATCCGGATCGGCACCACGAGAGCGTGCACACCACGCTCCTCACCGCCGACCACGAGCTGCGCGAACACGACGGCGAGCTCGCCGTGGGCCGCGGCGTTGCCGATGTAGTCCTTGTACGCATCCTCCTGAGTCGTCTCGATGACGAACTCCTGCGTGGCCGGGTCGTAGGTGGCCACGGTCGCCACCGCGGCCACGTTGGAACCGTGGCCGTGCTCGGTCATCGCGAAGCAGCCGAGCAGCCGCCCGGCGACGATGTCGGCGAGGTAGCGATCGTGGTGGCGTTCGGTGCCCAGCTGGAGGATCGCACCGCCGAAGAGCCCGAACTGCACACCCGACTTAACCAGCAGCGACAGGTCGCCGCCGGCCATCTCCTCGAAGGCCGCGATGGAGGCGCCGACATCACCGCCCCCGCCGTACTCCTTCGGGAACCCGAGCCCGGTCAGGCCGCTCGCGGAGACGTCCAGGAGCTCCTCCCGGACCCGCTCGCGATACTCAGCGCGGGGCAGCTCCTCGACCTCCTCGAGGAAGTCGGCACGCTCGGCGAGCGCCTTGCGTACGTCCTGTCGGACCCCGGCGTAGCGGCCGTCGAGAAGTGCGGTCAGGGATGTGGCATCGATGGCGGTCACGCCACCAGCCTAAGCCCCGACCAAGCCCGGATCAGGTCAGCTCGTGGGCGACCTTCGACTCGCGGTCGGCGATCTCCTCGGACTCCGCGACGAGCCGCCGCACGCCCTTGCGCTGGAACTTCTGGTTGGCCACCAGCCCGCCGAAGTAGTACGCGACGAGCGCGATCATGCAGCCCGCGATGTCGTCGGCGAGGTAGTGCCAGCCGAAGTAGATCGTCGCGACGACGGTGATCCCGAAGTTGATCCACCCGGCCCAGCGGGCGATCTTGTTGTTGATCGTGGCCTGGATCATCAGGGCCATCAGCAGGGTGATGCCGCAGTGCAGCGAGGCGAAGCCACCGACCGACTGCACCACGTTGGCGTCGACGTCGAAGAGGACGTGCTGTCGAGTGAAGACCAGCGACTCCATCAGGCCGCTCGTTGGCGTGTCCGGCAGGTCGGCGTAGAGGTATGGGTAGTTCAGGCCCGGGCCGACCGTCGGCAGGCAGTAGTAGGAGACGGTGCCGAGGATCCAGGCGATGCACTGGGAGCACACGAACCAGTAGCCGTAGGCGAGGTTGCGCGACCACACCAGCCAACCGGCGACGGCGAACGGCACCAGCGGCAGGAACCACATGTAGATGTAGGAGAGGAACCAGGCGACCCAGCCGGTGCCGAGGATGTCGTGGAGCAGGATCGCCGGGTCGGCACCGAAGAGCACCGCCTTGTCGATCAGGTGGAGCTCATGGTCGAACTCGTAGGTCTCCGGCACCACGAACGGCAGGAACGACTTGAGGTTCCGGTAGCAGACGTAGACCAGGTAGAAGCAGACGATGCCCATCGCCACGAGCGTCAGCCGCTCACGGGTCCAGTGGGTGCGGACCCGCTCCTTGAAGATCGGCCCCATCTCCTTCCACCGGAACTTCGCCTGCCACAGCGTGCGTGGCACGAGGTCGACGAGGATCGCGGCTCCGACGAGGAGGGGAAGGCGGAGCCAGGACGGTCCGAGGAAGCCCTCCGGGTCGAGCATGCGCTTGTCTACGATCTGCGCGGTCACGACTGCGATCAGACCGAAGATCAGCGCGCTGCTGACGAGAAAGATCTGAGCGCGGCGATACATAGCCGCTAATTCTAAGTGGCGGGTGGCTAGCGTGCCCATTCCTGAGCGCACCACTCCTTGGTCAGGACCCGGGGATGGCCAGGCGGTTCGGCTCGACCCGCAGTCCGACCCTCTCCCCCGGCGCCGGTGCCGAGTCGGCGACGGCGTCGACCTCACCGACGTCGTCGAGACGTACGACGAGCCGATGCTGCTCCGGCGTAGCCCTGGCCGAGACCACGGTGCCGGTGAGCGGGCCAGCCGGGTCGGCGACGAAGGCCGAGCGGCGGAGCGCCACCGCTCCGGCCGGATCCATCCCGGCGGCCTTCAGGACCGTGTACGCCGCCGGCCCCTCGAGCACGCGCGCATAGCCCAGGAACAGGGCTGCCCAGGTGTCGACCGGTGCGGCCCACACCTCCTGGAGCGTCCCCTGCTGCACCAGACGACCGTCGCGCAGGAGCGCGATCCGGTCGGACACCGCGAACGCCTCCTCCTGGTCGTGCGTGACCATCAGCGCGGTGGTGCCGGCCTCGTGCAGGATCCGGCGCAGGTCGCCCGCCAGACGCTCCCGCAGTCCCGCGTCGAGCGCGGAGAGCGGCTCGTCGAGGAGCAGCAGCCGCGGCTCGACCGCGAGCGCCCGGGCGAGCGCGACCCGTTGCCGCTCGCCGCCGCTCAGCGTGCCGGGAAGGCGGTCCTGGTAACCACCCAGACCCACGAGGTCCAGCAGATCATCGACCCGCTTCCTGCGCTCGGCGCTCGGAATGCGGCGCAGCCGCATCGGATAGACGACGTTGTTCGCGACGGTCAGGTGCGAGAACAGCTGCCCGTCCTGGAACATCAGCGCGAACCCGCGCTTGTGCGTCGGCACCCCGCGCAGGGCCCGCCCGTCCCAGCTGATCGCCCCCGTCGCCGACTCCAGCCCGGCCACGGCCCTCAGCAGCGTCGACTTCCCCGACCCCGACGGCCCGAGCAGTGCCAGCACCTCCCCGTCGGCCAGCTCCAGGCTGACGTCCTCGACGGCGGTCTCCCCGTCGTACGTCACCGACACCTCACTCAGCGACAGCATCGCAACCCCGATCCTGCCGAGACGACCGGAGCGAGGTCGAGCGGCGAGCTTGCTCGTCCGCTCGCGCCGAGCGAGGGAGTGACCGCGCGAAGTGCGGAGACGTCAGCCCCGTCGGCCGAGACGTCAGGTACGTCGCTCGAGATGGCACCGTCGCGACCTCTCGGCCGACGCGAGTGACGCCTCGGCCGACGGGAGTGACTTCTCGGCGTACGTTCACAGTGCTCCGATCGACGGGACGCGGAGACGCTCGACGAGGAGCATCACGACGGCGGTGGTGGCGGCGAGGACACAGGCGGCGGCGAGAGCCATGCCGTAGTTCTCCGAGCCGGGACGGGAGAGCAGGCGGAGGATGACGACCGGGAGGGTGGGGCGCTCCTCGCGGACGAGGAAGGAGGTCGCGCCGAACTCCCCCAGCGAGGCCGCGAACGCGAAGCCCGCGGAGGCGAGGAGCGGCTTCCAGACGGCAGGTACGTCGACGGTCATGACCGCGCGCAGCGGCCCGGCCCCGAGGCCGGCAGCGGCCTGCCGGAGCCTGTCGTCGACAGACGCCAGCACCGGCACCAACGTCCTCACCACTAGGGGCAGCGCGACCAGAGCCTGGGCCAGCGGCACCAGCCAGGGCTCGTCGCGGAAGTCGAGTGCTCCGGATCCGAGGGTCAGATAGAGCCCGAGCCCGAGCGTTACCGCGCTGACTCCGAGCGGCACCATGAAGAGCCCGTCGAGGACGCCCCGCACTCGCCGTTCGGCACGCGTCCGGGATCGCCGGGTCACTGCGAACGCCACCAACAGCCCGAGCGTGAGCGCGATCACGGAAGCCTGCACCGCGACCGCCAGCGACGTCGTCAGCGCGGTCGTGACCGGCACCGGCAGCGGCGGGTCGAAGCCAGGAGTCTGCAGAGCCACGTAGTTCCCCAGACTCCACCGGTCGTCGACCCGCAGCGACCCGAGCAGCAGCGCCAGCAGCGGACCGGCGACCAGCAGGACCAGCACCGACGTCGACAGCAGGACCGGGAGGTCCCGCAGCGAGACCCGTCGGCGGCGTGGGACGACCCGCGACTGCGCGGGGTCGGCCACCGAACGCAGCCGACCGGCCACCACCAGCAGTCCGATGACGACCACGAGCTGGAGCACCGACAGCACCGCGGCACCGGGAAGGTCGAACAGGGTGAAGGTGAGCTTGTAGATCTCGGTCTCGATGCTGTTGTAGCGCACGCCGCCGAGGGTGAGCACGATCCCGAACGCGGTGGCGCAGAAGAGGAAGACCACCGAGGCCGCGGAGACGATCGCCGGACGCAGCGCAGGCAGCGTGATCGTCCAGAGGACCCGCGCAGGACCTGCCCCCAGCGCGGCCGCGGCCTCCCCCGGGCGGGGGTCGAGCGACTCCCACGCCGCCCCGACCGCCCGGATCACGACGGAGGCGTTGAAGAAGACGAGCCCGAGGATGATCGCGGTCGGCGTGCCGTCGAGCCCCAGCCCGGCCAACAGGCCGGCCTCGCCGATGAGCTCACGGAAGGCGACCCCGACGACGACGGTGGGAAGTACGAACGGCACCAGCAGCCCCGCCCGGATCACCCGCTGCAGCGGAAAGCTCAGCCGGTGGAGGGCGAAGGCGGCCGGCAGCCCCAGCGCCACGCTCAGCACCGTCGCCAGGCCCGAGGACCACAGCGTGAACCAGAGCGCCCGCTGGACCTCCGAGCGCTGCAGCACCCGGATCGCGGCCGCAGGGTCGAACGAGCCCGAGGCGAAGAGGCCGCGCTGCACCATCCCGGTGACCGGCAGGACGAAGAAGACCGCCAGCACCGCTACCGGGAGGGCAGCGAGCGCGACCAGGGTTGCGACGCGTCGAGTCGAGCTCCCCAAACGAAAAGTCACCGTGCGATCGTGTCACTCCAGGTCGCCAGCCACGCCTCACGGTTCTTCTCGATCTCCTCCGGCTCGACGGAGAGCGGCGAGGTCGGCTGCTGGGCGAACTTCGCCCACTCGGCCGGCAGCTCGACGCTCGAGGAGACCGGGTAGACGTACATGCTCTCCGGCAATGCCCCCTGCACGCTGTCGGAGAGCATGAAGTCGATCAGCGCCTGGGCGCCCTCGGGGTGGTCGGCACCCTTCAGCACACCGGCGTACTCGACCTGCCGGAAGCAGGTGTCAAGCAGCGCCTTGGTCGTCGTCTTGCCGTCCTTGACGGTGAAGGCCGGCGAGGAGTCGTACGACACGACGATCGGCCGCGTCCCCTTGCCACCGCCCTGGGTGAAGTCGGAGTAGTAGGCCTGGTCCCAGCCGTCGACGACCTTGGCGCCGTTGTCCATCAGCTTGCCCCAGTAGTCGGCCCAGCCGTCCTCGCCGTACTCGGCGACGGTCGCCAGCAGGAACGCCATCCCCGGCGTCGACGTCGCCGCGCCCGGGGTGACGAAGAGATCCTTGTACGCAGGCTCGGCCAGGTCGTCGAGCGACTCCGGCGGCGCCAGCTTCTTCGCCGCGAACCACTCGGTGTCGATGTTGACGCACACGCTGCCGTGGTCGACCGGGGTGAGGAAGTGCTCCTCGTCGCCGGGCAGGTTGAACTCCTCGACCCCGGCCGGGATCGTCGAGGGCGTGTAGGCCGCCAGCGCCCCCTCCTTGATCGCCCGGCTGGCGAAGGTGTTGTCCACGCCGAAGACCGCGTCACCGTCGGGGTTGCCGGTGTCCAAGGCGATCTTGGTGGTCATCTCGCCACCGTCGCCCGCGTGCCGGATCTCGGCGGTGTAGCCGGTCTTCTCGGTGAACTCGGCCAGCACCTCCTTCGGCAGCGTGAAGCTGTCGTGGGTCAGCAGCACGACCGACTTGTCGTCGGAGCCGCTGGACGGCTTGGCCTCGGGCTCGTCGGACGCGCCCCCGCACGAGGACAGGAGGAGCGCCGAGATGGCGGTGGCAGCGATGGCAGGCGTACGCATGCGCATTTCTGACTCCCTTCGCCGGTGTCAACCGGAGCAGGTTCGGAGGGTCTGCGGCGCTGTTCGCCACACTCTCAGGCCTCGCGGCCTCCCCTGTCTGTTCCCGCCAACACTACTGCTTGCGACAATCCACCCCATGACCGACGTCGCCATCTCGTCCTTCGACGACCTCTCCCCCAAGACCGCGTACGCCCTGTGGCAGCTGCGCCAGCAGGTGTTCGTCGTCGAGCAGGACTGCCCGTACCTCGACCTGGACGGCCGCGACCTCGAGCCCGGGACGCGTCACGTGGTCCTGAGCGACGGTGACCAGCTCGCCGGGACCGCCCGCGTCCTCGACGACGGCGACGTGTGGCGCATCGGCCGAGTCGTCCTCTCCCCCGCCCACCGAGGTAAGGGCCTTTCCGACGTGCTCATGAAGGCCGCCATCGAGGCCGTCACCGACCGCGACATCGTCCTGGACGCTCAGTCACCGCTGGCCGGCTGGTACGCCAGGCTCGGCTTCGCCGCGGACGGCGAGGAGTTCCTCGAGGACGGCATCCCGCACACCCCGATGCGCCTCAGGCGATAGCGGCGAAGAGGACGCTGGCCTCGGTCTCCTCACGGGTCGCCTGACCCCGCGCCACGAGCAGCTCGAGGTGGGCCTTGGTCTCCATGACCGCGAGGCCGGCGTTGAAGTAGTCGAGCTCGGCGAAGGCACGCTCGTGGCGGGTCCAGCCGAGGTCGTTGGCAACCTCCAGCGCCGAGCGCCGGCCGGCGCGCAAGGACGCCAGCGACTGGGCCAGTCGCGACTCGTGATGGGCGAGGAGCTCGTCGACACGGGAGTGAGACGACGAGGCGACCGGGCCGTGGGCGGGGAGAAGCCGCAGGTCAGGCATGGACCTGACCTTGGTCAGGGAGGCCATGAAGTCGCCGAGGGGGTCGACGACGGGCACCGGCTCGAAGCCGATCGACGGCGTGATCGTGGGCAGCACGTGGTCGCCGGCGAACAGGACCGAGCCGGCCAGGTCCGCGTAGACGTAGTGGCCCTGGGTGTGCCCGGGGGTGTGCACGGCATCGACGTCCCTGCCGGCAACGGACAGGCGTACGTCGCCCTCGAGCCACTGGTCGGGCATCCGCCAGTGGGACAGGTCGGGCGCGGGCGGCGGGTTGGCGGCCCACTTCGCAGCCAGGTCGGGCGCACCGGCGTGGGCGAGGAGCCGGTCGGTCGAGACCCAGCCGTCCAGGTCGCCGTTGGTGAGCTCGAGAGTGGGGCGGTCGCCGGCACCGAGCAGCACGTCGGCTCCGAACTCCTGACCGAGCACCGAGGCGAGCGTGTAGTGGTCACGATGCACGTGGGTGACCAGGAACCGCCGGATGTCGCCGAACTCGAAGCCGAGCTTCTTCAGGCCCGTTTCCAGTGCCGTACGTCCCTCGGTGATCGCCCAGCCACCGTCGACGAGCGAGAGCCCGTCGTCACCTTCGAGGACATAGATGTTGACCGCCTTGAGCCCGTCCATCGGCAACGGGAGCGGGATCCGATGTACGCCGTCGGCGACCGTCCACGCGCCCGGAGCCGACCAGTGTTCCCCCGAGTCAGGCGAGATTGCGGTGGCTGTCGACTGACTCATCGGCTGATCGGTCTCCTTCGGGTCGACCTCTCCAGAGCCAGAGCAGACCCAGGATCGGCAGCAGGGCAGGAACGAAACCGTATCCGCTGCCGAACCTCGACCATACCGATGCGTCCGGGAACCAGGACGGGACCGCCAGCGAGAGCGCCCCGACGAGGATGACCCCGGCCAGCTCGATCCACAGCATGATCTTCGCGAACCCGGCCGAGCCGTTGGCCGCTCGACGGATCGCGAACCAGCCCGCGACATAGGTCGCCGCGGCGACCACAGAGAGCGTGTAGGCGATCGGCGCCTCGTCGAACCGGGTGAAGACCTGCACCAGCGACCGGGCGCCGGCGGCGAGCGCGAAGATCGCGTAGACCGCCAGCAGCACCAGGTGCGGACCGGAGCGGGTCTTGGCGGTCGACGTCGTGCTCACCGAACCATCATGACGCGTACGGCCACGACCCCGGTCGCCAGGGCCGCCGCCGCGATCACCCCGGAGGACCACGTCGAGCGGTCCTCACGCATCGCCTGCAGCGCCAGCGGCATCAGGCAGACCATCGCCCCGAGATAGCCGAGGAAGGTCGACAGGGACTCCGGCTTGCGTCCGGCAGACCAGGCCGCCAGCGCGCCGACCGCGAGCACGACCGCCAGGATCTCGAGCATCCACGCCACCTGGTCGAGCCACTTCGGCCGGGGCGCCCTCAGCACCACGCCGAGAGCGGCCGCGATCGTGACGAACGCGGCATATCCGGCCACGATAAATCCGATCAGAGTCACGGCGTCCACGTGCCAATCTTCTCCAATGACCTCCACATCTCCCGATCCGGGGCTCGTCGCCCGCCTCCGCGTCGCGGGCTGCGTCTTCGCCGAGGACGAGGCCGCCCTGCTCGAGGGCGAGCCGGTCTCGGCGCAGGAGCGAGAAGCGATGGTCGTACGCCGCCTCGCCGGTGAGCCGCTGGAGCTGATCCTGGGATGGGCCGAGTTCGACGGCCTGAGGATAAAGGTGGCCCCAGGAGTGTTCGTCCCCCGCCAACGCTCAAAGCTGTTGGTCAACCTGGCGTCGTGTGCTGCCAAACGTGCGCTCCAGCGCACCCCTGGCAGCACACCCCGGGTTGTGGATGTTGGGTGCGGCACCGGAGCACTGGGTGCCGCGATCGCGGCTTGTGTCCCGGACGCGGAGGTCTGGGCGACCGACATCGACCCGGCCGCGGTCGAGTGTGCTCGGAGGAATCTTGCTTCGGAGGGGGGTCTCGACAAGCTCGACCACCGGAGCCCCCGGGTTCTGCTCGGGGACCTCTTCGACCCGCTGCCCCGCGACCTCGCCTTCGACGTGATCGTGGCCAACGCTCCGTACGTCCCGAGCGACCAGATCCAGAACATGCCGCCGGAGGCGCGCGACCACGAGCACCACGTGGCTCTTGACGGCGGGGCGGACGGGCTCGACATCCAGCGACGCGTGATCGAGCAGGCGCCGAAGCATCTGGCTCCTGGCGGCGTACTCATCATCGAGACCGGCCAGGAGCAGGCGCCCGTCACCGCGAGCCTGATGCGGGAGCAGGGCCTGGTCACGGAGATCCACCACGACGAGGACCTCTACGCGACGGCCGTGACGGGCCTGAAAAGCGAGGCGTCCCTCTGAATGCACACCACCCCCGCGGTGTGCATTCAGAGGGACCACCATCGAGCTGGCGGCTGTGCCCTTTCGGGGCCACGGATCAACCACCAGCCTTGGTGTGTGAGGTCGTCCACCCCCCACCGGTGGACGACCTTCACGCCGATGAAACGGGCCACCTGCGGACCCATGACGTGGATTGGGAAGAATTTTTTCGGGAATCCCGTCAGACTTCCGATATGCAGGCTTACGGTCTGACCCATCTGGTGCCGTTGTCCCTGCTCACAGCGGGGATCGTGGCCATGGTCTGGCTGGGCAGGCGGCAGCGGTCCGAGTCGGGACCGTCGAGATTCTCCCGGGGCTTCGCGCTCGCGATCCCGCTCACGACGATCCCGCTGCAGGCCCATGAATGGGTCACCGACTTCGATCTCTTCATCGATCTGCCGATCCATCTGTGCGACCTGGCGTGGATGGCGGCCGCGGTCGCGCTGTGGACCCACCACCCCTACCCGACCGCGCTGACCTGCTTCTGGGGTCTCACGCTGACCACGCAAGGTGTGTTCACCCCGGACGTGATGGACTTCCCGGACGTCAGCTACTTCACCTTCTGGGGCCAGCACCTGATGATCGTGCTCGCCGCGGTCTACCTGGTCTTCGGGCTCAAGCTGCTTCCACGCTGGCGCGACTACGGCTGGGTGGTCGCGACCACCGCGGTGTGGGCCGCCGCGGCGTACGTCCTCAACCTCGTCGTCGACGCCAACTACGGCTACCTGCGCTACAAGCCGGAGTCGGCCTCGATGCTCGACCTGCTCGGGCCATGGCCGGTCTACATCCTCAACGAGATCCTGCTCGTCGCGGGGATCTGGGCGTTGATCACGCTCGGACTGAGGATGTGGGCGCGTCAGGACGGGTCGACGAGGAGACCGGTGCGCTCGTAGTCGGCGAGCGCGGCGGCGTACGGCGCCAGGTCGATGCCCTTCTCGGCCACCCACGCGTCTTCGTAGTAGGAGGAGCGGTAGCGCTCGCCGGAGTCGCACAGCAGCGAGACGACGCTGCCCTCCTCGCCGGCGTCGACCATCTCGCGTATGACCCCCAGCGATGCCCACACGTTGGTGCCCGTCGAGGGGCCGACCGAGCGGCCCATCCGGGCCGAGAGCCAGCGCATCGTCGCGATCGACGCCGCGTCGGGGACCTGGACCATGTCGTCGACGACACCGCCGACGAAGGACGGCTCGACCCGGGGCCGCCCGATCCCCTCGATCCGCGACGGCATCCCGGTGGCGTAGTCGGAGGTGTCCGTCTCCCAACCGCCGTAGAAGGCGGAGTTCTCCGGGTCGGCGACCATCAGCTTGGTGCAGTGGCGGCGGTAGTGGAGGTAGCGGCCGATGGTCGCGGAGGTGCCGCCGGTGCCCGCCGAGACGACGATCCAGGTCGGCACCGGGTGCCGCTCCTGCGACATCTGGTCGAAGATCGACTCGGCGATGTTGTTGTTTCCGCGCCAGTCGGTGGCCCGCTCGGCGTAGGTGAACTGGTCCATGTAGTGGCCGTCGCACTCACGGGCCAGGCGCTCGGCCTCGGCGTACATGTCGGGGGCCTTGTCGACGAAGTGGCAGCGGCCGCCGTGCCACTCGATCAGACGCACCTTCTCCGCCGAGGTCGAGCGCGGCATCACCGCAACGAAGGGCAGCCCGAGCAGGCCGGCGAAATAGGCCTCGGAGACCGCGGTGGATCCCGAGGAGGCCTCCACGACCGTCGAGCCCTCGTGGAGCCAGCCGTTGCAGATCGCGTAGAGGAACAGCGACCTGGCCAGGCGGTGCTTCAGCGAGCCCGTGGGGTGGACGGACTCGTCCTTCAGATAGAGGTCGACCCCGCCGCTCGCGCCGTCGCGGACCGGCAGCGGGACGGCGTGCAGGTGGGTGTCGGCCGAGCGTTGAGCGTCGGCCTCGACGCGGCGTACGGCTTCGTCGATCCAGGCGCGGTGGGAGTCAGAGAGGCGAGGCACCGCCCGAGCGTAACTCCACCCTGATCCACCGCCGACATGTGCCGTGGGCCACAATGAAAGACCTGATCACGATCGGGTCCGGCAGTGAAGTTGCCCACAAGTTAGACCGATCTAAGGACCCCGATTAACCATTACGGCCTCAAAAGCGAGACAAAAGACCTGTGGACGAACCTCTTGACGTAGTGCTGATCGGCGGCGGCATCATGAGCGCCACCCTGGGCGTGCTCCTCCAGGAGCTGGAGCCCAGCTGGTCCATCAAGATGATCGAGCGGCTCGACACGCTCGCCGGGGAGTCGTCCGGCCCATGGAACAACGCCGGCACCGGTCACTCCGCGCTGTGCGAGCTCAACTACAGCCCGCAGCGGCCCGATGGCTCGGTCGACATCTCCAAGGCCGTCGGCGTCAACGAGCAGTTCCAGCTCTCCCGGCAGCTGTGGTCCTTCCTGGTCGAGAGCGGCCGCATCCCGGACCCGGACAAGTTCATCCACACCGTCCCGCACATGTCCTTCGTATGGGGCGCGGACAACGTCGACTACCTGCGCAAGCGCTACGAGGCGCTCAAGGACCACGCGCTCTTCCCCGGGATGGAGTTCTCCACCGACCCCGAGGTCATCCGGGGCTGGGCTCCGCTGCTGCTCGAGGGCCGCTCGGCCAAGTCGCTCGCCGAGGAGCCCGTCGCGGCCACCTGGACCAACGCCGGCACCGACGTCGACTTCGGCTCGCTCACCTCGATCCTGACCCGCACCCTGGTGGACAAGGGCGCCGACCTGGAGACCGGCTCCGAGGTCACCGGCCTCCACCAGACCATGGACGGCTTCTGGCACATCTACGGCCGCAACGAGTCCGGCAAGTACCACCTGCGCTCGCGGTTCGTCTTCGTCGGCGCGGGCGGCTACGCCCTGCCGCTGCTGCAGAAGGCCTCGATCCCGGAGATCCGCGGCTTCGGCGGTTTCCCGGTCTCCGGCGAGTTCCTGCGCACCTCCAAGCCCGAGCTCGTCGCCCAGCATCGCGCCAAGGCCTACGGCAAGGCTGCCGTCGGAGCCCCGCCGATGTCGGTGCCCCACCTCGACACCCGCCACGTCGACGGCAAGACCCACCTGATGTTCGGTCCGTACGCCGGATGGAGCCCGCGCTTCCTCAAGTCCGGTTCGCTCACCGACCTGTTCCTCTCGGTCCGCCCCCACAACCTGGTGCCGATGCTGCGGGCCGGGCTGACCAACATGGACCTCACCGTCTACCTGGTCAAGGAGCTGCTGCGCTCGCCGAGCAAGAAGTTCGACGACCTCCAGGACTTCTTCCCCGCCGCAGACCGCAAGGACTGGGACCGGATCATCGCCGGCCAGCGGGTGCAGGTCATCCGCCCCGACGGGGTGCTCCAGTTCGGCACCGAGGTCATCACCGCCGAGGACGGCACCATCGCCGGCCTCCTCGGCGCCTCCCCCGGCGCCTCGACCGCCCCGGGGATCATGGTCAACGTCCTGCGCCGCTGCTTCCCCGCCCGCTGGGACTCCTGGCAGCCCCAGCTCAAGACGATGATCCCGGCCACCGGCCCCGAGCTGAGCGCCGACCCCGAGCTCGCCGCCGAGACCTTCGCGCGTACGGACCGCCAGCTCAACCTCGGCTGACCCCGCCCTGCCGAAGGGTCAGCCCCGTCGGCCGAGACGTCACTTAGGTCGGCCGAGTTGGCAACCCAATGCCCATTCGAGCGACCGGAGTGACGCTTCGACCGACGGGAGTGACGTCTCGGCCGACGCGGGTGACTACTCGGGGGTGAGATGGGCGGCTACGGCAGCGGCCTGGTTCCGGATCTCGGGGATGGCGGTGGCCTCGTAGAGCGCGCCCTTGCAGGGCGGGCCGACGGTCAGGAGATCGGGTACGACGCGGCCGTCTGCCCCGATGACGTGGCCGTCCTCGGTGACGTCGATGCCGAGGCGGAGTGGGTCGGGGGCGATCAGGCCGCGCTTCTGGAGTGCGAGCAGGAGGGGGTTGTCGGTGCGGGTGATGTCGGGCGAGGGGCCGGTGCAGTTGATCACCGCGGTCACCTCGTGGTCACCGTCGGCCAGGGAGACGACCGGCCGCTCGGCGGCGTCCGTCCGGCAGCCGAGCACCCCACCGCCGAGGACCTTCAGACGTCCCTCGGCCTGGTAGGCCTTCAGGAGGGCGGCGATGCGCGGGGCCATGCGGTGGCGGCGTACTTCCCACTCGCGGGCGTAGAGGTCACGGAAGCGGCGGCGCTCCAGCTCGGGCAGGCGGCGCCAGATCGACTGGGTCGGGCCGCGGAGGCCGTCGATGACGGCACGCCAGTCGACGCCGAGGCCGGTCGCGTGCTCGATCTGCGCGCGTACGAGCGCGGCGACGCCGTCGGCGGTCAGCGGGCCGTCGGGAACCGGGGTCACCCAGGAGGTGAACTGGTCGTCGACGTGGGGGCTCGGGACCAGGCCGTGGCGGCTCACCATGATCACCCGGCGGGCCGGGGAGTCGTCGAGGAGCGTGACCGTCGTGTCGATGGCGGTGAGGCCGGTCCCGACGACGAGCACGGTCGCGTCCTCCGGCAAGGCACTGATCCGGGCCACGTCCCACGGGTCCGAGAGGTTCCACGGAGCCTCGGGCAAGCCGGCCAGCGGCTGGGGCGGCGGGTTGCCGTAGGCGAGAACGACGGCATCCGCCGCGTGGCCCTCATCGTCGTCGCTGGTCAGGACCCGAAAGCCCGGACCGATCGGCTCGACGTCGATCACCGTCTCGCCGACAGTCTCCAGCGTCCCCGGACCGGCCTCGGCGGCCTGTGCGAACCGATCGCGCAGATAGCGCGAGTAGTCGCGCCGGGGCAGGAAGTCGGTCGGCCCGAGCTCGACGCCGGACGTTGCCGCCCAGTCGAGCAGGTCGTCACGATCGTCGGGGAAGCCGGACATGTTGTTGGCCCGGACGTTGAGGAGATGACGGCCGTCGGTCGTCGAGTACGCGACCCCGTACCCGGCCTCGCCCCGTGACTCGAACAGCGTCACCGACGCGCCCCGGCGGAGCAGGTTGATCGCGGTCAGCGTGCCGCTCGCTCCTCCTCCGACGATCGCCACCGTGAGGCTGGTGGTCGGTTCGGGAGGCACGGCATCTGTCGTCACCCAGTCAGCCTAACTTCGCTAAGCGACGTTTGTTCAGCGGGTTAGTTGCCTAGCAGGCTTCCCGCAGTCGCGGGATCCTAGGAATCCCGCCGAGCCGCTTGTTGTAGCGGACGTGGTCGGCGTAGCCCTCGAGCAGCGTCCACAGCGCCTTGTGCGCCGGCCACGGGATGGCCTCACCGGGGAAGGCCCAGGACGAGCCGAAGCCGATCCAGACCGGGACCCAGTCCTTGGCGCAGTCCCACTCGCCCCGCTTGGACATCAGCAGCCGGTGACGCACCTGGAACGCGAGCCGCTGACCGTCCTTCACGATCGGCGCCGCACACACCCGCCACAGCGGCATGTCGAGCGACATCAGCTCGATCTCGATGTCGCCGAGAATGCGCGGATCCACCAGGACCGTAGCGACGTTCTCGTGCGGGCGCCTCATACAGATCACGCTAGCGCCGAGCACCGACATCCGCTGGCCGATCCGCCAGGAGCGAACATCGGGACTGATTCACCACCCCGCCGGACAGAACGTATGGGTCGGGCCTATCATCCTCCCCAGTCTCGATCGGGCAGGGAGGCCCGAGTGGAGGATCGAGAAAGGACCGACGTTGGCACCCTCGCGGCAACCCAGAACGGGTGAAGAGGCCGAGAAGTACGCCGCGGAGCATCTGCATTCCCTCGGCTGGCCCGACGCCGCGCCCTCGGGCAGCACGGCGGCCGCGGACGTCGACATCATCGGCGGCCGTCCCGACAACGTCGTCGTCGCACAGGTGATGCTCACCCGCACCCCGACCGAGGCGCGCAGCGTGTGTGCGGCCCGCGGCGCGGGCTACGCCTACGACGCCCGGACGGTCGCCCTGTTCAGCCGCGCCGGCTTCACCACCGACGCGGTCGAGTGGGCCGACAAGGTCCGGGTGGCGCTCTTCGAGTTCGCCGCGGACGGCTCGATCCGGCCGCACGGGAAGCATGCGGCCGAGCTGGTCACCACCGCAACCGCACCGGCGCCGACCCTCGGCCGCGCGCCCGAGCCGGCCCCCGGCCGCCACGTCGATCCCACGCGCACCGGCAGCTTCAACTTCACCGGGAAGATCCCCTCGGTCAGGCCCCGCCGGAAGGCTGCTGAGAAGGTCACCGAGAAGGCCCCCGAGAAGGCCCCCGAGACGATCACGGTGAAGGTTGCCGCGAAGGTCGCTACGGCGATCGCGCCCGACCCGGCCCCACCGGTCGCGGAGAAGATCGCCGGCCCGACGACCGGCCAGGTCCCTGCGTACTCCACCATGAGCATCCCCAAAGCCCCGACGCCACCGGCCGACGAGCGCTGGGTCCCGGACGGGCTCGGTCCGATCCTGGACGCCATCGCCCGGGCGTCGGAGCTGCCCGTCGTGCTCGTCCTGGGCTCCGACCAGCGCGCCGAGTGGGTGCGGCAGACCTTCCAGGTCGGCACGATCACGGTCACCGACGAGAGCGTGCTCCCGATGCTGCTCTCCCTGGTGACGGGCCGGGAGTCGCAGTACGCCAGCGGCGAGTCGTATCACAAGGTCGACGGCCTCAAGCCGCAGGGCGAGCGGGCGCTGGAGTCGTGGCGGGCCTGGGAAACCTACGACCGCGCGATGGCCATCTACCGCCGCGCGGTCTGAGCGTCCCACCCTCAGCAGTAGCCGAGCATCTCCTCGAGCGCGCGCCGCTCGCTGTCGTCGACCGCGAGCGACCAGCGCGCCTTGGTGTCGACCCAGCGAGCGGCGTACGCACACTGGAACCCCTTCCGGGGACGCCAGCCCGCGGGGTCGTCGTCGCCCTTGCTCATGTTGGTCGGGCCGTCGACGGCGAGCAGGTTGCCCAGGTCGTTCGAGAACGAGCGCCGCCGGTCCTCGGACCACGCGCTCGCGCCCGACCGCCAGGCCTCGGCGAGCGGCACGACGTGGTCGACCTGGATCGCCTGTGCCTGGCCGGGCTCCTTCAGGTCGGTGTCAGGCGGCTGCCGGTGTAGGGGTCGACCCACGTCCCGGCGAGCACGTCGTGGCCGCATCCTCCCTGCGGCCGGGTCCGCGCCTCGACGGCATCGCGCAGGAGCACGTCGTCGCGCTGGTTGCATCCGTTGCCGTCGCTGTCCGCCCAGCCGCCTCCGAACGACGAGCGGGCGTAGGCGACCAGTCCGTCGGGGCGTCTCGCGACCGTTTCCAGCGCGGCGAACTCACGGCGCACCACGCGCGCGTCGGCGGGCGCCGGTGAAGGCGCCGCGGTCGCAGCCGGCGGCGTACGTCGTGCCTCCGGCACACCTTCCGGCACGTCCTCCGGCGCGTCATCGGGCAGCCACAGCGCGACCGCCCAGCCGGCGGCCGCCAGCAGGACGACCAGCACCGCCAGCGACGCACGCCTACCCATGCCGTCGCATTGTGCCCGCGACCACCGACATCGACCTGCCTGCGAGGTATTACCGATCGGTGACGGATGTGCCGATCCCTGTCACCCGGTCAGCAGCACTGGCAGAGTGAAGGCATGACTGCGCTGGACATGGGACAGACCCCCCTCGCAGAGGTCGGGGTCATCGGCGGGACCGGGCTGTATGAGTTCTTGAACGATGCCCAGGAGGTGAAGGTCGAGACCCCGTACGGCGCTCCCTCCGCGCCGGTCACGGTGGGCACCGTCGCCGGCCGGTCGGTGGCCTTCGTGCCACGCCACGGCCGCTCGCACGAGTACCCGCCGCACACCATCCCCTACCGCGCCAACCTCTGGGCGCTGAGATCGCTCGGCGTGACCCAGGTGCTCTCCCCCAGCGCCGTCGGCGGTCTCCGGCCCGACGCCGTCGCCACGGGTGACCTGGTGACGCCCGACCAGCTGGTCGACCGCACCTGGCGACGGATCCCCAGCTACGTCGAGACCGGCGCCACGCACGTACCCCTGGCCGACCCCTACTGTGCGCGGATCGCCAAGGCGTACGTGGCCGCCGACCCGTCGGTGAAGACCGGTGGCACGCTCATCGTGATCGAGGGCCCGCGGTTCTCGACCCGAGCGGAGTCGGTCCACCATGCCGCCCAGGGCTGGACGCTGGTCGGCATGACCGGTGCCCCGGAGGCGGCGCTCGCCCGCGAGCTGCGGATGTGTTACGCGCCGTTGTGCCTGGTCACCGACATGGACGCGGGCGCGGCCGAGGGCGAAGGCGTCGACGAGGACGACGTGTACGCACTCTTCGCCGCCAACCTGGAGCGGATGCGCACCATCCTGGCCGACACGATCGACGGCCTGCCCGACCCTGCCGGCTGCCCCTGCTCGACCTGGGCCGAGGGCAAGCAGCTCGCCTACGAGATCCCATGAGGGTCCTGCTCACCGGGTCCGCCGGGTTCATCGGCACCGCCATCGGCCGGGTGCTGGAAGAGGCTGGCCACGAGGTCGTACGCGTCGACGTGCTGCTGCCGATGGCCCACGGCGAAGCGGCCGCGGCACCGCCCGGGACGCACCTCCTCGACGTACGCGACGCCGACGGCTGGGGCGACCTGCTGGACGGCATCGACGCGGTGTGTCACCAGGCCGCGGTCGTCGGCGCCGGAGTGACCGTGGCCGATCTTCCGCTGTACGCCGCACACAACGACCTCGGCACCGCCGCTCTCCTGGCCGCGATGAGCGCGCACCGGGTCTCCCGGCTGGTGCTCGCCTCGTCGATGGTCGTCTACGGCGAGGGCCGCTATGTCTGCCCGACCCACGGCGACCGCGTCCCGCCGGCGCGCTCGCGTGCCGCGCTCGACTCCGGCGACTTCGAGAACCACTGCGCCCTCTGCGGCGGCGCACTGGACTGGGCGGCAGTCGCCGAGTCCGCCCGGCTCGACCCACGCAGCTCGTACGCCGCCAGCAAGGTCGCCCAGGAGCACTACGCCTCCGCGTGGGCGCGTCAGGCCGACGCGACGGCGATCGCGCTGCGCTACCACAACGTCTACGGGCCGCACATGCCCGCCGACACCCCCTACTCCGGGGTCGCCGCCATCTTCCGGTCCTCCCTCGAGCGGGGCGAGGCTCCGCAGGTGTTCGAGGACGGTGGCCAGCAGCGCGACTTCGTCCACGTCGACGACGTGGCGCGCGCCAACCTGGCGGCGCTGGAGGCGACCTCCGAGCGGTCACCCGGGAGCCTGTCGGCCTACAACGTCGCCTCCGGGCACCCGGTCACGATCAGCGAGGTGGCGGCGCTGGTCGCGCGCGGCACCGGCCAGTCCGAGTTGGCGCCGGTGGTCACCGGCCGCTACCGCATCGGCGACGTACGCCATGTCGTCGCCTCGCCGCTGCTGGCTGAGAAGGAGCTCGGCTTTCGCGCCGAAATCCTGCCGGAGGTCGGTCTCCCCGCCTTCGCCACCGCTCCCCTGCGGTCCTAGGTGATTGATCGCCCCCGCTGGTCGAGCCGCCGGAGCCGCTAGGCGAAGGCGTGTCGAGACCAACACAGTCCCCTGTCGCGCTCGATAGGACCGTGTTGGTCTCGACACGGATTCGTTCGTTCCTCACGAATCCGGCTCG
>NZ_JACIXG010000038.1 GCF_014360585.1 Nocardioides sp.
GTAAGTGGCCCAAGGGCCACCCTCCCACCCCGCGAACACCACCGTTCCCAGGAACGAATGCGCTGCGCCACACCCGGGCCGCCGCCCCGATAGCCAGCCAAATCTTTCTCGAGGGAGCCCGGAGTCAAGGACCGCGAAGCGGCCGGCGAAGCCGGCGGCCGAAGGCCGTCCTTTACTCCGGGGTTCCTCGAGAAGACCCTCGAAGCCGGGTCGGCGGCCCCAGGCCGGCCTTCGGGTGGGACGTTCCGGCAGGGAGGTCTCGACAAGCTCGACCACCGAAGCGACCGTGTTGGTCTCGACACGCCTCCGCCTAGCGGCTCCGGCGGCTCGACCAGCGGGGACGGGGTCTCGACAAGCGGGGACGCAGGTCGACAAGCGGGGACGCAGGTCTCGACAAGCTCGACCACCGGAAGCCGCGTACGGTCGAAGCATGGGAATTCCTATCGCAGACCGCCAAGAACTCCTGTCCCAGCCCCTGATCGCAGCCCTCTCGGTAAGCCGAGAAGACGGGCGAGGGCCCCTGACGGTGCCGATCTGGTACGACTACACCCCCGGCGGCGACGTCTGGTTCGTCACCGGGAAGGACTCGCTGAAGGCGCGCCTGATCCGGGCCGCGGGACGATGCACGCTGATGGTCGAGCGGCTGGATCCGACGGTCCGGTATGTCTCGGTCGAGGGGCCGGTACGGATCGCGGATGCCGGGGAGGGCGACACCGCGGCGATGGCACGGCGGTACCTTCCGCCCGAGGCGGTCGGGCCGTACCTGGCGGAGGCGGCCAACTACCCGCCCGAGGTGACGATCCGGCTGACGCCGGAGAACTGGCTCTCCGCCGACCTCGGGGCGGTCTGAGCCTCGACCGTCTGAGGATGGGCGAGCTGACGCCTCACCGCGAGCGCCGCGGCCCGGCCCGCGCGGCTGGCCCCGATGGTGCTCGCGGAGGGGCCGTAGCCGACGAGCTGGACCCGTGAGTCGTACGCAGCGGTGACCGCGGTCTGCACGTCGGCCGACCCGCGCAGCAGCGGTATTCCTCCGTGCGAAGATCGCAGATGCAGCGGCGCGAGGTGGGTGATGGCGGGCCGGAACCCGGTGGCCCACAGGATCGCGTCGACCCGCTCGAAGGCCCCCGACTCCTCCCACCGCAGCCCGTCCGGCTCGATCCGGGTGAACATCGGCAGCCGGCGCTCGTAGACCCCGAGCCGGGCGGCCTCCTGCTCCTGCGGGCGCAGCCCGAGACCGGTGACGCTGACGACGCTCGCCGGCGGCAGGCCAGCCTCGACCCGCTCGGCGACCAGTGTGACGGCCTCGCGCCCACGCTCGGCGTCGAAGTCGGAGCGCCAGACCGGCTCCCGCCTCGTGATCCAGAGCACCGAAGTCAGCGGCGCGAGCTCGCCGAGGAACTGCACCGCCGAGGCCCCTCCACCGACCACCGCGACCCGCTTGCCCCGGAAGTGGGCAGCACCCGGATAGTCGTGGGTGTGCACCTGCTCCCCCAGGAACGCGGAGGCCCCCGGGTAGTGCGGGATGAACGGCCGCGTCCAGGTCCCGGTCGCGTTGACCAGCGTCCGGGTCAACCAGGTCCGCCCGTCGGCCGAGTGCACCGCCAGCAGATCCCCGACCGACGTCACCGAGGTGACCTTCACCGGCCGCTCCACGGGAAGATCGTGCATCGACTCGTAGAGACCGAACCAGCCCGGCACCGCGACGTTGGCCCGCTCGCCGGACTCCCCCGGCGCCCGCCCGTCCGGCAGGTCGGCCACGCCGTGCACGTCGTGCATGGTCAGCGAGTCCCAGCGATGCTGCCAGGCGCCACCGGGGCGCCGCTCGCCGTCGAGCACGACGTGGCGTACGCCCAGACGACTGAGGTGGTAGGACGCCGACAGCCCGGCCTGACCAGCACCGATCACCACTGACTCGTAGCTCTCCACAGAGACCACAACAACGCGTCGGCCACATCCATGCCCGCCGAACCGCTGCGAGAACGTGTTCCATTTGACTACCCTCAGCAGAGTCACTCGGGACCGGGAGGTCGGACACGATGGATCAGGGCACCATGACAGCGACGCTTCGCGAGATCCCGCCGCTCGCGCCCGGCGACCGCGGCCTCCCCTGGGTCGGCCGGCTGCTGGACTACTCGCGAGACCCGGTCGGGTTCTACCGACACCAGTGGGAGACGTACGGACCGGTCTCACCGTTCTTCCGGGCCGGCGAGACCGGCGTGGTGGCGCTCGGACCCGACGCCTGCGAGGCGGTGCTCCGCAACAAGGACAAGGCCTTCGCCAACGGCCCCGCCTGGGGGCAGATCGTCGGCCCCTTCTTCGACCGCGGCCTGATGCTGCTCGACTTCGAGGAGCACCACGCCCACCGCCGCATCCTGCAGGAGGCCTTCACCCGCCCCCGGCTCGCGGCCTACACGACCGCGATGCACCCGGCGATCGAGCAGGGCATGCGTGGCTGGGACACCGACGCACAGTTCCGCGCCTACCCGCGGCTCAAGCAGCTCACCCTCGACATCGCCGCCGACATCTTCATGGGCGGCGCGAAGGACACCAGCCGCGCGGAGATGAAGCGCGTCAACGAGGCGTTCATCGCCTGCGTGCAGGCGGCTGCCGGCGTCGTACGCGCCGATGTGCCGCTGACCCGCTGGGGCCGGGCGTTCCGCGGGAGGAAGGTGCTGGAGGACTTCCTGCGCCACTACCTCCCCGCGAAGCGCGCCATCGCGACCGACGACATCTTCTCGGTGCTGTGCCACATCGAGACCGACGACGGCGAGCGGTTCAGCGACGAGGACGTCGTCAACCACATGATCTTCCTGATGATGGCCGCGCACGACACCTCGACCATCACCACCTCGACGATGCTGCAGTACCTCGGCCAGCATCCGCAGTGGCAGCAGCGCTGCCGCGAGGAGTCCCTCGCCCTCGGCGAGGCGCCGACGATGCAAGAGATCGAGGGCCTCACCAGCCTGGATCTGGTGATGAAGGAGGCGCTGCGGCTGCGCGCCCCGGTGCCGGCCCTGATCCGGCGTACGGTCAAGGAGACCAGCCTCCTCGGGTTCCGGATCCCGGCGGACACCGGCGTGATGGTCGGGGTCCAGTTCAGCCACATGATGGAGGACTACTGGACCAACCCGGCCGTCTTCGACCCCGAGCGCTTCGCACCGCACCGCCGCGAGGACAAGAGCCACCGAATGGCCTGGGAGCCGTTCGGCGGCGGCGTGCACAAGTGCATCGGGCTCTACTTCGCCGGTCTCGAGGTCAAGTCGATCCTGCACCGGCTCCTGCGCGACTACCGGTGGAGCGTCTCCCCCGGCTACCGCGCGCCTCTCGACAACAGCTCGCTGCCCTTCCCGAAAGACGGCAGCCCCATCCATCTGACCCGGATCTGAGGAGATCGATGACCACGAAGACGACCGAGGTCCAAGGCGTACGTCCCGGATGGATCGACGACGTACGGCTCGCCTCCTGGACCCGCTGGGTGGCCTGCCCGGTCTCCGGAGGTGACGGCACGCTGACCGCGACCGCACCGTACGACGCCCAGCCGACGCTCCCGGTGCCGTCGGTCACCCCCGCGGACGTCGCCGAGGCCGCGGCCACGGCGCGCGCGGCACAGCCCGACTGGGCCACCCTCGCCTTCTCGGACCGCGCCGAGGTCATGCTCCGCTTCCACGACCTGCTGGTCGAGCGCCAGGACGAGGTGCTCGACCTGATCCAGTGGGAGATGGGCAAGGCCCGCTTCCACGCCTGGCAGGAGGTCCTGCAGGTCGGGACGATCGCGCGCCACTACGCCCGTCGTGGCCCGACCTACCTGGCCGACAAGCGGGTCCGCGGCGCGATCCCCGGCGTCACCTCCGTGAAGGAGGTGCGGGTGCCGAAGCAGGTCGTCGGGATCATCTCGCCGTGGAACTACCCGCTCTATCTCGGTGTCGGCGACGTCGTCCCGGCCCTGCTCGCCGGCGCGACCGTGATCAGCAAGGCCGACCCGCAGACACCGCTGACGCTGCTGTGGGCGCGGGCGCTGATGGCCGAGGCGGGGCTGCCCGAGCACGTCTGGCAGATCGTCACCGGTCCGGGTGCGGCGACCGGTGAGGCGGTCATCGACAACGTCGACTACATCGCCTTCACCGGCTCGACGCCCACCGGACGGATCGTGGCCCAGCGAGCCGCCGGCCGGCTGATCGGCGCCTCCCTCGAGCTCGGCGGGAAGAACCCTCTCATCGTCCGCCGCGATGCCGACCTCGGCCAGGCCGCTCGCGGCACGGCGATGGCGGCCTTCGCCAACACCGGCCAGATGTGCGTCCACATCGAGCGCGTGGTCGTGCACGAGGACGTCTACGCCGCCTTCCGTCAGGCGCTGGTCGCCGAGACGGAGGGCCAGGTGGTCGGCCAGTCCTTCGACTACTCGGCCGACGTCGGGTCGCTGGCCTCGCAGGCACAGCTCGACAAGGTCACCGCCCACGTCACCGACGCGGTCGCGAAGGGCGCGACCCTGCTCACCGGTGGCGAGCCGCTCCCCGACGTGGGTCCCTACGCGTTCGCCCCGACGGTCCTGGAGGGCGTCACCGACGAGATGGATCTTTGCCTGGGCGAGACCTTCGGCCCGGTCGTAGCGCTCTACTGCGCGGACAGCGACGAGGAGGCGGTCCGGATCGCCAACCAGGGCGAGGCCGGGCTCTCGGCGAGCGTGTTCAGCAAGAACGTACGCGAGGCCGACATGATCGCGCGCCGGATCCGTGCCGGTGCGGTGAACATCAACGACGGCGCCGCGCTGGCGGCAGGAAGCATCGAGGCCGGGATGGGTGGCATGGGATCGAGCGGGCTGGGCAGACGACACGGCGCCGACGGGATCCGGAGGTTCACCGACGCCCAGACCCT
Source organism: Nocardioides sp. (assembly GCF_014360585.1). Classification (GTDB taxonomy): domain Bacteria; phylum Actinomycetota; class Actinomycetes; order Propionibacteriales; family Nocardioidaceae; genus Nocardioides. Next base: position 4,873 of record NZ_JACIXG010000038.1, read on the forward strand.
CGCGGCGTCCCGGATGGGTCCGATCGGGCCGTTCAAGGGCCAGACGGTCGAGAAGTTCGTGCAGCTCGGCAACGGCCAGCTCAAGGCGCTGCGGAAGCTGGGCGCCCGATGAACGCGGCGGCGACCGGGGCGGCGACCCAGCCTGGGGAGCACAACCTGGCGGTCCTGGCCGATGAGTCCTACGCCCGGCACGGCGACCACCCGGCGGTCTTCTTCGAGGGCACTTGGCACTCCTCGACCGAGATCGCCGAGCGCTCCGCACGGGTCGCCGGCGGCCTGCGCGAGCTCGGGATCGAGCCGGGCGACCGGGTCGTGGTGCTCACCATGAACACCCCGGAGGTCTTCGTCAGCTACCGCGCCCTGTGGCGCGCCGGCGCGGTGGTGACGCCGGTGATCTTCCTGCAGACCCCGCCCGAGCTGCGCCACATCCTGGAGGACTCCGGGGCCAAGGCCGCGATCGTCACGCCCGAGCTGCTCCCCTTGGTGCAGGCGGCCGGAGAGGGCCTCGACCTCACCGTCATCGTCGCCGGAGGGGACCGTGTTGGTCTCGACACGCCTTCGCCTAGCGGCTCCGGCGGCTCGACCAGCGGGTCGGGGCTGGTGGCGTACGAGAGCCTCGAGAGCGCCGACCCGATCGACATCGTCCCTCGCGGCGACGACGACCTCGCGGCGCTGCTCTACACCGGCGGAACCACCGGCCGGGCCAAGGGCGTGATGCTCAGCCACCGCGGGCTGTGGGAGTCCGGGCACGCGCTCCACCGGGTCGGTGAGAGCCAGGGCACGACACGGTGGCTGCTGCCGCTGCCGCTCTCCCATGCGTACGGCCTGATCGTGGTCATCAGCGGCATGCACTCCTCACGGCCGCAGAGCTCGGTGCTGCAGCGGTGGTTCGACGCCAAGGGATGGCTCGAGCTCGCTCAGGAGCACCAGGTGGAGTCGAGCACGGTGGTGCCCTCGATGCTGCAGATGCTGCTCGACCAGCCCTACCAGGACTATGACCTGAGCTCGCTGCGCTCCTTCGGCAGCGGTGGCGCGCCGCTGCTGCCGGCGCTGCGGGAGAAGGCCGAGGAGGCCTTCGGCGTGACCATCCTGGAGGGCTACGGTTGCACCGAGTCGAGCGCGGTCATCGCCGCCTCGACGGTCGAGGAGTCGCGGCCCGGCAGCGTCGGCAAGCCGCTCTCCCACGCCGAGGTCATCATCGCCGGTCCCGACGGCTCACCGGTCCCGGCGGGTGAGGAGGGCGAGATCTGGGTGCGCGGCCCCGGTGTCATGCAGGGCTACTGGAACGACCCCGAGCAGACCGCGGCCACCGTCGTCGACGGCTGGCTGCACACCGGCGACATCGGCCACTTCGACGACGACGGCTACCTCTACGTCGACGACCGGATCAAGGACCTGATCATCCGCGGCGGGTTCAACGTCTTCCCGCGGGACGTCGAGGACGCCCTCCTCGCCCACGAGGCAGTCACCGCCGCCGCTGTCGTCGGGCGGCCCGACGCCCAGCGTGGTGAGGAGGTGGTCGCGGCCGTCGCCCTCCATCCGGGCGCGCGGGCCACCCCCGAGGAGCTGGTCGCCTTCGCCAAGACGCGGCTCGCGCCGCACAAGTACCCGCGCGAGGTGCTGATCCTCGACGCCGTCCCCGTCACCAGCGTCGGCAAGACCGACAGGAAAGCCGTACGCAGCCTGATCCGCACCACCGAGGGAGAGTCATGACCCGCCAGATCAAGGGAACCGCCGTCATCGTCACCGGAGGTGCCCGTGGCATCGGTCGCGCCACCGTCGAGCGGCTGGCGCGTGGCGGGGCCACGGTGGCTGTGGGCGACCTGGACCCGGACCTGCTCGACGAGGTGGTCGCCGAGTTCGGGTCACGCGTGAAGGCCGCGCATCTCGACGTCACCGACCCCGGCTCCTGGCGAGCCTTCCTCGACTCGGTCGCGGACCTGGGGCCGTGGGACGTGCTGGTCAACAACGCCGGGATCATGCCGCTCGGGTCGATCCTGAAGGAGGACGACGCGCTCACCCGGGCGATCTTCGACGTCAACGTGCACGGCCCGATCAACGGGATCAAGGCGGTCGCGCCGGCGATGGCCGAGCGGGGCAAGGGCCACATCGTCAACGTCGCCTCGGCCGTCGGGCGGGTGCCGGTCCCGGACGCGGCCACCTACTCGGCCTCGAAGTTCGCCGTGGTCGGCTTCTCCGAGGCGCTGCGGATGGAGCTGGCGCCGTCCGGGATCGACGTGTCGCTCATCCTCCCAGCCGTGGTCCAGACCGAGCTCTCCGACGGCGTGCCGGCGGCGAAGGGGATGAAGCCGGTCACCGCCGAGGACGTGGCCGCCGCGATCGAGGTGGTCATCCGGGAGCCGCGTCCCGAGGTCTGGGTGCCCAACTGGGCCCAGGCCCTGACCAAGATCACCCAGGCCATGCCACGCAGCGTCCAGGACTTCGTCGACCGCACCACCAACGCCTCGCAGCTGCTCGCCGGCGTCGACCCGGCGGCTCGGGCGGCCTATGAGGAGCGGGTGCGGCGCAACGTACGTTAGGGCCTGTTTGAAAACTCGGAAAGCGCTGGCCAGACTCGGCGCCGAGTTCTCAAACAGACCCTAGGCGGATGGCCGGCTGAGGATTGGCCCAGGAGACGAGGGGCTGATTGGCCGGGCGCGGAGGGCTCCGCCCTCACTAGCGTCGCGGTCGTGAACAACGACGGACTCTCCGTGCCCCAGGGCGCGGCTCTCACCCTCGGTGCCGTGCTCGGCACCGGTGTCATCTCCCTGCCGGCTCTGGCGGCGCAGGAGGCCGGACCGGCCTCGCTGCTCGCCTGGCTGGCGCTGATCCTGCTCTCGGTGCCGCTGGCGGCAACATTCGCCGCGCTCGGCGCGCGGCACCCGGACGGCGGCGGGGTGGCGACGTACGCACGGCTCGCCTTCAACTCGCACGTGGCGACGATGGTGGGCTGGGCGTTCTACCTGACGATCGGCGTGGGGGCGCCGGTCGCGGCAGGCTTCGGTGGGGCGTACGTCGCCGACGCCTTCGGCGGTGGGCAGGGCATGTCGCTGCTGGCGACGGCGGCGATCATCGTGCTGGTCACCGCGATGAACTGGTTCGGGATCAAGGTCTCCGGGAGCGTTCAGCTGGCGATCGCCGGGGCGATCGCGGTGCTGCTCGCGGTCGCGGTCGTGGTGGCGCTTCCGCATGCCGACCTGGGCCGGCTGACACCCTTCGCCCCGCACGGCTGGGGCTCGGTGGGCACCGCGGCGGCGATGCTGGTGTGGGCCTTCGCGGGATGGGAGATCCTGTCGTCGCTCTCGGCCGACTACCGCGACCCGGCGCGCGACATCCGCCGGGCGACGTTCCTGGCGCTCGGTGTCGTGACGGTGCTCTATCTCGGGATCGCGTTCGCGACCGTCGCCTCGCTCGGATCCACCTCCGGAGCCGCCCCGTTGGCGGACCTGCTCGTCCTGGGCTTCGGGGAGCCGGCCCGGCCGGTGACTGCGGTCGTCGCGGTGCTGCTGACCGTCGGCGCGATCAACGCCTACTTCGCCGGCGGCTCGCGGCTCGGGGCCTCGCTGGCGCGTGAGGGCGGACTGCCGCAGGTCCTCGCCGACCCGGTGTCTGCGATCCCTCGGCGCTCGCTGCTCGCGATCAGCGCCGTCGCGCTGGGGACGGTCGTGGTGATCTGGGCTGCCGGCACCTCGACCGACGCGGCCCTGCTGATGGCCTCGGGGACCTTCTCCCTGCTCTACGTGGTCGGGGCCGCGGCCGCACTGCGGCTGCTGCCGCGGGCGACGTGGTCCTGGTGGGCCGCGGTCTGCTCGCTGGTCGCGGCGCTGGTCCTGCTGGGGCTCACCGGCGCCCATCTGCTCGGGCCGGTCCTCTTCGCCGGTGCCGGGCTGGCCTGGTCGCTGGCGCGCTCGGGACGGGACCGCTCACGACCAGCCCGCGAGATCGGCCAGGAGCTCGAGCCCGCGCGGGAGGCTCTCTGTCCGGACGGCTCCGTAGCCTAGGAAGAGCCCGTCGCGCCCGGGCAGCAGGCGGTGGGCGGCGATCGTGTCCAGGGCCAGCCCCTCGGCGGCGGCGCGATCGGTCAGGTCGGCGGGGAGCTCCGCGTAGGCGGACAGGTGCAACCCGGCAGCAGACGGGAGCACCTCGACCGGCCAGGCGGCGAGGGTCTCGAGGAGGAGCGAGCGACGCTCGGCGTACGTCTTGGACGCCCTGTGTACGTGCCGGGCGAGCAACCCCTCCTCCAGGAAGCGGGACAGGGCGGCCTGGGGCTGGACGGGACCGAAGCCGTCGACGAGCTGCTTCGCGGCCAGCAGGCTGTCGACGAGGGAGCCCGGCGCGACCAGGTAGCCGGTGCGCAGGCTGGGGAGCAGCGACTTGGAGAAGGTGCCGACGTAGATCACCCGGCCCTGCTCGTCGAGGGCGTGCAGCGGTTCGAGAGGCCGCCCGGTGAACCGGAACTCGCTGTCGTAGTCGTCCTCGACGATCCCCGCCCCGTGGGTGTTCGCGAAGGCGAGCAGGGCGCGGCGGCGGCTGAGGGAGAGACGCACCCCGAGCGGGAACTGGTGGCTCGGGGTCGTATAGACGAGCCGGGTGTGCTCCGGGAGCTGCTCGACGACCAGCCCGTCCTCGTCGACCGGAACCGGCACCACCCGGGCACCATGAGAGGCGAAGAGATCACGCGCGGACGGGTAGCCCGGGTCCTCGACCGCCACGATGTCGCCCGGCTCGAGCAGCACCCGGGCGATGAGATCCAACGCCTGCTGGGTCCCGTTGGTGACCACGATCTGCTCCGGATCGGCCTGGACGCCGCGGTGGTAGGCGACCGAGTGCGCCAACGCCTCCCGCAGTCTGGGCAGACCGGCGGGCGAGGAGTAGGTCCCGGGGTTGTGCCCCCGCAACCGCGACTCCGCCGCCAGGACCCGCCGCCAGGTCTCGAACGGGAAGAGCTCCGCGTCGGGGATCCCCACCCGCAGGTCGTACGTCGGGACCGCTGCCTCGGCGCTCGTCGGCCGTGGGGACCACCGCCAGCTCGGCTTCGGGGTGAGGGAGCCCGGGGCCGGGTCCCTGCGCCGGCGGGTGGTCTCGGCGACGTACGTCCCCGCGCCGACGCGCGACTCCAGGAACCCCTCGGCGACGAGCCGCTCGTAGACGGTGGCGACGGTGTTCCGCGAGATGCCGAGGTCCTGGGCGAGCGCGCGGCTCGCGGGGAGCCGGTCGCCCGCCTGCAGTCTGCCGTCGGCCAGTGCCTCGCGCAGCGCCTGGTAGAGCGAGGCGGATCTCTCTGCGCGGTCGGTCAGGTCAAGCGCGAGGTCCACAGCGCGATTGCACCACAGCAGGGCGCCGAGCGTCCGGTGGTTTCAGGACAGCCGGCGCCCGTCTGGGTTGGTCGGCAGCCCGAGGCGCGCGATGATCTCCTCGGCAGTCTCGGCCGCGGACAGGTGGGTGTTGTCGACCACGGTGTGGGGGAAGCTCAGCGGGAACGGCATCTCAGGGCCGGTCGAGAGCACGTGGCGCTCGTTCCAGTCGACCACGTTGGCCCGCGCCCACTCGGTGTCGCGCTTGGACGGCTTCGCGGCCAGCCGCTCCGGGGTGCCCTCGCGGCTCAGTCGGGTCGGCATGTCTGCGTACAGCTCGACGCAGTCGACCTTCCCTCCCGCCTCGACCACGGGGGCGACCAGCCTCTCGACCGCCTGGGTGTCCTCCGGGAGCTCGAGCGCCCAGACGTAGGTGAAGATCAGGCCGGGGAGGTCGGAGGCCACTGCCTCCTCGATCACCCGCCGCCGGAACTCGGTCTTGAGCACCCCGAAGGACGGCATCCCCCAGTCGAAGACCTCCAGCAGCGGCTCGATCGTGGCGTGGTTGTGGAAGAGGCGGTACGGCGTGCGTGCCGCCAGCTCCCGGCCCACGCTCATCTTGCCGACCGCGGGTGGACCGAAGAGATTGACGAGATGCATGGGGTCAGTGTGGCCGCTGAGTGTCGGTGCTCGCGACTAGGTTTGTCCTCATGAGCGACACGTCCCAGGCGTTGGCGCGGTTCAGCGACCCGACACGTACGTGGTTCGCGGCTGCCTTCGCGGCGCCGACTTCGGCTCAGGCCGGGGCCTGGGAGGCGATCGGGGCGGGGCGCAACGCGCTGGTGGTCGCGCCGACCGGGTCGGGGAAGACGCTCAGCGCCTTCCTGTGGTCGATCGACAAGCTGCTGACCGAGCCGGTGCCCGAGAAGAAGCAGCGGTGCCGGGTGCTCTACATCTCCCCGCTCAAGGCCCTGGGCGTCGACGTCGAGCGCAACCTGCGCAGCCCCCTGGTGGGGATCCGGCAGACCGCCGAACGACTGGGCGTCGAGGCGCCCGAGCTCCGCGTCGGGGTGCGGTCCGGCGACACGACCGCGGCAGATCGCCGCAAGCTGACCACCACTCCGCCGGACATCCTGATCACCACGCCCGAGTCGCTGTTCCTGATGCTGACCAGCCAGGCCCGCGAGACGCTGCGCGGCGTCGAGACGGTGATCGTCGACGAGGTCCATGCGGTGGCGGCGACCAAGCGTGGCGCCCATCTGGCGTTGACGCTGGAGCGTCTGGACGCGCTCCTGGAGAAGCCGGCGCAGCGGATCGGGCTCTCTGCGACCGTCCGGCCGTTGGAGGAGGTGGCGCGCTACCTCGGCGGCAGCCAGCCCGTCGAGATCGTCGCGCCGCCGGCGGAGAAGCGGTGGGACCTGAGCGTCGTGGTGCCGGTCGAGGACATGACCGCGCCGAGCCCCTACGGCGAGGACGAGGACGACGACCCGCAGCGGGGCTCCTCGATCTGGCCGCACGTCGAGGAGCATGTCGCCGACCTCGTCACCGCCCATCGCTCGACCATCGTCTTCGCCAACTCCCGTCGGATCGCGGAGCGGCTGACCGCGCGGCTCAACGAGATCGCCTCCGACCGGGTCTTCCAGACGCCGACCAACGCTGGTCGAGCCGCGAGCGCCAGCGAGCGTGTCGAGACCAACACGGTCGACTCGAGCGCTCCAGGACACCGTGTTGGTCTCGACACGCCTCCGCCTAGCGGCTCCGGCGGCTCGACCAGCGGCGGGGCGCCGCCCGCGCAGGTGATGGCGCAGTCGGGGCAGTCGCACGGCGCGATCCCGGTCATCGCCAAGGCTCACCACGGCAGCGTGTCGAAGGAGCAGCGCGCGCTGATCGAGGACGACCTCAAGTCGGGCCGTCTCCCGGCGGTGGTGGCGACCTCCAGCCTCGAGCTCGGCATCGACATGGGCGCGGTCGACCTCGTCGTCCAGATCGAGTCACCACCGAGCGTCGCCTCCGCCCTCCAGCGGGTCGGGCGCGCCGGCCATCAGGTCGGCGAGGTCTCCCGCGGCGTACTCTTCCCGAAACATCGCGGCGACCTGGCTCAGACCGCGGTCAGCGTGCAGCGGATGCGGCTGGGCCTGATCGAGTCGATGAGCCTGCCGGCCAACCCGCTCGACGTGCTCGCCCAGCAGATCGTCGCCGCGACGGCGCTGGAGACCTGGGACGTCGACGAGCTGTTCACGCTGGCCAGGAGGACGGCGTCGTACGCGACCCTCCCCCGCTCCGCCTACGACGCCACCCTCGACCTGCTGGCCGGGCGCTACCCGAGCGAGGAGTTCGCCGAGCTCCGCCCGCGGATCGTGTGGGACCGGGTCGCCGGGACCGTGACCGGGCGCCCGGGGGCGCAGCGACTGGCCGTCACCAGCGGCGGCACCATCCCCGACCGCGGTCTCTTCGGCGTCTTTCTGGTCGGCGAAGGCACGGGAAGGCGCGTCGGCGAGCTCGACGAGGAGATGGTCTACGAGTCGCGGGTCGGCGACGTCTTCGCCCTCGGCGCGACGAGCTGGCGGATCGAGGACATCACCCACGACCGGGTGCTGGTGACCCCGGCCCCCGGGATCCCAGGGCGGCTGCCGTTCTGGAAGGGCGACTCGCTCGGTCGGCCGGCCGAGCTCGGCGAGGCCGTCGGCGCCTACACCCGCGAGCTCGCCGCGCTGCCCACGAAGAAGGCGGAGGCGCGGGCGCAGGAGGACGGCCTGGACGCCTACGCGGCCGCCAACCTGGTCGCCTACCTGCACGAGCAGGTCGAGGCCACCAACGTCATCCCCTCCGACAGCAACATCGTGGTCGAGCGGTTCCGAGACGAGCTCGGCGACTGGCGGCTGGTGGTCCACTCCCCCTACGGCCGCCCGGTGCACGCGCCGTGGGCGCTGGCGATCAACGCCCGGATCCGGGAGCGCTACGGCGTCGACGGGCAGGCGATCGACAGCGACGACGGCATCGTGATCCGCCTCCCCGACACCGATGCCGAGGCTCCGACCGGCGAGATCATCGTCTTCGAGCCCGACGAGATCGAGGACCTGGTCACCACCGAGGTCGGCGGGTCGGCCCTGTTCGCCAGCCGGTTCCGGGAGTGCGCGGCCCGCGCGCTCCTTCTACCCCGTCGTGACCCCGGCCGCCGCTCGCCGCTGTGGCAGCAGCGCCAGCGCTCGGCAGCCCTGCTGGAGGTCGCCTCCCAGTATCCGAGCTTCCCGATCATCCTCGAGGCCGTCCGCGAGTGTCTCCGCGACGTCTACGACCTGCCCTCCCTGGTCGGTCTGCTGAAGCGGATCGAGAGCCGCGAGATCTCCGTCGTCGACGTCGCCACGCCGACTCCGTCGCCCTACGCCCAGTCGCTCCTCTTCGGCTACGTCGCCCAGTTCCTCTACGAAGGCGACTCGCCCCTGGCCGAGCGCCGAGCCGCCGCACTCACCCTCGACCAGGGTCTCCTCGCCGAGCTGCTGGGCCGAGCAGAGCTCCGCGAGCTCCTCGATCCCGAGGTCCTCGCCGAGGTCGAGTCCGAGCTCCAGCGCCTCGCGCCCACCCGGAGGGCCCGCGGCGCCGAAGGCATCACCGACCTCATCCGCACCATCGGTCCGCTCAGCCTGGACGAGATCACCGCCCGAACCACCCCCGCCGAGGCGTCACGTACGTCGGCCGAAACGTCACGCGCGTCGGCCGAAGCGTCATCGGCTGACTTCTCGGCCGACCTCAGTGACGTCTCGGCCGACCGGGGTGACGCCTCGGCCGACCGGGGTGACGCCTCGGCGATGCTGGAAGACCTCGCCACGGCTCGGAGGGTGGTCGAGGTCCGGGTTGCTGGGGAGGGGCGGTGGGCCGTGGTCGAGGACGTGGCCAGGCTCAGGGACGGTCTGGGGGTGGCGGTCCCTCCGGGCGTACCGTCGGCGTTCACCGAGCCCGTCGAGGATCCCGTCGGCGACCTGGTCTCGCGCTACGCGCGCTCGCACGGGCCGTTCACGGCCGCCGATGTGGCAGCGCGGCTGGGGCTGGGCGAGGCGGTCGTCCGGCACGCCCTGGCGCGGCTCTCGGCCCGCGGGCGGGTGCTCGACGGGGAGTTCCGGCCGGGCGGCAGCGGGCTGGAGTGGTGCGATGCCGACGTGCTCCGGATGCTGCGGCGGCGCTCTCTGGCGCGGCTGCGCAAGGAGGTCGAGCCCGTCGAGCCGGCAGCGCTGGGCAGGTTCCTCCCGGCATGGCAGAAGACGTCCGTACGCAAGGGCGCGCTGCGTGGGGTCGACGGGGTCCTGAGCGTCGTCGACCAGCTGGCGGGCTGCCCGGTCCCGGCGAGCGCGTTGGAGAGCCTGATCCTTCCGGCCCGGGTGGTCGACTACGAGCCGGCCTTCCTCGACGAGCTGACCGCCGGTGGCGAGGTGCTCTGGGCGGGCCACGGCACCCTGCCCGGCACCGACGGCTGGGTCTCGCTGCACCCGGCAGACACGGCCGAGCTGACCCTGCCACCCCCGGCAGAGGTCACCGAGGGGCCCCTCGCCCAACAGCTGCTCGCGGCGCTGGAGCCCGGCGGCGCGTGGTTCTTCCACCAGCTCGCCCGCACCGTGGGAGGCCACCTCGACACCACCCCGAGCGACGCCGACCTCAGCGCCGCGCTGTGGGAGCTGGTCTGGTCGGGCCGCGTCAGCAACGACACCCTGCTGCCGCTGCGAGCGCTGACCCGTTCCGGGACACCGTCGCACCGCTCGAGGCGGCCACCTCCGCGCGCCCGCGGCGGGCGCTACGCCGGCGGCGCGCGGATGCCGGTGCGGGCCGGTCTCCCGGAGACGGCCGGGCGCTGGACGATCCTGCCCGAGCCCGATCCCGACCCGACCAAGCGCGCCCACGCCGCCGCCGAGCGCCTCCTGGACCGGCACGGCGTCGTCACCCGCGGCGCGGTCCAGTCCGAGCGCACCCCCGGCGGGTTCGCAGCCGTCTACAAGGTGCTCAGCGCGTTCGAGGAGTCCGGCCGCGCCCGGCGGGGCTACTTCGTCGAGGGCCTGGGAGCGGCCCAGTTCGGCACTGCCGGCTCGGTCGACCGGCTGCGTACGTTCTCCCGGGTCGACTCCAGCGACAAGCCGGTCGCCCTCGCGCTCGCTGCCACCGACCCCGCCAACCCCTACGGCGCCGCGCTCCCCTGGCCGGTCTCGACGAGCTCGACCACCGATGCCTCGGGTCACCGGCCAGGGCGCAAGGCCGGCGCGATCGTGGTGCTGGTCGACGGCGAGCTGGCGATGTACGTCGAGCGCGGTGGCCGCACCCTGCTGACCTGGTCCGATGACCCCAACCTCCTCGAGCCCGCCGCCGAGGCGCTCGCCGAGGCCGTCCGGCGAGGCGCGCTGGGCAGGTTGACGGTCGAGAAGGCCGACGGCGCCCCGCTGCTCGGCGCCGGCGAGACCCCGCTGCGCCAGGCGCTGCAGTACGCCGGCTTCATCGCCACCCCGCGCGGCCTGCGCCTGACCTCGCAGAGCAGGTGAGGACGTGCCCGAGGGGGACGCGGTGCTCCGCACCGCCCGGAGGCTCGAGAAGGGGCTGACCGGGCAGGTGCTCACGCGGACGGACTTCCGGGTCCCGCAGCTGGCCACGGCCGACCTCGCCGGCGGCACCGTCCGCGAGACGCTGCCCCGTGGCAAGCACCTGCTGACCCGGATCGACCATTGCACCGGCGAGTGGACGCTGCACACCCACCTGAAGATGGAGGGCTCCTGGCGGGTCCTCGAGGCCGGCCGACGCTGGCCCAAGCCCGGGTTCCAGGCACGAGTGGTGCTCCGCACCGAGAAGACCGAGGCCGTCGGCTTCCTGCTCGGCATCGTCGAGCTCGTCCCTCGGGACCACGAGGAGCGTCTGGTCGGCCATCTCGGCCCGGACATCCTCGCCGAAGACTGGGACCCGGGCGCGGCCCTGGAACGCCTAGTCCGCCAGCCGGAGCGGCCCATCTTCGACGCGCTGCGCGACCAGACCAACCTCGCCGGGATCGGCACCATCTACGCCGCCGAGACGTGCTTCATCGCGGGGATCAGTCCGCTGCGTACGGTCGCAGAGGCCGGCGACCGGCTCCCCCGGATGCTCCAGCGCACCCGGGACCTGATGCAGGCCGACTGGTCACGCTCCCGGCAGATGTGGGTATACGGCCGCCGAGCATGCCGGCGCTGCGGCGGCACCGTGACCGTCGCCAAGGTGGGCCCTCCCGGTGAGGAGCGCCCGGCCTACTTCTGCGGCAGGTGCCAGCCCTAGGCCTGGTGGCCGTGCACGAGCTGCATCCGGATCCGCGCGATCCGCACCCGGGTGTCTCGCATGTGCCGGGCGACGTGCACGCGCTCGCTGGGAGCGACCGAGGTGAGCTCGTCGCGAAGGATGTTCAGGGTCTCTTCCAGCCCGAAGAGCTCAGCCTCGAGCAGCGCGGGATCCATTCGCGGCGCCGGAGCCGCCGTAGCCGGAAGCTCGTTCTCGACAGCCATCTGCATAACACCATCTCCCAATGAACCTGCGGCCCGTCGTGGGCCCGCATCGCACAAGGAGACGGCGACGTCCGTCTTGAGACACCCGGGAAGCGATCTCCCCGAATTTGGGGAGGATCAGGCTGCGGCGGCGTCGGCCGCGGCGCGGACCGGCATCCGCAGGATGGTGGCCTCTTCGATGGCGACCGCGTCGGAGACGTCGCGAAGCACATCGGAGAGAGCCACGTCGAGTGCGCTGCACAGCGAGGCGAGGAGCTCGGAGGAGGCCTCCTTCTGGCCACGCTCGACCTCGGAGATGTAACCGAGGCTCACTCGGGCCTCCGCGGAGACCTCGCGCAGGGTCATCCCACGCTCGAGCCGCTGGGCACGAAGCACCTCGCCGAGCAGTCGACGGAAGAGCACCATTGCGGTCAGCCTCCTACAGTTCACAAGTCACCGACATCTGGGTGACGTCTTTCTCCAACGCTACCCGACCCTTCGATGTTCCTGCCGAAGTAGTCGGAGTAGTTCATCAACAGCGAACAAACACGTATCACGCTGGATCTCCAGGCGCGAGCCCGACAGACCAAGTAGCGTCGATGTCTCGCCGTGCGGACCGGAAAGCCCGACGTAGACCGTCCCCACAGGCTTTCCCTCCTGCTCCTCGGGCCCGGCCACACCCGTGGTCGCGAGCGCGTACGTCGCCCCCGACCGCTCCCGCGCACCCGCAGCCATCGCCTCGGCGCACTCCCCGGAGACCACTCCGACGGTCTCGATCACCGAGACAGGGACACCCAGCAGGGTCTGCTTGAGCTCGGTCGCGTACGTCACGAACCCACCGCGGTACGTCTGCGATGCTCCCGGAGGGTCGGTGAGCAGCGCGGCCAGGCGTCCGGCGGTCAACGACTCGGCGGTGGCCAACGTCGCCTCAGCGTCCCGAAGTGCGGCGTGGAGCTCCTCAACAGTTGCCATGGAAAAAACGTAGCGGACGAACCCCGCCGAGTCGGCTCGTCCTGACCCAAAGCCGCCGAGTCGGCTCGTCGTGACGAGCCGACTCGGCGGGTTGCTTGTCAGTTTGCGCCGACTCGGCGCAGGGGCAGGACTAACGTCCGGCGTTGCGCGCCAGTCCGACGATGACCGGGTCGTGGTCGGAGGAGCGGAACGGCGAGTCGGTGTGCAGGTCGACGCCGGTGTAGTTGTATCGGCTGTACTCGAACAGCAACGACTCCCCCGAGTTGATCTTCCAGATGTCGGAGCCGGTGAAGCGGCGCTGGGCGTGCCGGTTGAGCAGCACGTGGTCGAGCGAGCCGGCCAGACCGGAGAAGGAGTAGCTGTACTCCTCGTTGCCGCTCAGCGTCTCGGAGTCGGCGTAGCCGGCCTCGTAGAGGACCTGCATCGGGTCCTCCTGGGTGTAGGCGTTGAAGTCGCCGGCGAGCGCGACGTCGGTGATGCCGGTCTGCGCGCGGACCGAGGAGACCCAGGAGACCAGCGCGGTCGCCTGGCGCACCCGCGACTCGTTCGAGGAGCCCTGGCCGTCCCCGGTGTCGCGGTCGCCCGGCCACGGGCCGGGCGAGCCCTTCGACTTGAAGTGGTTGACCACGAAGAGGAACGGGGCGCCGCCGACGGTGGGCTTGAAGACCTGGCCGATCGGCTCGCGAGCGTTGCCGAAGGCCTGGTCGTCGCCGCTCTGGTCGCCCAGCGCACGGGCCTCACCGATGCGCCGGACAGCCGAGCGCTTGTAGATGATCGCATTGGTGATCACGTCGGATCCGGAGGCGTCGGGCAGCTCGGCCGAGGACGGGTTGGCCGTCCAGACCTTGCGGCCGGCAGCCTCGTTGAGCGCCGTGACCAGGGAGTTCGTCGCCTCGTCGGGTGTCTCGCCGAGGCGGGCGGAGTTCTCGATCTCCATCAGACCGACGACGTCGGCGTCGAGCGCGTTGATCGCGGAGACGATCTTCGACTGCTGGCGCTCGAAGTCGGCCGGGTCCCAGGCTCCGCGCTGGTTGCAGCCGCCTCTGACGTTGTTGCCGTCGCCGGAGCGGTCCTTGTAGGCGGTGCAGCCACCGTCGCCGACGTTGTCGTCGTCGGCGTCGCCCAGGGTGGTGAAGTAGTTGAGGACGTTGAACGAGGCGATCTTCACGTCGGCGCGGCCGATCTTGCGCTCGTCCGGTGCGTCGCTGCGTACGTCACCGAAGTCGGCCGGCCAGGAGGCCGGGTCTGCGGTGGCGACCCTGGTCGGCTGGAGCCGGTAGGTCGGCGCCGAGGGCGAGCCGCCCTCGGAGAGGATCACCGGGCCGCGGAAGTCGACGGAGGCGCCGACCACGACGGGGGTGGTGTTGGAGACGTAGGGGATCGTACGGCTCGTCGGCGGGCGCAGCGTGGTCGAGGAGCCGTCGTCGAGCACGATCCCGCGAGCGGCGTTGTCCGCCGCGACCGCCTCGGCCTCGTCCGACCCGGGACGGGCCACCTCGGTCGGCTGCAGCAGCGGGCGCTCGCCCTGGGCGAGGCCGAGCTCGCCGAAGTTCTCCACGCCGTAGGTGTTGCTGACCGTGATGTCACCCTGAGGGGCGAAGAGCATCCCCTCCAGCGACTCCTTCTGCGCGCCGGTGGCCGGCCACTGCGAGACGACCGGCTCGATCGAGCCGGTGCCGTCGGCGACGATGTCGCCCGCGGTGGGCACCGAGACCTGGGTCAGCCCGGCGTACTCGGTCACCTCACCGGTCACCGTCACCGCGTCGCCCGGCGCGACGGTGACGGCACCGGCCGAACGGGGCTGGTAGACGAAGACCGCGTCGGAGGCGTCGTGCGAGCCGAGGTCGAGCGAGCCGCCCGTGCCGGGCGTCTGAAGGTAGAAGCCGAAGAACCCACCTGAGGGGTAGGCCGCGGTGACGATACCGCTGGTGGTGACGGTCTTGCCGGCGAGCGGGCTGGTGGTGCCGCTGCCCTGGATGTCGGCGATGGCGACGGCCTCGGCTGTCGTGGCGGCGCGCGCGGTCGGGATGGCGACCGCGCCGACGCCCGCGACGGCGGCCGTCAGGCCGACCACCGAGCCGAGCACCTGACGTGCTGAGAACATGGATGACTCCCCGCGTGGAAGATAGAAGACGGTGGGCGGTCTGCCCGAATCAGCACCGGCCGAACCACGTGACCATAACGCGGGGTACGCACCCTTTGCGGGGATCTTCGATGAACGTCCGGTAACGGAGTTACAACTACCCGAAATCGGAGATCTGCGCGGTCGCGCGATCGCTCAGGAGCGGAGGGCTGCGCGCTGCTTCCACACGCCGTGGAAGAACTGGGCACCCGACCACATGGTCAGCGCGACCGCGACCGCGAGGCAGACCTGGAAGGCATAGAAGAGGATCTCCCAGACCAGGGCGTCACCGAACGCGCCGCCGTGCGCCGAGCCGTGCGGCAGCGGGAGCAGCAGGCCACCGAGGGCGACCGCCTGCACGGTGGTCTTGATCTTGCCGAGCTCGTCGGCCGGGATCACGATCCTCTTCAGGACAGAGAGCCGCAGCAGGGTGACGCTCCACTCGCGCAGCAGCACGATGATGGTCACCCACCACCACACGTCGCCGACGATCGAGAGCCCGATGAGGGCCATGCCGGTGACCGCCTTGTCGGCGATCGGGTCGGCGATCTTGCCGAAGTCGGTGATCAGGTTGTGCTTGCGCGCCAGGTCGCCGTCGATCTTGTCGGTGATCATCGCGAGCACGAAGATCACGAACGCCACCCAGCGCAGGGTCGGGTTGTCACCGCCGTCAGCCAGCAGCGCCCACGCGAAGAACGGCACCGCGAGGATCCGCAGCGTGGTCAGCGCGTTGGGTACGTTCCAGTTGCTCGTCTTCACGGCAGCGTCATCGTTCGGCTCGGCGTTCACGGGCTGCACCTTAACCGTTCACCGAGGCGACCAGGTCGACGCCTTCGGAGGCGATGACGGTCGCGGCCACGAGATCACCCGGACGTACGTTCTCGACGTCGCCCTCGAGCGAGGTCATCCCGTCGACCTCGGGGCCCTGATGGAGGGCCCGGCCGAGGATCTCGCCGTCTTCGACCTCCTCGACGAGCACGACGACCTGCTCGCCAATCCGCTCCTCGGCGCGCTGCGCGGTGAGCTCCTCGACGAGCTCGTTGACGTGCTCCACGCGGGCCCGGATCTCGTCCTCGTCCAGCTTGATCGAGTCGTCGAAGCCAGCGGCCTCGGTGCCGTCCTCGTCGGAGTAGCCGAAGACGCCGGTGACATCCATGCGCGCAGCGACCAGGAAGTCGGTGAGGATCTCGAGGTCCTCCTCGGTCTCGCCGGGGAAGCCGACGATGACGTTGGACCGGACGCCGGCCTCAGGGGCGTACCCGCGGATCTGCTCGAGCAGCCCCAGGAAGCTCTCCGGGTCACCGAACCGCTTCATCCGGCGCAGGACCGCGTTGGAGGCGTGCTGGAAGCTCAGGTCGAAGTAGGGCGCCACGCCCGGCGTGGTGGCGATGACCTTCAGCAGGTCGGGACGGATCTCGGCGGGCTGCAGGTAGGAGACGCGGACGCGCTCGATGCCGTCGATGGCCCCGAGCTCCGGCAGGAGCGTCTCGAGCAGCCGGAGGTCACCGAGGTCCTTGCCGTAGGAGGTGGAGTTCTCCGAGACCAGGAAGAGCTCCTTGACGCCCTGCTGGGCCAGCCACTGCCCCTCGTGGAGCACGTCGGAGGGACGCCGCGAGACGAACGAGCCGCGGAACTGCGGGATCGCGCAGAAGGTGCAGCGCCGGTCGCAGCCGCTGGCCAGCTTCAACGGCGCCCAGGGAGCGTCGTCGAGCCGCGTACGTCCGGCGAAGCCGGGCACCTGGTCCACGGTCGCCATGCCGGGGACCGAGATCGCGGAGGCATCGCGCTCCACCGGCGAGATCGGCAGCAGCAGCCGCCGATCCTGGGGCGTGTGCGGGTGGTGGGCCTCACCACTCAGGATCGAGCGCAGCTTGCCGGCGATGTCGGGGTAGTCGTCGAACCCGAGCACCGCGTCGGCCTCGGGGAGCTCGGCGGCCAGGTCCTTGCCGTAGCGCTCGGCCATGCAGCCGACCGCGACGACGGCCTGCGCCTTGCCCGTCTCCTTGAGGTCGGCAGCCTCGAGCAGCGTGTCGACCGAGTCCTTCTTCGCCTGCTCGACGAAGCCGCAGGTGTTGACCACCACGGTGTCGGCCTCGTCCGGGTCTGCGACCAGCCGGAAGCCGCCGGCTGTCAGCCGGCCGGCGAGCTCCTCGGAGTCCACCTCGTTGCGGGTGCACCCGAGGGTGATCATCGCGACCGAGACCAGCGGCTGGTCGGTCGGCGTGTCCAGGTGCGAGGGTTCGGTGACAGTGCTCATCACCGTGAAGTATGACGCGCACACACCCCGGAGACCGAACCCTCGCAGCGCCGTCCGTCGTACGGGACTCAGTTGGGTTTGACGGCGAGCACCGGCACGGAGGCCTCGAGCAAGAGCTTCTGCGCCATCGATCCGAAGAGCAGCTTGCCGGTCGGGGTGCGGTGCTTGACCCCGATCACGAGCCGGGACGCGCCGTGCCGGGCGGCCGCATCCAACAGACTGCCGACCGCGTCACGGTCGTGCGGACCAGGCATCTCAAAGGAGACCGGCACACCGTCGAGGTGCTCATCGGTCGGATCCAGCTGGACTCCGTCGAGGTTGAAGACCACCAGGTCCTCATCTCGCAGACGCGCTTCCTCGACACCGGCGCGCAGAGCCGCGGCACTTTCGGGCGTATCGGTACGAGCGACGATCACGGTCATGGTTTCACTCCTGGGTGGTGGAGGTGGATGGGAAGGGTCACGTTCAGACGTCGCGGCGTGCTCGGCCGACCAGGACCTGGCGCGCCTTGAGCCCGACGACGATGAGCAGCAGTGCGTAGAGCACCAACGGGATCGGCCCGGAGACGAAGATGGCGTAGTCACCGTTGGACCCGAGGAGTGCGTCGCGCATGCTGGTCTCAGCCAACGGTCCGAGCACCATCCCGATCAGCAACGGCGCGACCGGGACGTCGTATCGCCGCATGGCGAAGCCCAGGCAACCGATCGCCAGGAACAGCAGCAGATCGAACCGCGACAGTCCGGTGGCGTACACGCCCAGGACGCAGAAGAGCACGATCGAGCCGTACAGGTAGGGCGGTGGGACCAGCAGCAGCTTCGCCCACAGGTGGGCGAACGGAAGGTTGATGATCAGCAGCACGATCATCGCGATGAAGAAGCTCGCGAGCAGCGCCCACACCAGCTCGGGCGAGTTGTCGAAGAGCAGCGGGCCCGGCTGCAGGCCGTACTGGCGGAAGGCCGCCAGCATGATCGCCGCTGTGGCCGAGACCGGCAGGCCGAGCGCCAGCAGCGCGCCCATCGCCATCCCGGTGGTCGAGTTGCCCGCGGCCTCGGGAGCGGCCACGCCCCGCAGCGCACCCCTGCCGAACACAGGCACCTTGCGACGCCGGTCGATGCGTCGCTCGACGTCGTAGGCCAAGAAGGTCGGCACCTCGGCGCCGCCCACCGGGATCACCCCGAAGGGCAGTCCGATCGCCGTGCCGCGGCCCCAGGCCGGGATCGCCTCCTTGATCTCGCTCTTGGAGAGGTACGCACGGTCGCCGGAGGCACCGAGCTGCTCGGGCTTGGGGTCGCGCCGGATCCGGGTGACCACGTGGAGGATCTCCCCGAGCGCCAGCATGCCGACCGCGACCACGACCAGCGAGATCCCGTCGAAGAGGTTCATCGAGCCGGCAGTGAGCCGCTCCGCACCCGAGATGGCGTCGATGCCGACCGTGGCGACGATCAGACCGAGAGCCAGCGCGGTGAGGCCCTTGACCACGGAGTCGGCCACCACCGAGGAGATCGCGCCGAAGGCCAGCAGGGAGAGAGCGAAGAACTCGGCCGGGCCGAAGTTCGCCGAGAGGTCGGCCAGGGTCGGGGCCAAGAAGACCACGACGACCGAAGCCGCCATGCCTCCGATGAAGGCACCGATCGCCGCAACGGCCAGGGCTTGGGGCGCCCGGCCGGCCTTGGCCATGGCGTGTCCCTCGATCGTGGTGGCGATCGCGGAGGCCTGACCTGGGGTGTTCATCAGGATCCCCATCGTGGAGTCCCCGAAGAGTCCGCCGAAGTACACGCCGGCGAAGAGGATGAAGGCGGCGGTCGGGTCGAGCGCGAACGTCATCGGCAGCAGCAGGGCCACCGCCATCGAGGAGCCCAAGCCCGGCAGCACCCCGACCGCGGTGCCGATCAGACATCCGATCAGCACCCAGAGCAGGTTCATCGGGCTCAGCGCGCCGCTGAACCCCTCGAGCAGCAGGTTCAACTGTTCCATGTCAGAGCCCTCCCAGGATCCCGGACGGCAGCGGCAGGCCCAGGCCCACGCCGAAGATCAGATAGATGGCGCTCGACACCAGCAGCGCCACCGAGATGTCGAAGGCGGGGCGACTGCTGCCGAACGCCCGGGTCACGCACCAGAACAGCAGTCCGCCGGCGACGATCCAGCCGAGCAGGTCCAGCAGGAGGATGAAGACGACGAGCCCGCCGACGACCCAGGCGAACGCCGTCCAGTCGCTGTAGGTGCGGTATTCGGTCTGGTCGGCCTTCTCGTCGGGGTTCCGGAGGTAGTGCAGCGTCAGGAGTGCCGCCAGCAGGTAGCCCGCCACCGCCAGGATCGTCGGGAAGAACTTCGGGCCGGGGAAGGTCGTGTCGGGCGGCACCTCCATCATCGCGATGCCGATCACGACGTACGTGCTCACCAGGGCCATGATCAGCGGGATCACGAGGCCTCCGCGGCCGCGGAGGCCGCCGCCGGCGCCGTGGGCCGGCCGATCGACGGTTTCGGTGTTCACTGCTCCAGCTCCTCGTACAGGTCGGCCACCAGCTGCTCTTCGTCACGCAGGAATTCCTGGAACTCCTCGCCGTCCAGCCACACCTCGGTCCACTTGTTGCGGTCGACGGCATCAGTCCACTCGGCGGTCTTGGTGGATTCCTCGAAGGTGTCCCGGATGACCTCGGCCTCCTCGTCGGTGATCCCCGGAGGGGCGAAGACGGCCCGCCAGTTGGCCAGGGTGACGTCGTAGCCCTCGTCGAGCAGTGTCGGGATGTCGACCCCCTCGACGGGACGCTCGGCGGCGATCCCGAGGGCACGCAGCCGGCCACCCTCGATCTGGTCCCGTACGTCGGGAAGGCCCGAGGTGGCCGCATCCGCGGTGCCGGTGACCAAGGCCTGTGCGACCTCGCCGCCACCGGACTTCGGGATGTAGGTGACGTCGCTGGGGGCGATGCCGGCGGCCTTCGCGAGCTGGGCCATCACCAGCTGGTCGAAGCTTCCGCCCCCGGTGAACGCCACCTCGCCCGGGTCGGCCTTCCACGCCGTGATCAGCTGATCGAGGTTCTCATAGGGCGAGTCGGCCGGGACGACCACCACGTCGTACTCCTCGACCACTCGTGCGATCGGGGTGACATCGGACATCTTCACCGTCGAGCCCGTCTGCTCCACCCCGGCCACGAGGCCGCTTCCTCCGACCATCGCGACATCGGCCCGCCCGTCGAGCTGGGCCAGCCGGGTCAGCCCGATCGTGCCGGCCGCGCCGGGCACGTTGAGCACCTGGATGTTGGTGGCGAGCTCGTTCTCACGCATCGAGTTCTGAGACTCGCGCATGAAGGTGTCCCAGCCGCCGCCGGCAGCTGCGGGGGCGATCAACGTCGCCTTGTGGCGGATGTCGGTAGAGGCACCCGCGCGCTGCACGGACGTCACGACCCCCAGCGAGATCACCACCGCCGCGATCACGGCATACACCGCCATCCCGAGCCGCGCCCGACCCGGGTGTCCACCCCCGCCTGCGCCGTCGTTCACGGCGGCCGGTCGGGCCGCGTCGTCGGATTCCATGGATTCTCCCTTGTTCACAGCAGGTCCAACTCGTTCAATGTCATGGCCACTCGCCGGTCCTCGGCGGCGAGGAAGTCGTCGAACTCCTCACCGGTGCGGAACCGGTCGGTCCAGCCGTTCTGCGCCAGCACGCGCTCCCACCGCGCCGATGCCCGCATCCGGGTGAGGAACCCGACCAGCCGGTCGGTCTCCTCGACGCTGAGGCCGGGAGGAGCAAGCACCCCGCGCCAGTTCGTGAAGACCAGGTCGATGCCCCGTTCGGTCAGCGTCGGAACGCGTTCCAACGAGGTCAGGCGCACCCGTTCGCGACCCGAGGTGGCGAGGACCCGGAGCTCACCGGAGTCGATCTGCCCCTCGAACTCCGCCAGCCCCGAGAAGCCGACCTGCACCTCGTGCGACAGCAGTGCACTGGTGAGCGGGCCGCCTCCGTCGTACGGGGTGTAGCGAACCCGCCTCGCGTCGACGCCGATGGTCTGCGCCAACCGCATCGGGAAGAGATGATCCGGGCCACCGAGCGCCGACCCGCCACCGATCAGGAGCGAGCCGGGATCCTTCGTCCAGGCCGCAACCAGATCCTCGATGGTGCGGAACGGCGAGTCGGCCTGCACGAGCACACCCTCCGGCTCCTCGATCAGCTGGGCCAGCGCAGTCGCGTCCTGGGGACGGGCGTCCGCCCGGTACGAGCGGCTCGACCCGACCACGCCCATCCCGATCGTCATCATCAGGTTCGGGTTGCCCTCTTCGTTCATCAGCCGGGACATTGCCACCGTGCCGCCGGCGCCGAGGACGTTCGTGACCCGCAGCTCGCCACCGGTGATGCCCTCCCGCTCGAGGACCCCGACCGCGGCTCGACCGGTCAGGTCGTAACCTCCTCCGGGGCTGTTCGGGATCCACATCTCCAGCTCGGCGGTCTCGGCATCACGGTTCGCCCCACAACCGGTGAGGGCACCGAGCACGACGAGCGCGACCGCCGCAACGGCGGCGCGGGTGCGCCACACTGGGGGCTGGCGCGGGCATGATCTCGGCATGTGGCGATGGTCACAGATCACTCCGGCCCCCGTCAGCAATGTGCAACCAAAGGAGGTTGTGGAACTTGTGGTCATACGAGCGATCCGTGGGCCCCGCTCGACGCCACCGCCGCCCTCTCAGCCTCGCCGGGCAGTTCCTCGTCCTCCAGTGTGGGGTCCTGCTCCTGGTCGTCGTCGTGGTCAGCATCGTCTCGCTCCAGCAGAGCGAGGCCGACTTCCGTGACGCGCGAGAGAACCGGCTTCGGGCCGCCGCGGAGTCCCTCGCCGGAATCGCCGCGATCCGTGACGGCGCCACGGGCGACATCGACCCGCGCGCGCTCGGCTTCTACCTGCAGACCCGTGCCGACAATGCCGGCGCCGGGTCTGCCTATCTGGTCACGCTGGACGGCACCGTGCTCGCCGCCACGGACCCGACACGTCGTGGTGAGCGGGTCGAGCTCGGTGGGCCACCGGCACGCACCTGGACGGGCGACATCACCGACCTCGGCGCCAAGAACATCGCCGCCCAGGTTCCCGTCTACGGAGGCGGGACCAGCGGTGCCGACGCCAGCCCGCCCGAGCTCGTCGGCGCGGTCGTGGTCACCCAGCGCTATCCCCCACTCACCGAGCGGCTGGCCAACACCACCGCCGACGTGCTCGCCGTCCTGGGCACGGGTCTGGCCCTCGGGCTCCTCGGCTCCTGGGCGCTGGCCCGGTTGATCAAGCGCCGCACCCGAGGACTCGAGCCGGCCGAGATAGCCGCCCTGGCCGACCATCGCGAGGGCCTGCTCCGCTCGATCCGCGAGGGTGTGCTGGCCGTCGGGGCCGACGGGCGGGTCAGCCTGATGAGCGACAGTGCCCGGGGCCTGCTCGGGCTGACCTCGGACCCGACCGGCCGCCGGCTCGACGAGCTCGACCTGCCCGCCGACACCCTCGCCCTGCTCAGCGGGGCCGAGGAGGTGCAGGACGCACCGCTGGTCGCCGGCGAGCGGGTGCTGGTGCTCAACCGCAACCGGGTCCATCACGACGGCCGCGCCGCCGGGACGGTCACCACCTTGCGCGACCGGACCGAGCTGGTGGCGCTGCAGAGCGAGCTCAACGCGCGCGAGAGCGTCACCGAGACGTTGCGGGCGCAGACCCACGAGTTCAGCAACCAGCTGCACACCATCACCGGGCTGCTGGAGCTGGAGGAGTACGCCGAGGTGGGCCGTTTCGTGACCGGGCTGACCGCGCGCCGGGCAGCGCTGAGCGACCACATCACGTCCCGGATCGACGACCCCGCGGTGGCCGCGCTGCTCATCGCCAAGGCCAGTCTCGCCGCCGAACGGCGGGTGGGCATCGAGCTGGAGGCGTCGAGCGCGCTGCCGCGGCTCACCCCCGACGGGTCCGCCGACGTGGTGACCGTCCTCGGCAACCTGGTCGACAACGCCGTGGACGCGGCCGCGTTGGTCGGACCGCTGGACGGCCGGGTCGGCGTACGCCTGACGGCTGCCGGCGAGACCGTGACCGTCCGGGTCTCCGACACCGGCGGCGGCGTGCCTGCGGAGCGGCTGCCGGAGATCTTCCGGCGAGGCTTCAGCACGAAGCCGCGCGACGCCAGCGGCCGCGGCGTGGGCCTCGCGCTGGTGCAGCTGGTGTGCCGCACGCGTGGCGGCGAGGTCGAGGTGGAGAATAGCGAGTCTGCGCAGCGTCCCGGGGCCGTCTTCGTCGCGACGCTCCCGGGCGCCGTCCCGCTCGCAGCACCCGCCACCACCGACCCCGAGGAAGCCCGATGACATCCACACCTGAGCTCACCGTGCTCGTGGTCGAGGACGACTTCATGGTGGCCTCGATCCACACCCGCTTCGTCGAGCGCGTGGAGGGGTTCCGGGTCGTCGGCGTGGCCGCCACCGGCTCCCAGGCGCTCGAGGAGACCGCCCGCCTCTCCCCCGACGTGCTGTTGCTCGACGTGCACCTTCCCGACTTCAGCGGTATCGAGCTGCTGCGCCGGCTGCGCGGACGCGGAGACGACGCCGACGTCATCGTGATCACCGCCGCCCGCGAGGCCGACACCGTGCGCGCGGCCGCTGCCGGTGGGGCCGCGCACTATGTGGTGAAGCCGTTCCCCTTCGAGGACCTGGCCGCCCGGCTCGACGACGTACGCCGCTCCCGCGAGGCGCTCGCCCGGATCGGGCGGCGGGCCGAGGGGACCGTCGGCGCCGAGCATCGGGACGAGGTCCAGGCCGGGATCGACGAGGTCTTCAGCCACCAGGGCGGACGGGAGACCCGTGAACGGCTGCCGAAAGGGCTCAGCGCCGAGACCGCCCAAGCCGTCCTGGCCGCGCTGCAGACGGCCGGCGAGCTCAGCGCCGCCGAGTGCGCCGACGCGATCGGTGTCTCTCGGGTGAGCGCCCGCCGCTACCTCGAGCACTTCGCGAGCACGGGCCGGATCGGCGTACGGCTCAACTACGGCACCGCCGGGCGTCCCGAGCGCCGCTACCGCACGGGTGACGCGTGAGGCTCCTGCCTCAGGCGGACTCGCGGATCACCAGCCTCGTCGGGAGCACGATCGAGGCCTCGACCTCCTCCCCCGCCACCAGGCGGAGGATCTGTTCGGCGAGGCGGGTGCCGATCTCGTGGATCGGCTGGTGCACCGTCGTCAGCGGCGGGTCGGTGAACCGGGCCGCCTCGACGTCGTCGAACCCGATCACCGCTACGTCGTCGGGCACCCGGCGGCCGAGCCTGCGCAGCGTACGCAGGGCGCCGTCGGCCATCAGGTCGGAGGCCGCGAAGACGGCGTCGATGCCGGGATCGCGCTCCAGCAGCCGCTCCATCGCGTCGATGCCCGACTGGCGCATGAAGTCGCCCTCCTCGACCAGCGACACCGCGCCCGGCAACGCCTGGAGACCGGTGAGGTAGCCCGCCAAGCGCTCGCGCCCGGCGACCATGTCCCGCGGCCCGGCGATGGTCGCGATCCGGCGCCGGCCGAGACCGACGAGGTGCTCCATTGCCGCCTCGACACCGCTGGCATGCTCGACGTCGATGTACGGCACGGTGGCCTCGCCCAGCGGCCGCCCGCTGGTGACGACCGGGACGCCCGCTGCCCGCAGCTCCTCGGGCAGGGTGTCGGCGCCGTGCATCGAGGCGAGCACGACGCCGTCGACGGTGCGGCTGTGCACATAGCGCAGGATCCGGTCGTGGCTCGACCGCGTCGAGGCGAGCAGCAGCACCAGCTGCTTGTCCGCCTTCTCCAGCACCTCCCCGACACCCCGGATCACGCCGGGGAAGAAGGCGTCGTCGGAGAAGACCCGGGTCGCGGACTCCGGCAGGATCAGGGCGATGGAGTCCGTACGCTGCGTCACCAGGCTCCGCGCCGCCGGGTTCGGCACATAGCCGAGGTCGACGATGGCTCGGCGGATGCTCTCGGCGACGTCTGGGCGCACGGTCGTGGAACCGTTGACGACGCGCGACACGGTCGCTCGCGAGGCCCCGGCCGCCCGCGCCACCGTCTCCAGCGTCGGCCGGCCGGCCGGGGTCTCGTTCATGAGTGGAATCTATCGCCTCCGCTCACCGGGAGAACGTGAACCAGTTGAGGTTCACGAAGTCGGCCGGCTGGCCGCTCGTGAACCGTAGGAACACCGTGTGCGTGCCGATCACCCCGCTGATGCTGCCGGGGACCGTACGCCAGCTCTGCCAGCCTCCGGTGTTGCCCACCGAGAAGCTGCCGATCGGGGTGTTGTTCACGTTGTCGAGGCGTACCTCGACCAGGCCGCTGACCCCCGCGGGTGCGCCGGAGGCGACGCGGGCGGAGAACGTGCGGGCGGCGCTCGAGCCGAAGTTCACGCCGTCGTAGCGGAGCCAGTCGCCGTTGCTGAGATAGCCGACGTTCTGACCACCACCGGTGTCGGCGGTCGCCTCGGTCCGCGTGCCGCTCTGGGCGTTGTATGACTCCGCCTGGATGGTGGAGTAGGCGTCCCGGTTGCCCGGGTCGGTCGGGTCGGTCGGGTCGGTGGTGCCGCCGCCCTTTGAGTAGACCGCGACGTAGTCGACCAGCATCGGTACGCCGGAGGCGGTCGCACGGGTCGGGTTGCCGGGCCAGCCGCCGCCGATCGCGACGTTGAGGATGATGAAGAAGCCGTGGTCGGTCGCGTTGTTCCAGGTCGTCGCGTCGACCTGGTCCGAGCGGACCGTGTGGTAGAGCGTGTTGTCGACGTAGAACCGGATCTGCTGCGGGCTGGTGCTGCGGTCCCACTCCATCGCGTAGGTGTGGAACGACGACTGGCAGGTCGAGCCCGGGCAGCCCTGGAGAGTCCCGCCGAGGCCGGTGGTCTCGTTGCACGGGCCGCCCGGCGAGGTGCCGCAGTGCAGCGTGCCCCAGACCTGGTCGGCGCCGTTGACGTTCTCCATGATGTCGATCTCGCCGATGCCCGGCCAGTTCCAGTAGTCGCCGCGGAACGGCTCTCCCAGCATCCAGAACGCAGGCCAGATGCCCTGCGCCGCCGGCCCGGTGACGTTCGGCATCTGGATGCGGCCCTCGACACGGAGCACACCACCGGAGGGCGGCTCGAAGTCGGTCCGGGTGGTCTCGATGCGGCCGGAGGTCCAGTTGCCGGCGCTGTCACGGATCGGCTTGATGACGAGGTTGCCGCTCCCGTCCTGGTAGACGTTCTGGGTGCTGTCGGTGTGGTACGCGATTTCCCCGGTGCCCCAGTTGGGGGCGCCTCCGGGGTAGGAGTGGCCGATGTCGTAGATCCAGTCGTTCGTGTTGATCCGCGACCCGGCCGCACCGGTGAAGTCGTCGCTCCACACCTTGGTCCAGCCGGCCGGGGTGGCCGGTTCGGACGCCTGCGACGCCTGTCCGAACGATGTCAGCGGGATCGCCACCGCGACCACGCCGACCGCGATCACAGCGGCTCCTAATGTCTTGAGACTTCTCATGATGGCTCGCTTCCCGATACCCGAGCGACGAGTCCTGGCGACTCGTGAGAGCGCTCTCTCGAATGATGGTCCCAAACCCGATGTGACCTCCGTCACCAAACTCCGAACTCTTTAACAACCTGGCCGAGTCGGCCCGTCCTGACCGATGTCAGCGAAGAGTCGGTTCGTCATGACGAGCCGACTCGGCGGGGAATGTGGTCAGGATGTGCCGACTCGGCGTCCTTGACGTCAGGGGCTTGCTAGCCGGCGGTGTAAGTGCGCTGAGCGGCTTCGCCGGTCTTGCCGAGCGCGTTGGCCTTGCCGTCCCCGATGGCGACCTTGAGAGAGCCGTCGGAGGTCTGGACCCGAAGCGGCGGGGTGACCTGGAGCTCCTTGGACTCGCCGAAGGCGAGGTCTCCGCTGAAGACCACCTTGCCGCGCGAGTCGCGCACGACGACGTGGGCCTCGCCGCCGGCAGCGGAGATGGTCACCGGAACGGGCGAGGACTTGCCGTAGGGGCTGTCGGTGCCGGCCGAGCCGTCGAGCTGGATCGCTCCGGCCTCGGGCTGGCCCTGGGTGCCGTCCACGACCAAGCGGGCGACCGACCAGACCAGGATGACCGCCATCACCGCGGCGACGAGAACCGACCAGGACGGACCGCCCCGCATCCGCCGCGACGGGCGGATCGCGGCGCTGTGGGCGAGCTCGGCCTCGAAGACGGCGCGCGCGCTCACCGGGCCGGAGGCATGCTTCTCGTCGTAGGTGCGCAGCAGTGGCGCCACCTCGATCCCGAGGACACGCGCCAGCGTGCGCAGGTGGCCACGGGCATAGAAGTCGCCACCGCAGGGGCCGAAGTCGTCGACCTCGATCGCCTCGATGACGTGGGGCCGGATCCGGGTCCACTCGGCCAGGCCGTCGATGTCCAGCGCGAGCCGGCGGCGGGCGGCGGCGATCTCGGCACCGATCTCGGGGACCTGGTTCGACAGCAGCTCGGTGGGCTCGTCGTCCGCGCCGTCGATCGCGACTCTCTCGACCTCGTCGAGCTCGGCGAGCGGACGTACGCCCTCGAGATCGGAGTCGTCGTCGTAAGGCTCGATCGTGAACGCGTCGTCGGCGACAGCTGCATCGAGATCGGCACGGGAGGGGACCTGCGCCGGATCCAGCTGAAGCGCGTTCGCGCCGTGGATGGCGACCGCCTCCTGCGGCTCCGGCGGCACGTAGCGTACGTCCACCCGGACCGCGGTCGAGGGCTCACGCAGCGGCACCGCCGCCTCGGACTTCACCTCGGGCTCGGGGTCGGTCTTCGGCGTCGTCTCGTCCTGTGTGTCCCGATCCACCTGGTCCTGTCCCGCCTCGTCCACCTCGTCCGCGGCATTGATATCAGGCTCGTCCAAGACCCGGAGCAGCCGGGGGTTGGTGTCGCCGGCCTGAGCGGAGAGGGGCGGACGGACCGCGGTGTCACCATCGTCCACGACGAGGTCGTCGTCGGCCTCGTGACCGGCCTCTTCGGCGGTCTCGTCGGCATCCGTCTCCGGTTCCGTCGCCTCGAGCGCGGGGTCGATCTCGACGACCTCGACGCCGTCGGCAGCCACGATCGCGATGGCCTCGGTGACGTCGTCGCCGGCGCCGAGGACACGGGTGGAGAGGCCGAGCGGGATCGAGAACGGCAGACCGTAGAGACGCTGGGTCAGCATCGCCTGGCGCCGAGCGGTCGGGGAGAGCTCATCGAGCACCTCGTCCTCGTCGTGCAGCAGCACGCCGATGCGACCGTCCTTCCAGAACCGCTCGATCCCGTCGGGACGCGGGGTGTGCTCGACGGCCTCGATCTTCGACCACGGGATGCCCTGCCAGGTCTGGCCGAAGCGGAGGCGTACGCCCTGCTCGTCCACGAGCAGCAGCGGCATCCGGGAGTCCCAGGCCGTCCAGCCCTGCACGGCCGCGACGGCGAGCAGGATCAGGCCGACCAGATAGCCCTCGATGCCGCCGCGCAGCACGAAGGCCAGGCCGACCAGGAGGGAGGCGAGCGCCACGACCAGTGCGAGGCGGCCGTTGCGGCGTACCTCGACGACGTCGACATCGACATCGACATCAGCCTCAGGAGCCTCGCCGCTCGCAGCCGTCTCGGCTGGCTCAGTTGCCTCGGCTGTTTCAGCAGGGTCGACGGTCTCGGCCGCCGGTGGATTCTCGCTCACATCTCCCCCTGGATCGTTGCGATCACGCTGTCGATCTCGTCAGGCTTGACGAGTACGTCGCGCGCCTTGGAGCCCTCGGAGGGACCGACCACCCCGCGCGACTCGAGGATGTCCATGAGACGGCCGGCCTTGGCGAACCCGACGCGGAGCTTGCGCTGCAGCATCGACGTCGAGCCGAACTGGGTCGAGACGATCAGCTCGATCGCCTGGATGACCAGGTCCATGTCGTCGCCGATGTCGTCGTCCAGCACCCGCTTGGACTCCGCCGGCGCGGTCACGTCCTCGCGGTAGGACGGTTCCAGCTGGCCCTTGACGCTCTTGACGACCGCGTTGACCTCCGACTCGGTCACCCACGAGCCCTGCACACGGATCGGCTTGGACGAGCCCATCGGCAGGAACAGCCCGTCACCCTGGCCGACCAGCTTCTCCGCACCGGGCTGGTCGAGGATGACGCGCGAGTCGGCCAGCGACGAGGTCGCGAAGGCGAGCCGCGAGGGCACGTTGGCCTTGATCAGGCCGGTGACGACGTCGACCGAGGGCCGCTGGGTGGCCAGCACCAGGTGGATGCCGGCGGCACGGGCGAGCTGGGTGATGCGTACGACCGCGTCCTCGACGTCGCGCGGGGCGACCATCATCAGGTCGGCGAGCTCGTCGACGATGACCAGAAGGTAGGGATAGGGCGACAGGACCCGCTCGGAGTCGGGCGGCAGCTGCACCTTCCCGGCGCGGACGGCCTTGTTGAAGTCGTCGACGTGACGGAAGCCGAAGTTGGCCAGGTCGTCGTAGCGCATGTCCATCTCGCGTACGACCCAGGCCAGTGCCTCGGCGGCCTTCTTCGGGTTGGTGATGATCGGCGTGATCAGGTGCGGCACGCCCTCGTAGGAGTTGAGCTCGACCCGCTTGGGGTCGACCATGATCATCCGCACCTCGTCGGGCGTGGCTCGCATGAGGATCGAGGTGATCAGCGAGTTGATGAAGGACGACTTACCCGAACCGGTCGCGCCCGCGACCAGCAGGTGCGGCATCTTCGCCATGTTGGCGACCACGAAGCCGCCCTCGACGTCCTTGCCGACACCGGTGATCATCGGGTGGTGGTCGTTGCGCGCCGCATTGGAGCGCAGCACGTCGCCGAGGGTGACGATCTCCTTGTCGACGTTGGGGATCTCCACACCGACGGCGGACTTGCCGGGGATCGGCGACAGGATGCGTACGTCGGCGGAGGCCACCGCGTAGGCGATGTTCTTCTGGATCCCGGTGATCTTCTCGACCTTCACGCCGGCACCGAGCTCGACGATGTAGCGGGTGACCGTCGGGCCCCGGGTGTAGCCCGTGACCGCGGCGTCGATGTTGAACTCCTCCAGCACCGCCTGGAGCCGGCTGACGATGTCGTCGGAGGCCTTGGAGCGGGCCTTGTGCGGCGAGCCGGGCTTGAGCAGGTCGCTGGCCGGGAGCGTGTAGGCAACGTCTCCGGCGAGCATCAGCTGCTCGACCCGCTGCGGCAGCTCGGTGTGGGGCGGCGGCTCCAGCTCGCGCTTCTTGCCGGCCTTCGAGGCGGTCTCGCCGACGGCGGGCAGGAGGCCCGCGGCGTCGCTCGGTGCCGCTTCGTTCGGCTGCGTGTCGGCGTCGGAGTCCTCGTCCAGCGCCAGCGCGATGTCGAGCCCGTCCTTCTTGCGCTTCTTCTTCGGCTTCTCCTCCTCGAGGAGCGGCGTCTCGTAGGGCTCGAAGCCCTCGGGGTCGAAGGTGTCGTCGTCGGCGAAGAGCTTCCCGCCCTTGCGCACCCGGCGCATGTTGGTGCCGTTCTCACCCGGCTCCTCGACCGGGGTCAGACCGAGCGCACGGTTGCGCAGGTCCACCAGGCGACTCGGCACCTGGTAGAGCGGCGTCCCGGTGATGACCAGGATGCCGAAAACGACGAGCAACGAGAGGAGCACGACGACCACGGCCGTCGAGCGCAGGACATCGAGGAGCAGGCTGGCCACGACGTAGCCGATCGCGCCCCCGGCCCACTGCAGCTCGCTGCTGTCGCCGGAGGTGGGCTGCGGGTTGCCGTTGGCGATCTGGATGATGCCGAGCGTGGCCATCAGGAACGCCGACCAGCCGATCACGATCCGCCCGACCGGGGCGGCGTCGACCGGATCGCGCATCAGCCGGACACCGGCGACGACGAGACCGACCGGCACCAGCCAGCCAACCTTGCCGACGACGCCGGCCACCGCGATGCGGACGACGTCGAAGAACTGACCGCCGAGCTGGAACCAGACGCCGGCGGCGACGAGGACGGAGAGGCCGATCAGGAACAGGCCGGCGCCATCACGCCGGTGCTCCGGCTCGAGGTCGCTGGCCGCCTGGCCACCGACTCGGAAGAGGGCTGCCACTCCCCCGGCGATCGCCAGCCACAGGCTGGCGATGGTCGAGAAGATGGCGTCGAAGAGGACTGCGATCGGGCTGGGCCCGTTGCGTACGGCACGCGGTGGCGTACGACTCGTCTTCCGGTTAGCTGTCTTTGCTGCGGGACGGCGCTTGGTCTGTCCTTTTTGAGGCGCTGCCTTTGAGCGGGCCCGGCTCGTGGCCGTTGCTCGCTTTGTCGTGGTCGTACTCCGGGGACGGGTGCTCTTGGCTGTGGTCGAGCTCCGCGAACCCGGCGGGGAAGACGTACGGGTCGCCATACAAACAGGGTATTTGACCAGGTGGTCTGGCTCCGGGACCCCATGGGGGTGTGTTGCATGGGTGTAGTTTGCCGACATGCAGAGCATCGCCGTCCTGGTCGCACTCCTGACCGTCGCCGATGCCGTGACGGACTGGACCTGCGTGTGGTCCGGACGGCGCCGTCTCCACTACCTGACCAAACCCCTGGTGATGGTGGGGCTGATGGTGTTGACGGCGCTCCTTGGCGACGGCGAGGCGGCGGCCCGGTGGATCGTCGTCGCGCTCTTCTTCGGGATGCTCGGCGACATCTCGATGATCGGGTCGTCTCCCCGGCGCTTCCTCGGCGGCGTGGCACTCTTCTTCGTCGGCCACCTGGCGTACGCCGCTGCCTTCCTCGCCCTCGGCCTGGAAGCGCCCGGGTGGGCTTGGGCCGGTGTCGCGGTCGCGTTGGTGCTCGCGATACCGATGGGCCGCGTCCTGCGTGGCGCCCGGCTGATGGGCGGTCGGCCGATGATGGCGGCGCTGGCCGCGTACTCCCTGGTCATCGCCACCATGCTGGTGCTCGGCTGGCTGACCGGGAGCGTGTGGATTGCCGCCGGTGCGCTGGTCTTCGTGGTCAGCGACACCCTGATCGGGCTCAATCTGGCCGAGCACGGCAACGAGCCGCCTCGCCTGGCCAACGTGGCGGTCATGGTGACCTATCACGTCGGCCAGGCGCTGATCACGGCTGGCGTGCTGCTCGCCATCCAGTAGTGGATCTCGACCCGCTTCGCGGGTTCGCAAGCTCACCCGCTGCGCTCGCTCGATCCCTTCGCGTTGGTCCTGCGAGCTTCGCTCGCAGGACCAGGCTCAGGCCTCGATGACGACCGGGACGATCATCGGGCGACGACGGTGGGTACTGGAGACCCAGCGCCCGAACGTACGCCGGATGGCCTGCTGCAGCTGGTAGGTGTCGGTCGCGCCCTCGGAGATGGCGCGGTTGACCGCCTTGATGATCGGCTGCTTGACCGGCTCGAAGGCGTTGTCGGGCCACACGTGGCCGCGGGCGTGGATCTCGGGGCCGCTGGCGACGACGCCCTTGACCGAGTCGACCACGATGACGATCGAGACGAAGCCCTCCTCGCTGAGGATCCGGCGGTCCTTGAGCTCGGACTCGGTGACGTCACCGACGGTGGTGCCGTCGACGAAGACGTAGCCGCACTCGACCTTGCCCGCGATCTCGGCCTTGCCGTCGATGAGGTCGACGACGACGCCGTCCTCGGCGTAGACGACGCTCTCGACCCCGGTCTGGCGGGCCAGGTCACCGTTGGCGAGCAGGTGGCGCACCTCGCCGTGGACGGGCATCACGTTGCGCGGACGGACGATGTTGTAGCAGTAGAGCAGCTCCCCGGCGCTCGCGTGGCCGGAGACGTGCACCAGCGCGTTGCCCTTGTGGACCACGTTGGCGCCCAGGCGGGCGAGCCCGTTGATCACCCGGTAGATCGAGTTCTCGTTGCCCGGGATCAGGCTGCTGGCCAGCAGGACGGTGTCGCCCGGCTCGATGTGCACGAAGTTGTGGGTGCCGTTGGCGATCCGCGACAGCGCCGACATCGGCTCGCCCTGCGAGCCGGTCGAGACCATGACCACCTTCTCCGGCGGCAGGTCGGCGAGCTCCTTGGCATCGACGATGACGCCGTCGGGCACGTGCAGGTAGCCGAGGTCGGAAGCGATCTGCATGTTGCGGACCATCGAGCGACCGACGTACGCCACCTTGCGGCCGTGCGCGACGGCGGCGTCGAGGACCTGCTGGACTCGGTGAACATGGGAGGCGAAGCAGGCCACGATGATGCGCTGGTCCGACTCGCGGAAGACCTGCTCGATCGCGGGCGCGATCTTCTTCTCCCCGGTCGTGAACCCGGGCATCTCGGCGTTGGTGGAGTCGACCAGGAAGA
Source organism: Nocardioides sp. (assembly GCF_014360585.1). Taxonomy (GTDB): domain Bacteria; phylum Actinomycetota; class Actinomycetes; order Propionibacteriales; family Nocardioidaceae; genus Nocardioides. Next base: position 38,200 of record NZ_JACIXG010000038.1, read on the forward strand.
GATCGACGCCTTCCTCCCCCAGACGCGCGAACGCCCGCAGGTCGGTGATCCGGCCGTCCAGCGGGAGCTGGTCCATCTTGAAGTCGCCGGTGTGCAGGACGAGGCCCGCCGGGGTGCGGATCGCGACCGCGAAGGCGTCCGGGATGGAGTGGTTGACCGCCACGAACTCGAGCTCGAACGGCCCGAAGGAGATCGTGTCGCCCTCGGACACCTTGTGCTGGACGGTCTCGCGCAGGCGGTGCTCGCGCAGCTTGGAGCCCAGCAGGGCCAGGGTCAGCTCGGAGCCGACCAGCGGGATGTTCTGCCGCTCCCTGAGGAGGTAGGGCGTCGCCCCGATGTGGTCCTCGTGACCGTGCGTCAGGACCAGCGCCTCGATGTCGCCGAGCCGGTCACGGATCGGACCGAAGTCGGGCAGGATCAGGTCGACGCCTGGCTGGTGCTCCTCAGGGAAGAGCACGCCGCAGTCGACGATGAGCAGTCGACCGTCGTACTCGAAGACGGTCATGTTGCGGCCGATTTCGCCGAGGCCGCCGAGAGGGGTGACTCGCAGGCCGCCCTTGGGGAGCTTGCCGGGTTCGGTCAGCTCCGGGTGTGGGTGAGACAAAGGCATTCCTTCTAGAGAAGGCCAGAGGCCTCCAGCCCGGCTCGCAGCGCCTCGACCTCGTCGTCGTCGAGCGCCACCAGGGGCCCTCGCACTTGACGGTTGTCGATCACGCCGGTCAGCTCGAGCGCGGCCTTGGCAGTGGTAGCTCCGTAGTTCGGGACGCCCATGATGGCGTCGATCGCGGGGAGCATCCGCGCATAAGTCTTGCGGGCGGTCTCGATGTCGCTCGCCGCGAAGGCATCGATCATCGTCCGGGTCTGGTCGCCGAGCACGTGCGAGGCGACGCTGATCACGCCGACGGCACCGTGCGCCAGCCAGGCGAGGGTGAGCGCGTCGTCACCGGAGTAGATCGTGTAGCCGAGGTCGAGGAGCCGGGTGCCGCGCGGCAGGTCGCCCGCGGCCTCCTTGACCGCGACGACCGTGTCCCAGCTGATCGCCTCACGGTAGGTGTCGAGGGTGATCGGGGACCCGGAGCGGCCGGGGACGTCGTAGAGGATGACCGGGGTGTCGGTCGCGGAGACGACGGTGCGGAAGTGCTCGCGGATGCCGCGCTCGCCGGGCCTGTTGTAGTAGGGCGTCACCAGCAGCAGGCCGTCGGCGCCGAGCTTTGCTGCCTGCTTGGCGAGCTCGACCGTGGTGCGGGTGTCGTTGGTGCCGATGCCGGCCACGACCTTGGCACTGTCGCCGACAGCGTCCTTGACAGCGGCCAGGATCTCGCCGTCCTCGGCCGGAGTGGTGGTCGGCGACTCGCCGGTGGTGCCGGAGACCACGATGCCGTCGTGGCCGTGTTCGACCAGGTGCTTGGCGACTTTCTGGGTCTGCTCCAGGTCGACCGAGCCATCGTCGTTGAAGATCGTGACGAGTGCGGCGAGCACGGTGCCGAACGGAGCATCAGTCATGGCATACAGACTATCGTCAGACGCGCGGAAGGACCTCGTCGGCTACGAGTCCGAGATGGTCGAGATCGCTCAGGTCGAGCACCTGGAGGTAGATCCGGCTGGCGCCGGCGTCCTCGAAGCGCTTGACCTTGGCGACCACCTCGTCCGGAGTCCCGGCGAGGCCGTTCTCACGCAGCTCTTCGGGCTCGCGGCCGATCGCCTGCGCACGACGGGCGATCTCGTCCTCGTCGCGACCGACGCAGAGCACCTGGGCCGCTGAGTAGATGATCGAATCGTCGCGTCCGGCGGCCTCGAGGAAGCGCCCGACGTTCTCGAATCGCGCCTGGGACTCCTCGACGGAGACGAAGGCGGCGTTGAACTCGTCGGCGAAGGCGGCGGCCAGCGTCGGCGTACGCTTCTTCCCGCCACCGCCCACGATCACCGGGATCGAGCCGGCGTGGCCGCGGGTCTGGACCGGCTTCGGCAGGCCCGGGCTGTTCTTGATGGTGTAGTGCTTGCCCTCGAAGTCGAAGGTCGCCCCCGGCTCGGTCGCCCACAGCCCGGTGATGATCTCGAGCTGCTCCTCGAGCATGTCGAACCTCTCCCCCAGTGCGGGGAACGGGATCCCGTACGCCTGGTGCTCCTCCTCGAACCAGCCCGCCCCCAGGCCGAGCTCGATCCGGCCGTCGGACATGTCGTCCACGTTGGCGGCCTGGATGGCCAGGACGCCCGGGAGGCGGAAGGTCGCGGAGGTGACCAGCGTGCCGAGCCGGATCGTGCTCGTGTCGCGGGCCAGGCCGGCGAGCGTCGTCCACGCGTCGCTCGGTCCGGGGAGCCCGTCGACCGATCCCATCTTCAGGTAGTGGTCGGAGCGGAAGAACGCCCCGAACCCGAGCTCCTCGGCCTTCTGTGCGACGGCCAGGATGTCGGCGTAGGACGCCCCCTGCTGAGGCTCGGTGAAGATGCGCAGCTCCATGCCGCTCACCCTAGACGTTAGGCAAAGAGTTCGCGCGCCAGGGATCGGTGTCGAGCGGTGGAGTAGAGCCTCTTCTCCTCGCGCTCTGCGTCCAGCTGCTCCTGATAGCGGGCGCTGAGCGGGTCGGCGGAGGTTGGGGTGGTCACCGGCTCGCCCCAGATCGTCCAGGTCGGCCCGTTTTCGATTGGGAGCCAGGTGCGTTCGAAGTCGGCGGACCACTCCCCCGCTGGTCGCAGCCGGAGGTCGGCGCCGTCCAGGCCGAGAAGATCGGCGGTGAAGACGGTCCAGGCCCCGAGCGTCGCCACCAGTGGGAGAGGTTTGCGAGAGGCGATCTGGAAAGCGGTCAACAGCGGCAGGTGCCAGTCGCGCGCCATCACGGCCGCCTGATCCTCCCAGCCGGCGCTCAGATCAAGGGGTCGCTGTCGCCCGACGCGAGCGATGAACGGCTGCCAGCGGTCGAGCGACTCGTCCTGACACCGCGGCCGGGCGAGGAGCTCGTCGAGGAGCTCGGCGTCGTAGAACGAAGCCGACCCGACCCGGTGGCGCGGGCCTGCCAATCCGGCGCGCAGCACCCGCTTCGCCTGGTTCTCGCCCAGGAGATGCACCTTCGCAAGCCTGGCCACTGCTTCTGTCGTGGAGATCCACATGGGACGAACTTATGTGTGAGCACCGACAGTAAAGATCGCAAGTGCCCGCGGGAGTCGTGGCTTATGCACTGGATCAGAACTAGCGCAACTCGCTCCTCGCGGCCTGGCAACACCTGGTGAATGATGCGTCGGCATGGACGCTCAGATAGCAGCTTCAGAAGCCTCGCGGGTCTACGTCGACATGGTCGGCGACCTGTTCCACGCCGGACACGTCGAGCTGCTTCGCGAAGCCCGAACCCATGGCGACTACCTGATCGTCGGAGTCTTGTCGGACGAAACCGCTGCGGGTTACAAGCGCCCCCCGATCATGACCCTGGCTGAGCGAGTCGCGGTGGTCGAGGCATGCAGGTACGTGGATGAAGTCATTGCCGACGCACCGTTCCGGATCGATGAAGCCTTCCTAGCCGAGCACGCCATCACCACGGTCGTTCATGGCGACGACCTCTCACCCGAGGGCGCTGAAGCCGTCTACGGCGCCGCCGTCGCGGCCGGCAAGCTCGCGTAGGTCCCGCGAACAACGGGGATCTCGACTACCGAACTGATCCGGCGCGTGCTCGACGCTAAAGCCGCGGGTGCTCTCGACCAACGGGCTTGACGTGCAGTCGGCGCATCACTCGTGACCGGTCCGACTGCGCAATGAATCCGCCAATCTCCGCTATGACAGAGGGTCCGAGTTTGTGAATCGTTCACAAACTCGGACCCTCTGTCATAGCGGACGGAAAGGCTTCGTGCCCCGGCGCCTTCGCACAGGTAGAGCCGTGGCGGCGGGTTGGCCTCATCGGAGAACTGCGGTGCCTACTCAACGCGGGTGAGGAAGACGCGGTCGTATGCTTCGTGCGGCTCGCGCCTCGACTCGACCCACTCCGTCTCGTCGAAGGACGGGTAGAGGACATCGCCCTCTGGCGTGAGATGGACGCGGGTGATGACCTGCTCGGTGGCGAACGGGAGCGCGGCCTCGTAGACCTGCGCTCCACCAGCGACGACAGTGTCGCCCTGCTCCCCCGCGGCCAGGGCGAGGGCGGAGTCGATGTCGTGGGCGACCAGGACTCCGTCGTAGGCCCAGGCCTTGTCTCGGGTCAGGACGACGGTCGTGCGACCGGGCAGCGGACGGCCGATGGATTCGAAGGTCGTGCGTCCCATGACGAGCGTGTGACCCATCGTGATCGCCTTGAACTCGGCCTGTTCGCCGGGGATCTTCCACGGGATGTCCGGGCCGTTGCCGATGACGCCGTTCTCCGCCACCGCAGCCACCATGACGATGCGCCCGGAACCGGCCTCAGACGGCAATGCTTCAGACGGCAATGGGAGCCTTGATGACGGGGTGCGGGTCGTAGCCCTCCACCGTGATGTCCTCGAGCTCGAAGGCGTCGATGTCCTTGACCTCCGGGTTGAGACGAAGCGTCGGCAGCGGCCGCGGCTCGCGGGTGAGCTGGAGACGGGCCTGGTCCAGGTGGTTGCTGTAGAGGTGGGCGTCGCCGAGGGTGTGCACGAACTCACCCGGCTCGAGGCCGGTCACGTGGGCGACCATGTGAGTGAGCAGGGCGTAGGAGGCGATGTTGAACGGCACGCCCAAGAACACGTCCGCGGAGCGCTGGTAGAGCTGCAGGCTCAGCTTGCCGTCGGCGACGTAGAACTGGCACAGCGTGTGGCACGGCGGCAGCGCCATGTCGTCGATGTCGGCCGGGTTCCAGGCGGAGACGATGTGGCGGCGGCTGTCAGGGTCCTGCTTGATCTGGTCGATGATCCGGGCGATCTGGTCGACGTGACGGCCGTCGGGGGTGGGCCAGGAGCGCCACTGGTAGCCGTAGACCGGACCCAGGTCGCCGTTCTCGTCGGCCCACTCGTCCCAGATCGTGATGCCGCGCTCCTGGAGCCAGCGCACGTTGGTGTCGCCGCGCAGGAACCACAGCAGCTCACCGAAGACCGACCGCGTGTGGACCTTCTTCGTGGTCAGCAGCGGAAAGCCCTCGGCCAGGTCGTAGCGGGTCTGATGACCGAAGACGCTGAGCGTGCCCGTCCCGGTGCGGTCGGACTTCTCCACACCCTCGTCGAGGATGCGGGTCAACAGATCGAGGTAGGGCTGCACGGCCCCAGCCTAGGTCAGAGCTCGAGCGTCCCGCGGATGGTGGTCAGTGTGTCTCCGCCCACCCACACCGACTCCCCGGTGGTCGAGCCTGTCGAGACCGTCGAGCCTGTCGAGACCGTCGAGCCTGTCGAGACCACGTGCACCCGTCCCCTCCGCTTCAGGATGGTCCCCTGCGAGGCGACGTACGTCTCCGGCAGCTGCGACCCCGCCAGCCACTGCCCCAGCGCGGCGTTGAGCGAGCCGGTGACCGGGTCCTCGAAGGCGACGCCGTCGGCCGGGAAGAAGGCCCGGACCTCGACCGCGCACTCGCTGCCCTCGGGGTAGCGTCCGACGAGGCCGACCTTGTGATCCCCCAGCGCGGCGTGGTCGGGCGTCACGGCGAGCACGGCCTCCGCGTCGGCCAGCATGATCCCGACCCAGCCCGGACCGTTGTCGCACCACCGCGCACCTTGGATGTCGTCCCGTGCGATCTGCAACCCCTTCGCGATGGCTACCAGCGTCTCCTCGTCGACCTCGCCGCCCCGGATCAGGTCGGGCGCCGCGAAGGCGATCCGCTCGTCGCGGCGAAGCTCGACCAGCCCGACACCGCACTCCTGCACCAGGCTCGCCCCTTTGGGCTTCCCACCCGCCTCCAGCCAGGCGTGCGCCGAACCGAGCGTCGGGTGCCCCGCGAAGGGCAGCTCACCGCTGACCGTGAAGATCCGCAGCCGGTAGTCGGCGGCCGGATCCGTGGGCGTCAGCAGGAAGGTGGTCTCGGAGAGGTTGGTCCACCGCGCGAAGGCGGCCATCTGCTCGTCGGTGAGGCCATCGGCCCCGTGCACGACGGCTACCGGGTTGCCCAGCAGCGGCTCGTTGGTGAAGACGTCGACCTGGCTGAACTCGTAGGCAGTCACGCGCGTGAGCCTAGCCGGGCCCGCAGAGCCTCAGGCGGAGAGCTTCATCGGGCCGTAGACCTGGCGGTCGTGCTCGAGCAGCACCACCGCGGCCACACCCGCGTCGAGGAGCTCCTGCCAGACCTCGCCCACCCACGACTCGGCGTCGCTCTGGTTGGCGAAGCGCTGGCCGGCGAGCTCGCCTTCGATCGGCACCTCGGCACCCGAGGCGTCGACCAGCTGCCACCACCAGGGTCGCTCGGCAGCGGTGGGCTGCTTGAACACGGACGGTACGTCAGGGATGCTCATCAGCCCTCCCGCACGTGCGAGGGGACGAAGGGCGGCTTGGTGAGCTGGAAGATCTCGCGGCGGCCGCGGACGTCGATGCCGATCTCGGCCTCCGGGTTGACCGTGGTCGAGACGAGCACCAGGCCGACGCCCTTCTTCAGCGTGGGCGAGAAGGTGCCGGAGGTGACCTCGCCGACCGGGACGTCGGCGGTCAGCGACGCCGACATGTGCGGGCGCGGGATGCCGCGGCCCACGGCGACGATGCCGCGCAGGGCGCGCTTCGGGCCGGCCTCCTTCTCGGCGACGAGCTTGTCGCGGCCCCAGAACGCTTCCTTCTTCCAGCCGACCGCCCACCCGAGGCCGGCCTCGTTGGGAGTGACGTCCAGGGCGATGTCCTGGCCGTGGAGCGGGTAGCCCATCTCCGTACGCAGGGTGTCGCGGGCGCCGAGGCCGCACGGCACCGCGCCGAGCTCCTCGCCCCGGGACAGCAGCGCGTCCCAGAGCGCACCAGCGGCCTCGTTCGCGACGATCAGCTCGTAGCCACGCTCGCCCGAGTAACCCGACCGGCACACGACGACGCCGATCTCGTCACCGAGCACGTCGGGAGCGGCAGCCTCCACGAAGGACATGTACTCGTGGCCGGCCGGCAGACCGACCGCCTCGAGCAGCTCGTCTGACTTCGGCCCCTGCACGGCGAGCACCGCGTAGTCGCGGTGGTGGTCGGCGAGGTTGATCCCCTCGGGCGCGGCGGCGTCGAGCCGGCGCACCACCTCCGGGGTGTTGGCGGCGTTGGGAACGATCAGGACGTGCTCGTCGTCGCGGTAGTAGGCGATCAGGTCGTCGACGATGCCGCCGGTCTCCTCGTCGCAGCACAGCGTGTACTGCGCCTTGCCGGGCTTGATCCGGTTGAGGTCGTTGGTGAACGAGGCGTTGACGAACTCGGCCGCACCCGGCCCGCTGATCATGACCTTGCCCAGGTGGCTGACGTCGAAGACCCCGACCGCCTCGCGGACCGCGGTGTGCTCCTTGACGACGCCGGCGTACTCCAGCGGCATCGACCAGCCGCCGAACTCACCGAACTTCGCGCCGAGCTCGACGTGGTTTTTGTGCAGAGGGGACTGGAGCAGCTTCGACCCGCCCCCCATGGAGGTCTCTTCAGCCATACTGCGAACTTATCGCACCTGAGCGACACAGCCCGGTCCGCGCCCCCTTCCGGCGTGCCCACATCGGAGACTGCTGAGGATCCCGCCTGCTGCGCGCCGCGATCGGCAGCCGGTCTCCTACACTGCAATGCGTGACCCTGCCTGACATCACCTACACGCTGCGTACCGCCTCTCCTGCCAAGACCCGGGCCGAGGCGGTGGTCGTCGGTATCGGCCAGGGCGCGAAGGATGTCGAGGTGGTCGCGGGCGCGGAGGACGTCAAGGCCGCCTACGGTCGCCGGTGGCACGGGCTGCTCGCCACCCTCGGCGTCAGTGGCAAGGCCGGCGAGGTCACCCGCCTGCCCGCGGGCGAGGAGATCGGCGCCCAGCTCCTGGTGCTGGTCGGGCTCGGGCCCCGCTCGACTTCTGGGGTTGAGAACGGAAGCTACTCGACCGATGCCGTACGCCGCGCCGCCGGCGCCGCCGCCCGTTCTGTGCCCAACGCGACCTCCGTCGCCGTGGCCCTTCCGGCCGACACCCCCGAGCTGGTCCGTGCCGTCACCGAGGGCTACCTCCTCGGCAGCTACACCTACACCTCCTACAAGTCGAGCTCAGCGAAGTCGGGCGCGGGCAAGTCGGACAAGTCCGGGTCGAAGCAGGAGGGCAACGGCCCGAGCGACGTCGCGTTCCTGAGCGCGATCGCGCGGCGTAGCGACGCGGTCACCGCCTTCGAGGAGGCGAAGATCGTCGCTCAGGCGATCGCCGGCACCCGCGAATGGGTCAACGTCCCGCCCGCCGATCTGACTCCCCCGGCGTTCGCCGACGCCATCGTCCACGTGGCCGGGCTGGTCGAGGGCGTGGAGACGACCGTCTACGACGAGAAGCAGCTGGCCGATCTCGGCTGCGGCGGCATCCTCGCCGTCGGCATGGGATCGGCGGCGATGCCGCGCTTGGTCGAGCTGACCTACTCCCCCGACGATGCCCGCGGCCACATCGCGCTGGTCGGCAAGGGCATCACCTTCGACTCCGGCGGCCTGACCATCAAGCCGGGCAACTCGATGTCCACGATGAAGTCGGACATGGCCGGGGCCGCCGCCGTGGCCCAGGCGACCTTCGCGATCGCCCGCCTCGGCCTCCCGGTGAAGATCTCCGCGTTCGTCCCGATGGCGGAGAACATGGTCTCCGGCTCGTCCTACCGGCCCGGCGACGTGGTCACCCATTACGGCGGCAAGACCGTCGAGGTCTCCAACATGGACGCCGAGGGTCGGATGATCCTCGCCGACGCCCTGGTGCGGGCGACCGAGGTCTCGCCGGACGCGATCATCGACGTGGCCACGCTCACCGGTCACATGGTGATGGCGCTGGGCGACCGGGTCAGCGGCGTGCTCGGGTCGAAGGAGATCGTCGACCGCGTCCTCGCTGCCGCCGACGTGGCCGGCGAGCAGATGTGGCCCATGCCCATCCCGGAATGGATGGACGAGCGGATCCGTTCCTCCAAGGTGGCCGACCTCAACCAGCACGACTGGATCCGCTGGGGTGGCGGGCTGTACGCCGCCGCGTTCCTGCGGGAGTTCACCGGCGGCCTGCCCTGGGCCCACCTCGACATCGCCGGACCGTCCTTCAACAGCGGCGGCGCGTCGGGCCATCTCACTCCCGGAGGCACGGGTGCGGCGGTGGCGACACTGGTGGACTACGTACGCGAGATGGCTACCGCTCAGTAGTGGTCCGGTTGACACAGCGCTGCAAGGGTAGTGACAAGATGGGGCCGTGATCGACGCCCTCGGCCGCCCTTCTGGCGGCACCATGCGTGCGTCGGGCAGGTGTCGGCCCAGACCGATGCGCCCCCCTTTCCACAGAGTCTCCGCACCGAGCCCTCGGGCTCGGTCCTGGCGGCGCGCGTGTCCGGACATACAAGTAGAGCAACGAACAGACGTAGAACGAAGGAACCCATGGCCACCGAAGTAACTCTCCCGGCACTCGGCGAGTCCGTCACCGAGGGCACCGTCACCCGCTGGCTCAAGCAGGTCGGCGACACCGTGGCGGTCGATGAGGCCCTGCTGGAGGTCTCCACCGACAAGGTCGACACCGAGATCCCCTCGCCGGTCGCCGGCACCCTGCTCGAGATCAAGGCTGCCGAGGACGACACCGTCGAGGTCGGTGGCCTGCTCGCCGTCGTCGGCGCGGCCGACGAGGCCGATTCTGCTGACGCTCCGGCCGAGCCCGATGCGCCTGCGGAGGAGCCCGCCGAGGCGTCCGCTCCTGCCGCCGAGCCCGAGGCTCCGGCCGAGCCGGAGACCCCCGCCGAGCCCGAGACCCCCGCCGAGCCCAAGGCTGAGGCCAAGCCCGCCGGCGGCAACGCCACCGAGGTCACCCTCCCCGCGCTGGGTGAGTCGGTCACCGAGGGCACCGTCACCCGCTGGCTCAAGCAGGTCGGCGACGACGTCGCTGTCGACGAAGCGCTCCTCGAGGTCTCCACCGACAAGGTCGACACCGAGATCCCCTCGCCGGTCGCCGGCACCCTGCTCGAGATCAAGGTCTCCGAGGACGAGACCGTCGAGGTCGGCGCCGCGCTGGCGCTCGTCGGTGAGGCCGGCGCCGCGCCGGCTGAGGAGCCCAAGCCCGCCGCCCCGGCTCCCGAGCCCACCCCCGAGCCCGAGCCCACTCCCGAGCCGGAGCCGGAGCCCGCTGCCGAGCCCACCCCGGAGCCCGCCCCCGAGCCGACCCCTGCGCCGGCCGCTGCCAAGCCCGCCCCGGCTCACGCCAAGCCGACCACCGAGAGCTCCCCGGCGATCCAGCCCGGTGGCTACGTGACCCCGCTGGTTCGCAAGCTCGCTGCTCAGCACAACGTCGACCTCGACAGCGTGCAGGGCTCCGGCGTCGGTGGCCGGGTCCGCAAGGAGGACATCCTCCAGGCGGCCGCCGCCAAGTCGGCTCCCGCCGCTGCGCCGGCAGCCGCGGCTCCGGCGGCCTCGACCGCTCCGGCCGCATCGGCCGGTGCCCCCGCGTCCCCGTCGCCGCTGCGTGGCACCACCGAGAAGATCTCGCGCCTGCGCAAGGTGATCGCCGAGCGGATGACCGAGTCGCTGCACACCGCAGCCCAGCTGACCCAGGTCATGGAGGTCGATGTCACCAACATCGCCCGCCTCCGCGAGGCCAACAAGGCCGGGTTCCAGCAGCGTGAGGGCGTCAAGCTGACGTACCTGCCGTTCTTCGCCAAGGCCGCGATCGACGCGCTCAAGGTGCACCCGAAGCTCAACGCCGGGATCGACATCGAGGCCGGCACGGTCACCTACTACGACCGCGAGAACATCGCCTTCGCCGTCGACACCGCCAAGGGCCTGCTGACCCCGGTCGTCAAGGACGCCGGCGACCTGTCGATCGCGGGCATCGCGAAGAAGATCGCCGACGTGGCCGACCGCACCCGCAACAACAAGATCACCCCGGACGAGCTCTCCGGCGGCACCTTCACGATCACCAACCTGGGTTCGTTCGGTGCGCTCTTCGACACCCCGATCATCAACCAGCCGCAGGTCGCCATCCTCGGCCCGGGTGCGGTCGTGAAGCGCCCGGTCGTCATCGACGACCCGGACCTCGGCGAGACGATCGCGGTGCGCTACATGGTCAACATCGCGCTCACCTACGACCACCGCCTGGTCGACGGTGCCGACGCCGGCCGCTTCCTGCAGGACGTCAAGAAGCGCCTCGAGGCTGGTCAGTTCGAGCTCTGAGCCCGGGCCTGATAAGCAGCTCGTACGTCGCGGCGCGGCCCCGCCT
>NZ_JACIXG010000039.1 GCF_014360585.1 Nocardioides sp.
GCCCGGCCAGCACGAGGATGTCGGCCGCCATGACCCGCACCGACAGCTGCCCGTCCTTGCGCCGGCCCTGACCTGGGAGACCAGGTCAGGGCCACAACTCATTTCAGCCTGTTCGCGCACATCGACCGCGGCGCGTTCAGCAGGGTCCGAGCTACCAGCCCACGCGATACGTCTGCCCGGTCTGTGCCCCGTCGACCGACTTCACGTAGGCGCGACCGACCTCGGTCGCCGGCACCGGACGGAATCCCGGGAAGGAGGGGCCGTACTTCTCCCACGACTCGCTGAGCACCGTGGGGCTGACCGAATTGATGCGGAGCCCGCGAGGCAGCTCGATGGCGGTTGCACGGACGAACGCGTCGAGCCCACCGTTGACGGTGCCGGCGATGCTCCCGGCCGGGATGGGGTCCTCCGACAGGATGCCGCTGATGAGGGTGAAGCTGCCGCCGTCGGCAACGTGGTCGAGACCTTGCCGCACGAGCTCGATCTGGTCGAGCAGCTTGTTGTGCAGACCCGCGATCACGTCGTCCCGCGTCGCCTCGGTGATCGACTTGAACGGCGTCGCACCGGCGGCGCAGGCCACCGCATCGACCTGACCGACCTGCTGGTAGAGCGACCTGATCGAGTGCGGGTCACTGATGTCGACGGCGACCTGGCCGCTTCGGCTGGCTCGGACGACCTCGTGACCCTGGTCCTCGAGCGCTGCCGCGGCGGCGGACCCGACGGTCCCGTTCGCTCCGACGAGAAGTACCTTCATCTGCGCATTCCTTCGGTCGTTATGAACTTTGGCCGTACGCAGGACAAGCACCAGCCAGGGCGAATCATTCCCTGACGCGCTTGCTCAGACGAGCGAGCTCGCCAGCACGGCATTGACCTTGTTCGAGATCACCAAGTGAATGTGCAGCCGCGGGTCACCGACGCGGGAGTCCCAATGGTCGAACGCCGCCGCAATGAGCCCCTCGACCTTGACTTGGGCAACCGCGCCGTTGCCGTTCGACACACCCGCCCGGGTTGCCGCCCCCTCCCCCGTCGGCGAAACCCGCCTCTGGGCTGGCCCCGTCCTCTGCCGCCCCCCTCGCGCACAGAGAGAAACCCCAGGGAAACCTGGGGTTTCTCGCATTTGACGACCGTGATTCCTGCGATCCAGAACTCGTCCGGCTCAGCGCCTCAGCTCACGCTTGAGGATCTTGCCGGTCGCGCCCTTCGGGAGCGTCTCGAGCACCTGCAGGTCGCGGGGATACTTGTACGCCGCGAGCCGCTCCTTGCAGTGAGCGGTCAGCTCCATCGGGCCGACGCTCGCCCCGGGCTTGAGAGCGACGAAGGCGACGACCTCCTCCCCCAAGCGGTCGTCGGGGCGGCCGATGACGGCGGCCTCGACAACGTCGGGATGCTCGTAGAGAACCTCTTCCACCTCGCGCGGATAGACGTTGTAACCACCGCGGATGACGAGGTCCTTGAGCCGGTCGACGACGAAGAAGTAGCCCTCGTCGTCGTGGTAGCCGAGGTCGCCGGTGTGGAACCAGCCGTTCTTGATCGCCGCCGCGGTGGCGTCCGGGCGGTTGTAGTAGCCCTTCATCACGTTGTGACCACGCACGACGATCTCGCCGACGTTGTCCTCGCCGGGCGGCAGCGGGTTGCCCTCGGTGTCGACGACGCGTACCTCGACACCCCAGATCTGCTTGCCGACCGAGAGCACCTTGCGCTGTTCGGCGCTGACGTTGAAGGTCGTCGTGCTCGCGGTCTCCGACAGCCCGTAGCCCTCGAGGATCACGACGCCGGGGACCTGCGCCTCGAACTCGCGGATCACCTCGCCGGGGATCGAGGCGCCGCCCGAGATGCACGCCCGCAGCGCGGGGAGGCCACGGGCGCCGAGGTCCCCCTGGAGCAGCGCGACGTACATCGTCGGTACGCCGGCGAAGATCGTGCACCGATGCGCCTCGAGAGCGTCGAGCGCGACCTTCGCCTCGAAACGAGGCTGGAGCACCAGGCTGGCACCGAACCGGACGGCGTTGTTGAGGACGCTGGAGAGCCCGAACACGTGGAAGAAAGGCAGCACCGCCAACGTGACGTCGTCGGCGCTGACCTGGAAGAGCTCGCCCGCGACGGTGCAGTTCATGTAGAGCTGGAAGTGGGTGAGCTCGGCGCCCTTCGGCTTGCCCGTGGTGCCACTGGTGTAGAGCAGCACCGCGGTGTCGTCGGAGGAGGTCGCGTGGATGTCGCCGTCGTCCTCGGCGGCCAGCAGCTCGTCGAACGGGCGCGCACCCTCCGGCACCGCGCCGCCGAGACTGACCACGTACGTCGGTACGCCGCCCGCCGATCGTGCTCCGGCCATGCCCGTCGCGGCCAACGACTCTAAGGTGACCAGCAGCCGGGCGTCGCTGTCATCGAGGTGGTAGCCCACCTCGGGGCCGGTAAGGAGCGGGTTGAGCGGGACCATCGTCAGGCCGGCCTTGAGGATGCCGAAGTAGCAGAAGACGAACTGCGGCAGGTTCGGCAGCTGCACGGCGACCTTGTCACCCGGCTCCAGGCCGAGGGCACGCAGCGATGCCGCGACCCTCCCCGAGAGAACGTCGACCTCGGCGTAGGTGAACGCCGCGTCGCCGGCGTGCATCAGTGGCTTGTCAGGCCGCGCGGCCGCCGACTCCCGCAGCATGGTGGCGAGGTTGAACGACATCGGTTCTGTTGCTCCTTCGTTGTGAGGACGGGCTCAGGGCACCACGACGGCGAGCGACTCGACCACGCAGGCGGGCTTGTCGCCGCCGTCGCGCTCGACGGTCACTCGGGTGGCGACCTGGTAGCCGAGCGAGCTCGGCGTGACGGCGAGCAGCTCCACGCCGGCGCGTACGCGGGAGTCGACCGGCACCGGGGACGGGAAGCGCAGCTTGTTGGCGCCGTAGTTGACGCCCATCTTCACGCCCTCGACCCGGTAGACCTGGGAGGCGAGCATCGGCACCAGCGAGAGGGTCAGGAAGCCGTGCGCGACGGTCGTCCCGAACGGGCCCGACTGCGCCTTCTCGGTGTCGATGTGGATCCACTGGTGGTCACCGGTCGCGTCAGCGAACAGGTCGATCTGCTTCTGGTCGACGGTGTGCCACTCGGAGTGGCCCAGGTGCGTACCGACCGCAGCCTCGAGCTCCTCGATGCCGTTGAAGGTCCTCATGCCTTCGGCCCTCCGGCGACGTAGAGCACCTGGCCCGATACGAACCCGGCACCCTCGCTGGCGAAGAACGAGACCGCGTGGGCGATGTCCTCCGGCTTGCCGGTGCGCGCCACCGGGATCTGTGCGGCCGCGCCCTTCTTGAAGTCCTCGAACGGTACGCCGACCCGCTCGGCCGTGGCCGCGGTCATCTCCGTCTCGATGAAGCCAGGGGCGATGGCGTTGGCAGTCACGCCATAGCGGCCGAGCTCGAGGGCGAGCGTCTTGGTGAAGCCCTGGACGCCGGCCTTCGCGGCGGCGTAGTTGGCCTGACCACGGTTGCCGAGCGCCGAGGTGCTCGACAGGTTGACGATCCGGCCCCAGGCGGCCTCGCGCATGTGGCTCTCGACGGCGCGCGTCAGCAGGAACGAGCCGCGCAGGTGCACGCTCATCACCGAGTCCCAGTCCTCGACGCTCATCTTGAAGAGCAGGTTGTCGCGGATGATCCCGGCGTTGTTGACCAGGACGGTCGGAGCGCCGAGGTCACTCACTACGCGCTCGACGGCACCGGCGACCTGCTCCTCGTCGGCGACGTCGGCGCCGACGGCGATCGCCCGCCCACCGGCGGCCTCGATCTCGTCGGCCACGCGCTTGCAGGCGGTCTCGTCGAGGTCGAGCACGGCGACGGACATTCCGTCGGCGGCGAGCCGCTTGGCGACGCCAGCTCCGATGCCACGAGCGGCTCCGGTGACGATGGCGGTTCGGGTCATGAGTTCACTCCTGGAGATGTAGGGGAAAGGAAGGGACGAGTCCGGCTCAAGAGAGCCGCTCCAGCACCATCGCCATGCCCTGGCCACCACCGACGCACATGGTCTCGAGGCCGAACTGCTTGTCGTGGTGCTGCAGGGAGTTGATCAGGGTGCTGGTGATGCGCGCACCGGTCATGCCGAAGGGGTGGCCGATCGCGATCGCCCCGCCGTTGACGTTGAGGCGGTCCTCGGCGATCCCCAGCTCTCGTGCCGAGGCGAGCACCTGGGCGGCGAAGGCCTCGTTGATCTCCACCAGGTCGATGTCGTCGATGGAGAGGCCGGCACGCGCCAGCGCCTGCCGGGACGCATCGACCGGGCCGAGGCCCATGACCTCGGGCGAGAGGCCGCTGACGCCGGTGCTCACGACCCGGGCGAGCGGGGTCAGGCCCAGCTTCTTCGCCTTGGTGTCAGACATGATCACGACCGCCGCGGCGCCGTCGTTGAGCGGGCAGCAGTTGCCCGCGGTGACGGTTCCGTCAGGGCGGAAGACCGGTTTGAGCGCCGAGACGGCCTCCAGGGTGACGCCCGCACGGGGGCCGTCGTCGGAGCTGACCACCGTGCCGTCCGGAAGGGTGACCGGGGTGATGTCCTTGGCCCAGAAGCCCTCGGCGATGGCCCGCTCGGCGCGGTTCTGGCTGCGTACGCCGAATGCATCCTGGTCCGCCCGGGTGACCCCGTTGACCTGAGCGACGTTCTCGGCGGTCTGGCCCATCGCGATGTAGAGGTCGGGGAGCGCTCCCCCGTCTCGCGGGTCCTGCCAGGCCTCGCCGCCGGCGGCGAGCTTCTCCGTACGCGCCTGGGCGTCGTCGAACAGCGGGTTCTGGGTGTCGGGCAGACCGTCGGCGTTGCCCTTGAAGTAGCGGCTGACCGTCTCGACACCGACGGAGAGGAAGGCATCGCCCTCCCCCGCCTTGATCGCGTGCAGCGCCATCCGGGTGGTCTGCAGGCTCGAGGAGCAGTAGCGGTTCACGGTGGTGCCGGGCAGGTGGTCCATCCCCGCCAGCACGGAGACCGCGCGACCGAGGTTGTTGCCGGCCTCACCGGCGGGCTGGCCGACGCCCAGCATGAGGTCGTCGATCTCGCTCGGGT
Organism: Nocardioides sp.; assembly: GCF_014360585.1. GTDB lineage: Bacteria > Actinomycetota > Actinomycetes > Propionibacteriales > Nocardioidaceae > Nocardioides. Next base: position 5,032 of record NZ_JACIXG010000039.1, read on the forward strand.
CGAGATCGGGCACCTTTGCCAGGGCTGCCTGCACCATCTGGACGGCGAGGTCGTCGGGGCGCATGTCCTTGAGCGATCCCTTCACCGCCCGACCGATCGGCGAGCGAGCAATGGCGACGATGACTGCTTCAGGCATGAGATCTCCTATTACAAACTAAGCAGTTGCTTAGTACGGATTCGCATAGCCTGCCGCAGTGATCCCGATCACGTCAACCATCCCGCCGGATCGCGATCTCTCCGCGATCGGCGATCAGGCAGGACTCGTGACGGCGCTCAACGACTGACCAGGCCGGCGATGAACAGCTCCGCGAACGATCTGCCCACCTCCTCGGCCGTGAGGCGACCGGTCGGCTTCAGCCACATCGGGAGGTGGTGCACGGACCCGAAGAAGTAGTCGACGCACAGTTCCGCGCTCACGTCGCCACGGAAGACGCCGCTCTCCTGACCTTCGACGATCAGTCCACGGAAGGTCTCGTGGTAGCGGCGACGCTCGCGGCGTACCCCATGCTGCTTCTCCGTACTCATCTGATGCAGCGAGCGGAAGAAGATCGTGGTGCCCTCGAGGTTGTTCGCCGTGGTGACGACCACGTCCGCGCAGGCTGCTCGCAACCGGTCCTCGACCGGGCCCTCCTGCACGACGACCTCGTTCAGCCGCTCCATCTGCATCCGAAGCACCCGGCCGTAGATCTCGTAGAGCAGGTCTTCCTTGGAATCGAAGTAGTGGTACATCGCGCCTTTGGTGACACCGGCGGCCACCACCACGTCCTGGACCGACGTGCTCTCGAAGCCCTTCTCCGCGAACAGCTCCAGGGCGGCGGCGAGGATCCGCTGCGGCACGGTCTTGCCGTCCACCATCGACGGCGGCCGACCGGTTCTTCGCTGCGCCTGCACTGCCAACGGACCAACCCCCTCGAGACGACCCACAGAGTAACCGACCCGGCGGCTTGCAGGTCCTGGCATGAGGTCATGACCCCGTACGGCCCGGGGTACCTGTCGATTCATGTCCATTCCTCCTCGACCGCCGTGCGCCCGCTGATACGGATGTCCATGTCACTCGCAGAACGATCGACTCACCTCAGCGCCCGCATACGCAGGCTGCCCGTGGGCCTGGCCCTGAGAGCGGCAGGCGCGGGGGCCGTCGCCTTCTGGGTCGGTGCCGTCTTTCCGGGGCCGGCCGGCGAGTTCCCCTACTACGCGCCGCTGGGAGCGGTGGTGGCCATGTCGTCCACTGTGATGGGCTCGGTTCGCAACGCTGTCCAGAGCATCGCCAGCATCTGGCTGGGCTCGGCGATCGCGTTGGTCACGACGACGGTCATGGCGCCCACTGCGTGGACGGTGGCGCTGGTGATCGGCCTGGGGACGATGGCGGTGAACTGGCGTCTGCTCGGTGGTATGGGCCAATGGGTCCCCACGGCAGCCCTGTTCGTGCTGATCATCGGAGCCAAGGAGCCCGTCGCGTTCGTGAGCGCCTACGGCGGGCTCACCTTGATCGGCGCCGCGATCGGCGTCGTGGCGATCCTGCTCTTCCCCCAGCTGCCTCTCGGCCCCGCGGAAGATGCGATGCGCGACGTCCGCGCAGAGGTGATCGTCCAGCTCCGCCAACTGGCACACGCTCTCCAAGGCGACCGGCCACCGACTGACACCGAGTGGCGTGAGCACCGAACACGGCTGGAGCCCGCTCTGCAGCGTATGCGCGAGGCGAGAGAGCTCGTCCTCGAGGCGTCGCGGGCCAACCGGCGTCGGGCACACCACCAGAGGCTCCTGGAGAGTCAGGTCGAACAAGCTGGAACTCTCGAGCGGGTGTGCATCCTCGTCGAGAGCCTCACCCAGCTCCTGGAGGAGGAGGAGCGCGCGGAGAACGAACACGTCGGACTCGGCCCACAGCTGCGGCCACCTACGGCGCGAGCGCTGCTCGCGCTGGCGGACCTGGTCGATTCGGGAGACGGGCGCACCGTGGACATCGCAGCGATGGCGGCCGCGCGCGAGACCTTGGCCGGTCTCGTCGACGAGATCCATGCCGTACGCGTGGGCGAGTCCTCGGACGACGAGCTCTTCACCGCCGGCAGCATCGTCACCAACATCCGGCGGTGCCTGGAGACGCCGCGACCGGTCGGCGAGGAAGAGGCGCTTCGGTGAGCCGCTCCCTCATGCCTCGGGCGACGCGTCACGCTTGAGGAGTGCCTTGGTGGCGGGCCCCTCCAGGACCTCCCCGTCGGCCGAGAATCGTGACCCGTGCAGGGGGCAGTCCCAGCTCTTCTCCGCGTCGTTCCAGCGCAGCGTGCCGCCCAAGTGGGTGCAGAGCGCGACGACGCTACACGTACGGCCTTCCAGGTTGGAGGTCCCGACCGGGAGGACGCCGTCACGGCCGACGGCCCCGGCTCCGTCGGCGGTGGGCGTGTGCGCCGTCGCAAACTCGGCCCGCACGAGCGAACGGGTCGCGGCCAGACCGACACCGACGTTGAGCGACGCGATGCGGGCGGCGCCGCGCGGGCGGGTGATCCGCCGGCCCAGCACCTTCGCCCAGCTGGGTGTCGAACCCAGGATCTGGCCGGCGATGGCTCGCGCCGCGGCCACGCCGTTGGTCAGTCCCCACTTGTCGTAGCCCGTGGCCAGGTAGATGTGTCCGCCGCCGCGGGGCAGCGTTCCGACGAACGGGATCCCGTCGTGGGAGGCGTAGTCCTGGGCGGACCACGCGTGCGTCTCGACGGCCCCGTCGAAGTGGCGCGCCGTCCATTCCCGCAGCTCGTGGACGCGGCTCAGCTCGGACTCGGTGCGGCCGACGACGTGCCCGGCGCCGCCGACGAGGAGCCGCGGACCAGTGGTGGCATCCCCGGGTACCCCGCGGATCGACCTGCTCGATGAGGCCACCGAGATGTACATCGCCGGCGGCGGCTCGACTCCCTCGAAGGCGAGAATATAGGAGCGCTTGGGCTCGACCTTGGCGAAGTAGAGCCCGCGGTCCAGGGTCGGCACCCCGGTCGCGAGCACGACGTTCTCGGCGCGGAGCACGCGTCCGTCGTCGAGGGTGATCTCGGGCGTTCCCCGCCCGGACACGCCCATCACCCGATGGCCCTCGTGCACCGTCCCGCCGTGGCCGCGGAGCTGGGTGGCGAGAGCACCGAGCACGTCCATCGGGTCGAACTGCGCCTGGTCCGCCAGCACGGTGGAACCCACGTGCGGGAACGGAACGTCGAGATCGTCGGCCCAGCGTACGTCCAGACCGAGCGAGCCGGCCGCCTCATGCTCTTCGCGGACGCTGGTCAGCTCGTCGTCGGCGCTCGCATAGGTCACCGCGTCGCGGGTCTGGACGGGGACGTCGTGCTCGGCGCAGAAGCCCAGCAGCCACGCCATGCCCTCGCGGTTGGCCTCGACGTATGCCTCGGCGACCCCGCGTGACTGCGCGGACAGGATCTGGGAGAGCCTCGTCCCCTGAAGCAGCGAGAGCTTCCCCGTCGTACGACCCGTGGTGCCCGAACCCACCCGGCGTGCCTCGACGACGCCGACCCGGCGCCCGGCACGTGCCAGCATCAGGCCGACGGTCAGTCCGGTGATGCCTGCGCCCACCACGACGTCGTCGAACCGGTCGTCGTCGGGGAACGGGTCCGGGCTCGGGGTCTCGGGATGGTCCTGCCACATCGCTCGCATGTGCCCCAGGTACCCGTTCGGCGAGTCGGTCAGGCTCGGTCCGGCTGCTTCGTACGTAATCTAGGTGCCAGATGACCGTCCGAGCGCACCCTCCCTACGCGACGAAACGGGGCGAGTAGTCATGACTGCGGACCTTGCCTACGTGGTGGCCGGCGCCAGCCTGCTGCTGGCGATCGTGCTCCCCGATCTGCTCAGTCGGTGGGCGATCTCGGCTCCCATGGTGCTGGTCGGGGTCGGGATGCTGATCGGGCTCACACCGCTGCCCGACGGCTTGCCGCTGGACCCGCAGGACAACCGGGCCGTGATCGAGCACACCACCGAGCTGGTCGTCATCGTGGCGCTGATGGGCGTGGGGCTGGCGATCGACCGCCCGCTCCAGGTCCGCAGCTGGAGGAGCTGGCGACAGTGGTCTCCGACGTGGCGGCTGCTGGTGATCGGGATGCCGCTCACCATCGCCGCGGTCGCGACGCTCGGCTGGGCCGCGGGTCTGCCGCCGGCGGTCGCGCTGCTGCTGGGCGCGGCGCTGGCGCCTACCGATCCGGTGCTTGCCTCCGACGTGCAGGTCGCCGGTCCGCAGACCGGTGGCCACGAGGTCGACGAGAGCGACGAGCTCCGGTTCACGCTCACCTCGGAGGCCGGTCTGAACGACGGTCTCGCCTTCCCGTTCGTCTACGCCGCGATCCTGCTCGCGACCGAGGGCGCCGTGTCGAACTGGGCTCTGGAGTGGGTGGGGTTCTACCTGGTGGCGAAGGTGGCGATCGGCGTCCTCGCCGGAGTCGTGGTCGGGAAGGTGCTCGCCTACGTCGCGTTCCGCTCCAGCAACCGTGCCCTGCGGGTGGCGGAACGGGGCGAGTCGCTGCTCGCGCTCGCGGCACTGGTCGCCTCGTACGGCGTCGGCGAGGTTCTCGGCGGCTACGGCTTCCTCGCCGTCTTTGTCTGCGCGATCTCCTTCCGCTCGGCCGAGCGGTCCCACGACTACCACGCCGCGATGCACGAGGTGGCCGAGCGGCTCGAGCGGCTGCTGACGCTCTTCGTACTCCTCATCCTCGGCATCGCGCTCACCCGTGGCCTGCTCGATGCCCTCGACTGGCGGGGAGTCGCCATCGGGCTGGCGCTGATCCTGGTGGTCCGACCGGCTGCGGGGATCGTGGCGCTGGCCCCGTGGCCGACCCGGGGAAGGGGCACGGTCCCGCTCACCCGGCCTGAACGCTGGACCGTGGCGTTCTTCGGAGTCCGCGGCATCGGGTCCATCTACTACCTCGCGTACGCCGCCGGCGAGGACCAGGCGCTGGCCCAGGACTGGTTGTGGTCGACGGTCGCCTTCACCGTCGTCGCCTCCGTGCTCATCCACGGGATCCTCGCCACCCCGGTGATGGCCCGCATCGATTCCGGCCGGCGGTGACCTCCACCTCTACGATGGGCGCGATGTCGATGAACAGCTCGCCGCGCCGTCTCCTGCTGGTCGTCGACGCCCCGTCCCTCCTGCACCGCAACCACCATGCCCGGGCGCACACCCGGATGATCGACCGTGCCGGGCGGCCCGCCTGGGCGCTGCACGGGATGCTGCGGCAGATCCTCGACTCGATCGACGCATTCGCGCCCGACGCGGTGCTCTTCGGCCTCGACGACCGCACCTCCTCCGTACGCAGGGACGCCTATCCCGACTACAAGGCCGGGCGCGCCGAGAAGGACCCGATGCTGGTCGAGCAGCTCGACCGGGCCGGTGCGATGCTCGACGCCCTCGGGCTCGCAACCGTCACTCCCCCGGGCCTCGAGGCCGACGACGTGAACGCCTCCGCCGCGGCCTGGGCGGTCCGCAACGGCTGGAACTGCGTCGTCATCACCTCCGACCGCGACGCGTTCGCGCTGATCAGCGACCACACCCAGGTCCTGCGGCTGATCAACGGCGGCATCAACGGCTCACCGCTGCTCAACCCCGCCCGGCTGTATGCGATGTACGGCGTGCCGGCCACGCGCTATCTCGAGTACGCCGCGCTCCGCGGTGACGCCAGCGACAACCTGCCCGGGGTGAGCGGCATCGGCGAGAAGACCGCAGCCGCCCTCCTCGACCAGGTCGGCCCGATGGAGCGGGTCTGGTCCGACATCGACGACAACTCTGGTCGTGAGGTGACGGCTGTGCTCGACACCTGGGCCGCCGGCGCCGGCGTACGCCGCATCTCGGCACGCGTCGTCCGCGCACTCTCCGCTCCCGGCGCGCGAGAGCGCTACGACTTCAACCTCCGCATGATGGCCTGCCACGAGGACCTCGACCTCCGGCTCACCCCGGACATCCCCGGCACTCCCGGCCTCCTCCCCCTCGACCTGGACCGGGTCGCGCGCGTCGTCGGCTTCCTCGGTATCGAGGCGACCACGTCGCTGGCGCAGCGGGTGCTGAGCACCAATCCCGCCTCGGTGGTCACCTAGGCCACTCAGTCGGCTCAGGTGAACTGAGGCGAGAGGGCGGAGTCGAGGTCGGCCATCAGGTCCTCCGGGCTCTCGAGGCCGACCGAGAGGCGTACGAGGTTCGCTGACGGCTTGGCGTGGGCCGCGACCGGGCGGTGGGTGAGGCCGGCGGGGTGCTGGATGAGCGAGTCGACGCCGCCGAGCGAGACCGCGTGGGTGAAGAGTTCGACCGACGAGGTCAGACGGGCGGCTGCGTCGTACCCGCCGCGGAGCGCGATCGTGACCATGGCGCCGGGGCCGTGCATCTGCTTGCCGACCAGGCCGCGGTCGTCGTCCTCGCCCGGGAAGTAGACGCGCTCGACCTCCCGGTGCGACTGCAGCCAGGTCGCGATCTCGATCGCACCGGCCTGCTGGGCACGCACGCGGGTCGGCAGGGTCGAGAGGCCGCGGTGCAGGAGGTAGGCGCCGAGCGGGTGCAGGAGGCCACCGGTGACGGCCCGGACCTGGCGCAGCCGCGAAGCCGTCTCCTCGTCGCAGGCGATCACGCCACCGACCACGTCGCCGTGCCCGCCGATGTACTTGGTGGCGCTGTGCAGCGACATCGTCGCCCCCAGTGCGAGCGGGTTCTGCAGCACCGGGGTGGCGAAGGTGTTGTCGACGAGCACCGGGACGTCGCCGGCGGCCGTGACCACGGTGGCGATGTCGACGAGGTCGAGGGTCGGGTTGGCCGGGGTCTCCAGCACGACCAGCGCCGTGTCCGGTCGGACCGATGCGGCGACCTCGTCCTCGGCGCAGAACGTCACCTCGACGCCGAGCAGACCCGAGGCGAGCAGGTGGTCGGTGCCGCCGTACAGCGGGCGGACCGCGACGATGTGCCGCTTGCCGCTGAACGAGGTGCTCGCGATGATCGCTGCGGTCATCGCGGCCATCCCCGAGGCGTACGCGACCGCCGTCTCGGCCTGCTCGAGCCGCGCCAGCGCCGACTCGAAGCGCGCGACCGTGGGGTTCCACAGCCGCTGGTAGACGAACCCGCCGTCGGCGAGCGGCTCACCGCCGGTCGCCATCGCCTCGTACGAGGCCCCGCCCCGCTCGATGTCGGGGAGCGGGTTGGTCGAGGAGAGATCGAGCGGGAGGGCGTGGACGCCGAGCATCGCCAGGTCCTCCCGTCCGGCGTGGACGGCGAGTGAGTCGAGGTGGGAGTTCGCAAGCGTCATGCCAAGATGGTGGCGAGAATCCCAAGATCTGACCATATTGATTGCTGAAGATCCCGACAGTTCCCCGATCTTGCCGTTTTCGAGCAATCCGACCGACAACCGAGGGTGTCCCAGTTGGCGAAAATACAACCCCCCGCAGCCGCTCTCGACTCCGTCGACCGCGGAATCCTGCGCGAGCTCGGCGACAACCCCGAGCTCACCAACAAGGCCCTCGCGACCCGTCTCGGGATCGCCGAGTCGACCTGCGCCTACCGGCTGCGGGCGCTGCGCGACAACGGCGTCATCACCGGCCGCCGCCTCGACGTCGACACCCGCACCCTCGGCTACCCGCTGCAGGCCGTGATCAAGGTCCGGCTCGGCAGCCACAGCAAGGAGCACGTCGAGAAGCTCTACGACGACCTGGTCCGGACCCCGGGCGTGATCCAGGCCTTCCACGTCGCCGGCGCCGACGACTTCCACCTCTACGTCGCCGTCGAGGACGCCGAGGCCCTGCGCGACTTCGTCCTCCAGCACGTCACCGTCCACCGCGTCGTACGGCAGACCGAGACGCTGCTCGTCTTCGAGCTCCGCGAGGGGCCGGGCGTGCTGCCGCGCGACCCGGCGTAGATCTTGGACGTACGCGGTCCCGTCAGTCGTTGTCCTCCATGCGGAACCCGACCTTGAGCCCGACCTGGAAGTGCTGGATGTCGCCCTCGTCGACGTGACCGCGGATCTGGGTGACCTCGAACCAGTCCAGGTGCCGCAGCGTCTGGGAGGCGCGGCTGAGACCGTTGCGGATGGCGTCGTCGAGTCCGACCTCGGAGGTTCCGACGATCTCGGTGACGCGGTAGGTGTGTGCAGACATGATGCCGCCCCTTCTCGTGGTGGTTGTCGTACAGGCCGAGCTGAACCAGCTCTGTACCCACCATGGGCGCCAGGTAGAGGCCGCGCAAGGACCCAGCTATGGGGCGGTCAGCCTCGTGAATCGGCCGCGGCCCGGCGCTCGTGCAGGCGCTGCTGAGCGGCAGGCAGGTAGACCAGGCACGGCGCGTCGGCGTCCGGGTGCTTCTCCTTGAGGTGGAAGATCCAGCGGTCCATCGCAGCCATGTAGCCGTTGTCCTCGCCGGCGCGATAGGTGGACCACGGCCGGTCGCCCTTCGTCGTGCAGACGGTGCAGGCCACCTTGTAGACGAACTGGTCGTCCTCGCCGACGTCGATCTTCACCTTCGCCAGCGGACCGGCCTCGACAGCGGCCTTCCGCTCCCGCGCCGAACGACTCGCCACCATGTCCACCACTCCCCTGACCGATCCTCGCCATGCCCGGACCGTCGGTCTCGAACCTCCTCCCCAGCCTATCGCCCGCGCGTCGCAAGTCGATCAGCCGACGTATCAACCGAGCGAACCGCGTCGACCAGGCGCGCAGATGTCCGGGCGGGCCGGTCACACATCACGTACATGAGGCCGGCTCCTGTCCGTGGCGTGCGATCCAGCTCGCCACAAGGTCGCCGACGACACCGGGGTTGTACGTCGGCGCCCAGTGCCCGCCCGGCACCTCACGGATCTCGATGGTCGTGATGTCGGGGTGCGGGTCGCCCTGGGTGACCGGCGGGATGAAGATGTCTCGCCGGGGAGTGAGGACCTGGACAGGTACGTCGGTGCCGCCGCGGGCCGGCTCGAGCAGGCGCGGGAGCACGTTGGCGGCGTAGATCCGGATCGATGCTGCGTTCCGGCGGGCGCTGGGGCCGTGAGGTTGCGGGTCGAGCGGCTCGGGCTGCTCGAATGCCTTCAGCGAGAGCCTGATGACCGGGTCGATCAGCCCGATCCGGGCCAGCACCGGGGCCACAAAAGGGATCGAGAAGAAACCCATGTAGAGCGGGGACTTCCACATCGCCACGATGTCGCGGAACCGGCGCGCCCTCGCCTTGCGGCGTACCCAGCCAGGGATGTGGTCGATGCACGGGCCGGAGATGGAGGTGAAGCTGAGGATGCCGTCGCGTTGTGGGCCGGTGACCAGGTGCCAGGCCTGCACGGATCCCCAGTCGTGGCCGACCAGGTGAACCCCGGCGCCGGTGTCGACGTGGTCCAGGACGTCCCGAAGGTCTGCGGCGAGCTGGTCGAGGCGGTAGTCGGCGATCCTGCCCGGCTTGCCGGAGGCGCCGGTGCCGCGGGTGTCGTAGGTGACCACGCGATGGCCGTCTGCGAGATGCTCGACGATCCCGTCCCAGGCGGTGTGGTCGTCCGGGAAACCGTGGACGAGGACGACGGTCGGCTTGGTGGCATCGTCGCCGGCGCTGTAGACCGCGAGCTCGAACCCGTCGCTGGTGGTCACCGTGGTCATGCCGACTCCGCCCTGGCGGCGAGTGCCTCGGCCGAGAAGTGCGTACGCCACACCGGGGTCGACCACCGGGCGCGCGCCGACATCCAGGCGAGCCCGACGCGGTAGGAGATCTTCCGCGGGAGGATGACCCGCCAGAACGCCACGTGGATGCGGAGGCCGGCACGATCCATGGCGCGCTCCGGGAAGCCGATCATCTCGCGCTCCTCGGGCAGCAGCCCGACCATGATGGCGACCCGCAGGAAGTGCCGGATGGGCGCGGTGACCAGCGCCCACACCGGCAGCGGCATCGGGCGCAGCGCTCGAGGTGCCGGTAGACCGCGGGCATGGATCAGTCCGACCAGGGTCCGGACCCCCTCGTTGCGCGGGTCCGCCACACGGTCACGCTCCATCGGCCAGACCGCCAGGAACTCGTCGTACGTCGCGGGCATACCGAGCACGCCGAACCGTCGGCCGACCTCGATGAGCCCGAGATAGGCGTCGTCGCGGAACTCCCGGTCGGGCCAGCCGCGGAGCACCTCGTAGCCGCGCATGAAGCCGGCCGTGATCGCGGCCCAGTTCCATGTCCAGATGTCGCGGGTCCAGGCGTGGTACGTCGCCCCGCGAGTGTCCTCGCCGCGCATGGGCCGGTGCAGCTCCCGCATGGCGTAGGCGATGTGGTCGGCCTCGTCCCCTGCGTGCGCGACGCCGGCGATCATCTCGATCGTGTCGCGGAGCCTTCGGGCGAAGTCGAGGATGTCGGCGTCGGGGTCGGCGAAGACCCGGTCGCGCTTCAGCGTCGCCGCGGCGGTGGCGGGATGCATGAGGGGCAGCAGGAACCCGGGTAGGCCGTAGAGCGCGGTCAGCGGCTCCGCGAGCACCCGGAGAGCCGGCGCACCCGGTGCGAGCAGCTCCGGGCGGCTCTCGGCGCGGGTCGGAGGGAACCCGACCGGCCGTGTTTCGGGGATCTTCGGTGTCACTGCCATGTTGGTTCCTTCCGGTCAGCCGCGCGGGGAGCGCAGGCTCTCGAGGCCGTTGTTGAGGAGGTACTGGGTGACGTTGATGGCGGCGTGCCGGTCGGGTGCCGGCTCCTTGCCCTTGGCCATCCGCCACATCTGGACGCTGTAGTAGGTCAGCTCGGTGAGGTTGTCGAGCAGCCGGATCCCGCTGCGCCGTGGGTTGACGACGCTTTCGTCGGCTCGGCCGGCCAGCAGCTCGGCCGGGAAGTCCGGCTGCACGGTGAGCGGCCGACCGAGGCCGACAAGGTCGACGGCCCCGGACTCGACGGCGTCAACCATCCCGCCGACGGTGCGGAACCCACCGGTGAGCATCAGTGGCAGGTTCGGCAGCTCGGCCCGGACCCGTTCGGCGTAAGAGAGGAAGTACGCCTCCCGCCGCCGTGTGCTCGCCTTCAGCGACGGGTCCACGCCGAGCATGGCCGCCGAGGTGTAGGTGCCGCCGGAGACTTCGAGCAGGTCCAGGCCCTCCTCGGCGAGCGCGTGCACGACCTCGAGCGACTCCTCCTCACCGAAGCCGCCCTTCTGGAAGTCGGCCGAGTTGAGCTTGATGGCGACAGGGGTCTGTGCTCCGACCTCAGCCCGGATGGCCCGGAAGACCTCGAGTACGAAGCGGCGCCGCTTCTCCGGGGTTCCACCCCACGCGTCGGTGCGCTGATTGGAGAGCGGCGAGAGGAACTGGCTGATCAGATAGCCGTGCGCACCATGGATCTGTACGCCGTCGAAGCCCGCTTCGGTCACGACCCTTGCTGTGGTGGCGTACCGGCGGATCAGGTCCTCGATCTCGCGCGCGGTCAGCGCCCGGGGCTCGGCGAAGAGGCCACCCGTGCCGGGCCCGGCGATCGCCGAGGGCGCCACAGGATGGGCGGTGAGCGTACGCGGCGTCTGCCGACCCGGGTGGTTGATCTGGACCCACACCTTCGAGCCGCCGGACTTCGCGATCCGCGCCCACTCCGCCAGGTCCTCGGCGTGGCGGTCGTCCTCGACCACGACGTTGCCCGGCTCCCCGATCGCGGTGCGGTCGACCATCACGTTGCCGGTGATCGAGAGTCCGACGCCGCTCCCGGCCCAGCGCCGGTAGAGATTCTTGATGCGGCTTCCCGGAGTGAAGTCGCGGCGTCCCAGGCCCTCGCTCAGAGCAGCCTTGGCCAGCCGGTTCGGGATCACGAACCCGTTCGGCAGCTCGAGCGGCTGCGCCAGCACGGAATGGTCAGGGGTCACGGGTTGCTCCTCGATACGGGCGGTGTGGTGGGCGATGCCTTGACTGGACGTGGCTCGAGCGGGACGGAGAGGATTCCGCGCGCGGCGGCCTCCAGGCGCGCAGCGGTCGTCTCGTCGGCCTCGCGGCCCTCGAGAAGGCAGCGCCGCAGGATCCCTCCGGGCACGTCGACGACACAGACCGCGATCGCCTCAACCGCGGCCCGGTCACCGCGTTCCCACACGCCACGCGCCAGCGTGACCAGCAGCTCGACGAACTTCTGCTGCACCGCGACCACCTCGGCCTCGACTTCGGGAGGAAGGTCGTCGGAGAAGAGCTGATCGCGGCGCTGGGCGAAGAACAGCCGCGCGCTCGCCGGGAACCGACGTACGAACTCGACGGGGGCCAACGCCACCGCCACGACCGCGTCCACCCCGGAGGTCTCCGTCGACCCGGTGCTCTCCCCCATCGCCTCCGCCATGAGGTCGCCCAGGCGGGCCGAGGACCGGATCCACAGCCGCGCGAGCAGCACGTCCTTCGAGCCGAACGCGTGGTAGATCGTCCCGTTCGACGCCCCCGCCGCCGCAGCCAGCGAACGCAGCGTCAGTCCCGAAGGGTCGCCGCTGGTCACGATCTGCTCCGCGACGTCGAGGAGATCGTCGAGGGTGTGGAGTCGCTGCCGGGACATGCAGGCAATTAGAGCAGATGCTCTAGATCAATGGATCCAGTTGTGTCGAGCGTCACGTGCCGCTTCATCGCGCGGCGACGAGACCGCAGATCTCGTTCCTAACCGGTCTACGCTGTCCCGTCGTTGAGCCAGCCGATGGCGTGGAACTCACGGACGAGACGTCCAAGCCCAGGCGCGTTCAGATCACGGCACCTTGGTCGCTGCCTGCACGAGGGAGCGCGACGAAGAAGACGATGCCGACCAACGCGCCGACCAGAAGGCAGAGAGACGCGACGCGGTACACATTCGCGTTCAGCCAGTTGACCATCGTTACGCGATGATCCGGGCCGCGAATGACGGTGCGCTCGTCGCCCATCTCGTAACGGTCGCACGAGTACCCGGTGAACCTTTCTGACTGCCGGTCAGGGTTGTCCACCGACCGCCAGGTGATCTCGTACTTCGGGTGACGCTCGACCTCAGGCTGGCCCGATCCACCGACCTCGACGGTCGTGCACGAATTGCTCTGCCCCTCGGGAAGAGTTTTCACGCCGACAACCTCGGCCCGCTCGACCTCCTCGCCCCACATCGCGTCGGCCCACGCAGGCAAATACAACGCAAGCAGTCCGGCCGCGACGAGACCTCCCGCCCAGGCCGCACGAACACTGGGGCGCTTGCTGCGCAGCCTTACGAGTCGCCGCCGCCTCCACCCATGCCTCACCTGCACATCTCAGCAGATCCTCGCGAGCACGGTGGGGAGAACGCGAGTACGCCGCACGGTCGACGAGCTCGGCTCCAGGTCAGCTGATGCCGACGAGGACCCCGATCTTGTCGATGCGATGCTCGGGATTCTCGAACTCGTCGGACCAGTAGTTGTCGACGGCATGGTCCTCAGGAGTCGCGCAGGTCGACAGCGTGATCATCGCGCGCGTGGGCTCCTCGCCGGGCTTGCCGGGGACAGGCGCCCGCTGCGCCCGCAGCGACGCCTCCGACCGGAACGACGTCTCCCGCGTGCCGGTGATGCGATAGACGTACGTCGCCTCCTCGGTTCGCACGGAGACGCGGTCGCCTCGTCGCAGCTCGGGCAGCCTCAGGAATGCCCGCGTTGAGGAGAGCCGGTGCGCGGTCACCTGGTAATTGCCGATCCCGCCCGGCCCAGTGCCGCCGCGAGGGCCGTACGGGCTGGCCGCGACGCCGCCGTTCTGGATCTCGGTGCCGGGCGCATCGTCGGTCCAGCCGCGGTAGGGCACGACCTCCAGGTCGCTGAGACCAATCCTGGGGATGGTCAGCTCCCCACGCATCGGCCTGCCTTCAGAGGAGAGCGGTGCCGTCTCAGTGGGGGTTGGTGACGCTGTGGCGCTCGGTGACGCGGTTGCCGACGGCGACGATGACGGCGGCGGCGGCGTTCTCACCGAGGGCGTCTCAGCGCCGCACCCACCGAGCGCGAGTACGCCGAGGACCGTGGCGACGGCCCGGGATGATGTGATCTTCATGGCCCCGCCTCAGGCGAACTGCTGGTTCGCCATCCACGGTACGCCGCAACGAAAGCCCTATCTGCCCGGATGAGTTCAGGAGAGCCGGTAGAACCGCCAGAACCCGGACCCCTCGATCGGCAGGACCTCGAACCCGGCGAACCCCGCGGCCTCGCCGTATCCCTGCAACGTCGAAGGCCGCATCACCGTCCCGGTGCCGACGCTCGGGGCCGACGAGAGCCCGTCCGGCAGACACACGAAGAGGCTGAACCCGTACATCAGCCGCTCCACCTCGTCGCCGACCGGGGCGAAGCTGTCCGCGACCGCCTCGTCCATCACCACGAGCGATCCCCCGGGCACGAGCGTCCTCCGGACCGCGCCGAGCACGTCGACCGGCCGAGGCATGTCATGCACGCACTCAAAGGCGAACGCCACGTCGACCGTTCCCTCCTCGAGCGTGGCTGCGTCCTGGCACACGAACCGCGCCCGGTCCTCGACCCCTGCCTCGCGGGCGTTCGCCACGGCCATGTCGACCGACGGCTGGTCGATGTCGATGCCGAGAACGGTGGCCTCGGGATAGGCGCGAGCCAGGGCGATGCTCGACCATCCCCCACCGCAACCCACGTCGAGAATCCGACATCCCGGCTCGGCGAGAACGTCGTGGACGGCCGGCACGCCGGCCAGCGCCGGCCCGAGCTCCTTCTCGTACCACGGCCGATTGGCATCCGCCTGGGACTCCCGAGCGTCATCCCCGAGCTCGTCCCAACTCACCCCGCCACCATTCCGGTACGCCTCGAGCAACCGAGGAAGCGCCGGCCCCACCGCCCCGAACATCCGGGCGATGGGCACCAGATAGGCCAGGCTGGTCGGGTCGGTCATCACCTCCGCAGTGCTGGCCGGGATGGCGAAGCGTCTTTCGTCGGGAGCGCCGTCTGCATCGACCACCAACAGCCCCACCACCGCCTGCTGCTCGAGCCACTCCCGCGCGTACCGAACCTGTGTGCCCGTGCGCTCCGCGAGCTCCACCGCGCTAGCTGTCCCCTCATCAGCCAGGGAGCGGTACCACCCGAGGCGGTCTCCCATGAAGACCGAGACGATCTCGACCGTGCCGAGGAGCGACCCGAAGAGCCGCTCCGCAACTTCATCCGCCGTCTGCTGCGATGCATCCATCTATCCACCATTGCCCGATCACGACCACCTCGACGCTCCCGTTTCGGGCGATACTTGGTTTGAGGTAGTTCCCTTCGACCTCTGATGCGACGTTCATGTCGTACGCGCCGCGAGTCGCGACGGTCAAACGTCTGGCGGGCATACATGACGTTGCGCGCATGATGCCCGCCGAGGGCCACCGTCTGCCGAACTCCGCTACGACCACCAAGCCTGCAGGCGAAGCATGCCGAGAGCCCTCACACCTTGCGTTCCGCAAACGCCCGTTGCCCCCGGTGGCGCCGCCAAGCCCAGGCATCCTCCTCGTCTCCTTAACCCAAGCACGGGTGAGAACTGAGCTCGGGGGGAGGTTTCAGTCGATGACGATGTCCTCGCCCGAATTCGCGAGTTCCATCCGGGTCATCTCCACAGGGGTGTTGTCCCCGATCCGAACCTCGTAACGATGATCAGCGAGCGGGACGTTGGCGATGGTGAACTCGAAGACGCAGGGAACCTCATCCAGCGGGATGCTGTTACCGCCCTCGTCATTGCCGTAGAGCCCCGGCCCGAGATGCCCCTCAGCAACGACCCTCTCATCCGAATCCCGAATGACCACCTCATCTCCGGCCGCCACGAAGCCTGCCACCGACTTACATGGCGTCTCGAATGAGGTCACCTCGGCACCAGCCGACATCTGGTGAATGATGTCCTCGGTATCGATCGCTGTCAGTACCAGTTTGTTGAGGCTGACAGTCTTGACCGACTCCGTGGACGATTTGGAGGACGTCCCCGCTTGGCCGCTGCATGCGGTGAGCAGCACGGCAGCCAAGGGCACAGCGACTGTGAGCGGAGTCCTCACAAACCCACCGAGTCCACTCCATGTACGGCCTGCTTGTTGGTGAAGCCATCGAACTCCAGCTGGGTGATGAGGCCGTCCCGCGAGAAGGACGTGTAGTCGAGGTAATCCTGCGCCTTCTTCTCGGCCTGCTTCATCCAGTTGACAGTGACGTGATCGACCCCGAACGCGGCCTCGCCTTCCGAGAAGCCGTCGAACTTCAGTTGCTCGATCAGCCCCTTGCGCGAGAACGATGTGTAGTCGAGATAGTCGGTGGCCTTCCGGATGGCCTGCTCTTGAGCAACCGTGAACTCCGGCTCTGGCTCGGGCTCTGGCTCGGGCTCTGGCTCGACCACCGGTGCCGACGCGACCTCCTTCTCCTCCGCCTCAGGCTTCTCGGACTCCTCTTCGGCGGCCTTGACCGGTGCACTGGACTCAGCCGGAGAAGGATCTTCTGTCGCCATGGTCGCAGCGTCGTCAGGTAGCAATGCACCGATGATCACGACGACAACGAAGAGCCCGGCCATGCCGGCCAGGTAGGGCGCACGGGACTTCGGTCCCTCACGATCGACGTAGCCGTTCTCGTCAATCGTCAACGTCATGGCCTGGCGAGCACCGAGGATCGCGACGATGGCCCAACCCCACAGCCACACACCGCATGTGACCAAAGAGATGATGCCATGCATTACGTGCCGGACGTTGCCACCCTTGTTGAGGACGGCGCTGCTGGCGTCACGGGCGACCAGAGTCCAACCCTCGGCGACGGCCTTCCTGATCTCAAGGTCGAGGGGCGTGCTGCTCGGCAAGGGCGGCGGAGGCGGGTAGGAGTAGTTCATCGACGTTTCCTTATGTTGTCGCGGTTCCTGCCATGACGCGGCGGGAAACCCAGAGATCGGCCCAGTCACTGGCCGAATGCGTGCTCGGCCGATCACCTGCGTCTTGAACTGGATGCCACAACGAGCATCGTGAGGAGCGATGTCGTTGGCCTCCTTTACCCCGGTATGGATCCCCCAGATTGGGGATGCCACCGCTAGTCGAATGCTCTTAGGGCCACGTCGAGCCCACCAAACTGATCGAGCGGCTTCATGCAATGGCGGCCGCGCCCATGGGTGGTCGCACTAGTCACCCGCTCTCCTCCCTTCGCCTCTGGATCAGCGATCCGGACCACGTCGACCCACCGTGGCTCACTCGCGGCGGAGTGACACACCCTGTTGCCGCCTGCGCCCCGGCGTGACCGAATACGTCTGCGGGGCACCAGCCAGACCTACGAGAAGCCAGCCTGGGCTGGTCCTGGGACTCCATCCGCAGATGCACCCGAGCGGCGGCACGACGCACGTCGGAAGTGTTTGAATCGTGGCTGATCCGTGCAATCGCGACGTGTCAGGGTCGTCCAAGGTTCTCGACAACCTGGCCTGGTAGCTACTCCGCGTCGTCGTCGGTGAAGTGACCTCGCACCGTCGAGTCATGTTCGATGATGAGGTCGACAGCGTCCCAGAACTTTGCGAGCCAAGGATGAGCGAGCGCCTCGTCGCGCGAGAGCTTGTGTCCATAATAGTCGATGTTTGGGCCAGCACTCCCACCCTGAACGAGTGAGCAGGCGAGGCCATGGTCCTTGATCCAGCCGTAGCGGCAGCCGAAAGTGACTCGATCCGGGCTTGGCGAAGTCGGGTGGTCG
The DNA here is from genome assembly GCF_014360585.1 of Nocardioides sp. Taxonomy (GTDB): domain Bacteria; phylum Actinomycetota; class Actinomycetes; order Propionibacteriales; family Nocardioidaceae; genus Nocardioides. The sequence goes on from NZ_JACIXG010000039.1 coordinate 22,593, forward strand.
GGGTCCCAGTCGTTGTCGAGTATGGCGTCGATGTACGCCTCGTGCACGCCGTCGTGGTGGACGCAGTTGGCGAAGTAGACCGCGAACGCGCCTCGCTCGTCATCGTTGATGAAGCCACAGATCCGTTCGTGGCGGTCGCCGTGTTCGCAGGTAAAGGTCGTAACGTCTCGGTCGGGGTCAAGCAGCAGCGCCATGCGCGGAGCATATGAGCTACCTCATCCCGGGGCTTCACCCCGGACCCATGACCTACCAACGTGCTACGCCACGCGCTATCACCGGCTCAGGTTGGCTGCCGCGACTTTTGGGCGAACTGACGCGTAGCTACCTGGTCTCAGCCGAACGGGCGGCCGCCCTCACCTCTGAGGCGAGATTGCTGCATAGGCCTGCTGTAACTCGCCGATCGCAGGGTGGTCGGAATCGAAGTGGTGGTCGTCGACCGCCCTGACCGGACGTACCCCGATGATGGCGTTGGCGGCGAACGCTGCGCGCATATGACGGATCTCGTCGAGCAGTATCACCCGCGCGACGTGTCGATCGCTCGTGCCGCGGAGCAGGACCATCGTCACGTCTGGAAGTACGGCCGCGTCGGGCCAGACCGCCATGCCCTCGTCGCTGATGAAGCCGATTTTCCAGGCAGTCCCTCGGAGACCTCTGTGCTGACGGGATCGGTGAACAGCATGCCGTCGAACCCGCCTTCTTCGACATGCATCGACGTGAAGTGGCCATAACCGATCAGCGCGAGCGCCCTCAGCTCGTCGGGGGTTGCTTCGATGCCGTGGATCGTCGCCATAGTGACAACCCTGCCACTTCAGGACCGTGCGATTCCCCAACCTGCGAGAGGCGAAGTCGTATGGCTAAAGGTCGCTACCTAGACGCCTGAACATCCGCTGAGGTGGTCGTTGAAGAGTGTTGCTAGTGCGTCCAGAAGGGCCGCACCCTTCTCCGCGCTCGCCAGCGACGGACTGCCGATGATGCCGGATTCCGTGTAGCGGCGCATGCCGTGGGTGAGCAGGTGGGGACGGCTGGCAGCCAGATGATCCCGGTGCTTGAAGTCCTGGCCCACGAGTTCAGGGGCGCAGTGGAGAAGAATGCTGACTTCGAGCTCGCCCGCGTGCATGTCGTCGTGAGCGTTCGTCTCCAGGCCGGCAACCTCGCGAGCGGCGGCCCAGTCGCTGCGACCAGGGAAGAGGGAGAGGTCGCTGGCTTCTTGGACGACGTTCTGCAGCACGTAGTTGCCGCCGTGCCCATTGACGAGCACGATGTGCTCGACCCCTTGGGAGCGAGCCGAGGCGGCGATGTCTTCGACCAGTCTGATCAGCGTGGCGGCGGGGATGCTGATAGTGCCCGCCCAGTCGGCGTGCTCCTGAGAGCAAGACACGGTAATCGGGGGCAGTAGCCACAGATCGTTTGCGCGGGCGACCATCGAGGCGATCTGGGTCGCGACGATGGTGTCGGTCGACAGCGGAAGGATGTCGCCATGTTGCTCGAAGCTGCCGATCGGGAGCACTGCGATCTTGCTGCCGCGAAGGGCGACATCGGGGCCGGTCTCGGTGGAGATCACGTCGGGGTTGGTCATCGGAGCACTCACGCCTTCCGTGCCGTGGTTGCTTTGAAGGCGTGGTTGAAATCGCGCACCGTGGGGGTCTCCCAGACCGGCGCCAGCTCGCGGCGTAGGTCGTGGATCTGGGTGAGGATCCGCGCTGATCGGGTAACCGTTAGGACTTTCAGTGCAGCGTGGCCAGTGGTCACGGCTTCCTCAACCTCATGTGCGCCAGCGTACGCAGTGGCCAGGCGAGCAAGCGCGAGCCCGCGGTCGCGTTCCTGGGTGCCGGTCGGCCACGCTTGGATGCTCTGGGTGAGGATGTCGAGCGCGTCTTGGTGTTTGCCAAGGCGGAGGTAGCAGTTGGCTGCCTCCATCTCGATGTAGGACAACGTGACGTACGGGACCAGGCTCGTCGTCTCGTGGCCGGCTCCGTTCGTCGCGACGACCTGGAGCGCGTCGTCAAGGTCTCGACGACAGGCAGCCTCGTCGCCGATCAGCGCGTGCGCCATTGCCCGTTGCCGCAGGAGAACACCGCTGAGTCGTGGATCATCGAGCGCCGCGGCGCCAAGGGCAGCGCTCGCACGGGTGAGCGATGCCCGGTTGTCGCGACGGTCGGAGTCGATGTTGCTCCGACGCATCGCAACGTAGGCGACCAGGTCAGGGTCACCGGCTTCGGTCGCCAGATCGAATGCCTGATCGGTCCAACTCACCGCGCCATCGAGATCCCCTGCGTCCTGGTGGAGCCAGCCGGTGAACTCGCTCAACCGTGTCGCGACGCGCGAGACGTCTGCTCGGTCTCGTCCCGCGGCTCCGCGTACGAGCCCTGACGCGAACCTTGCCTGTTCACGGGCAAGCGCAAGAACGGTCTGTGGCCCAGCGGCGGCGTCGAGTGTCGCCAGCTGAATGAGTGAGGCCTGAAGCGCGTTCACCAGCTCCGGGCTCGCCGCCTTGTTCAAGGGCTCTGGGCCGTAGGTGCAATCCGGCGCTTCAACGAGTGCGGGGAACCCGAGTTCTGGCGCTGTCAGCTCGAATGCGTCTTGCAGGAGGCTCCGGTAGAACTCATCGGGCGCACGGCGCCCGTTCTCCCAGCGGGAGATCTGCGTCTTCAGCACAGAGGCGTCAGGGAGAACAGCGCCGCGTCTGCCCGCTGCGGTCTGGAGCTCGCGGATCAAGCGCATCTGCGACCAACCGCGACGCAGTCGCGCATCACGCAACTTGCTCGTCATGGATCGCCTCCGCGACTTTGATCGACAGCGTGTTCCGAGGTCAATCGGGGTTAACCAGGCCATTCCAGCAGGCGGCATCTTCCGAGATCAACAACTATCGCCCAACCTATCGAACTATGAGCGCACAATCGGCGTACCCGGGCCCAGTCAGCCGCCGGCGCCTGCGGGTCGGCCGTCCCAGACACACTGGGGCCGCCGCAGAAGGACTGTCACCACGCGACGAGATCATCGATCACGCAGCCCGGTTGTTCGTCGGTCGTGGATACGCCGCCACGTCAACACGGGAGATCGCCGACGCCGTCGGGATCCGGCAGGCCTCGCTCTACTACCACTTCGCCGGGAAGGAGGATGTTCTTCGTGAGCTGTTGGCGAGAACGATCCGACCCACCACGACGCGGATCAAACAGCTCGAGGCAGATGCCGCCGACCTCGGATGGGACGTCGCGTTGTGCCTGCTGCTCCTCATCGACGTACGGACTCTCGCAGAGGCAAGACACAACAGCGGCCTGCTGCAGCGCTTGCCAGACGTGACGGCAACGAAGGCATTCGCTGAGTTTGCCGACGCTCGTGCCGACCTCAGTGATGCGTACGAGCGTTTCGCTGCCAACACTGTTCCGAGCAGCACCACCCGGTCAGATGACGCCTGGGGCGCAACCCCGATCGGCACTCTTCTCCTCCAACTCGCCGAGGTGGTCATCGCGATGCGTCAGGCTGGCCGGCCTGTGAACAACGACGTCGTACGCAGCATCGCGATCTCCGGTCTGCGCCTCTGCGGGGATCTGGATCGAACCGCGGCCGCCAGAGCAATGACGCTTGTCGACACCTACTTTTGACACGCATCAACATCGTGGTCACACACCCCTATCGACACCTTCATGACCAACAAGAACGGGACCTCTTGAGCACCTTGATCCTCAGCGACCTCGACGGCACCCTCCTCGGTCCCGGCGCCGCGCTCTCGACAGCGACCCGCGACGGCATCAATGACCTCCTCGCCAATGGCCTGCAGTTCAGCTACGCAACCGCACGCTCGTACGTCTCCGCAGCTCGAGTCGCAGACGGCCTCGATCTGCAGATCCCGGTCACGGTCTCTGGTGGCGCGTTCCAGCTCGATCCGCACACCGGCGCAATCCTCAACGAAGAACGCATCCCGGACGCCGACCTGGACACCGTGCTCCGGCTCTGCCGGGAACACCGAGTTCCGCCGATCGTCTACAACGGGATCCCCACGGCCGAGAGGGCCGCCTGGGTGGAAGGCGAAGAGTCCGACGGCATGCGCCGATTTCTCGCCGACCGGGTTGGAGACTCACGCTTTCGCCCCACCCCCGGATGGGCGCAACTCCCCCGCGCTGGCGGCTTCTACGCCACGATCATCGGTGAGGCATCGGCGATCGCCGCCCTGACCATCGACATCGGGGCTGCCACCGACGGCAGGCTCTCCCTCATCGCGCAGATCGACACGCACCACCCGCAGGACACGTACCTCGAACTGAGCGCCGCGCGCGCCACCAAGGCCCACGCCGTCGCCTGGCTGCGTGACTACCTGAACGTCGCCCGTGTCATCGTCTATGGCGACAACCTCAACGATCTGCCCATGTTCAGGGCCGCAGATCAGGCGTACGCAGTCGCCAACGCTGCTCCGGAGGTCCTCGCCGCCGCCACCGGCGTCATCGGCGCGAACACCGAGGACGGCGTCCTTCACCATCTCGTATCAGCATGGTCGCGAGATGCGCCGACGATGCGTGCTGCCGAGATGCTGAACGGACCGCAGAGCGGATCGATGGCCACATAACCTATGAACCGGGGCGCTCATAGCTGTGCAGGTGATCCACGACCTCGAATCCGGCCGCCTCGTACAGCGCCAAGGCCGCCGCGCGATCCCGCTCGGTCTCCGGAGCGTCGTGGTCGACGTAGAGGATCGCTTCGGTAGCGCCGAGCGATACGAGGTGGCGCAGGCCGACGCTGAGAACTGCTTTGCCCAGTCCACGGCCTCGATGTGCATCATCGACGTGAAGCCATTCCACGATGCCGGTGCCCGACGGCAGCAATCCGATCACGACGACTCCTTCGTCCGCCCCGCCATCCGCCGTGATCCTCCACGACTGAGGATCCTCGCCGTCAGAAACGGTGAACGCGGCGACGAGATCATCGTCGGCGAGCATCGAGTCAGTCGCAGTGAGGTCTCGCCGCATGTAGACCCACATGTCCTCGCCGGCGAAACCACGCGACAGAAGTGCCTGGTGAACGACGGGGCGCAGACGGACAGGCAATCCCTCCAAGCCCTCGTCGAGTGCGGTGGCGAAGGAGAAGGCACGCTGCACGCTTGTGCCCTCCAGAGCGCTTACTGCGGCGTCGACCAACGTCTCGACTACCTCATTGTCATCTGCCGCCAACCAGAGCAGATAACCGGCGCCGTCCGCCTTCGACGTACCGACCGCAACTGCGCCGGCCAAGTTCCCGTTGTCGGGGACGACCAGGTGGCGAAGGTTCGTGAGCTCTGCCCACCAACCGCCGTCGATGGGGCTGGTGCCATTGAGCGCGGCCTGGACCATCTCGGACGACACTCGAGGCTGGCCTGGGATCGGCGCCCTCTGTCTCAGCAGTTCGACGAGTTGCGCGAAGTCCGACTCGGCGTACGGTCTCACCGTGGAGGTTTGCATGGCCACAGTGACCAACTCCTCTCGCTGCCGACGATGCTACGGCAGTTGCGAGCAACCGTTCGTCCGTGAAGGTAGTGCGGTCCTTACTGAGGACGACTCCTCTTCTCCCATTCCTCCTCGGCCCTCTCGCCAGCGGTGTCGTGATGATCGCGCGGAATGCTCAAGATCGACGTGAGCTTCGAAGCGCCGACAGGGCCGTTCACGCGATCGAGGTCCTTGACGCCGCGCTTGGCGGCGCAGTCGGCCGCGAAGGCCCAGAGCGCGTCGAGCTCTGTGAGATCCACCCGTACGGTTTCCATGGTTCGGTCGAGCCTCGGGAGGAATTTCGCTCGTTCCTCTTCGAGGAGAGCCCGTGCGTCACGGCGCGCGCGGAGAAGCGCGAGCTCGAGGTCGCGGGACTCGTCGGTGTTGCGGATCCGCGTGACACCGAGCAAAACGACCGCTGCGCCGCCGACAGCGATCGAGGCCAGGATAGACCACTGCTCCCGCGGCTCGAGGTCAAAGACGAACAACGTGATGCCGCCGGCCACGCTGATGAGGACGAAGCCGATCGTGACCGATCCGGACGCCATCCGCGTGGCCGGACGCCCGAGCGAGAACACCGCGACGATCACCGCTGCGGCAGCAACGACCGGCGCGAGCGCCGGAAGGATCCACGTCCAGCCTGGTGACTCGTACCGACCGAAGACACCGCCCCACGCAGCCGCGGCGGCGACTACGGCCAGAAGCCCGAAACAGTTGAGTGATGTACCCGCGTTCAGCGCCGATCGGGTCCCATCCTGGATGGCGAAGTGAGTCTTCTCCGCATCGCGGAAAAGGTCGTTGACGCTCTCGTAGATGCCGGTCTCCTGAAGTACGATCTCGTCCAGCTTCGAGGCCGTGAGATCGCTCGTGGGAGTGTCCGCGACTCGACGCTGTACTCGACTCCGCGCGGAGTCACCGTTGGTGTTGTTCACGTTCCCCATCTCTCCGCCGTCGTACGCATGGTCTGCCAGCCCGGATGCACTTCTCATCGGGCCCCGCACCGACGAGCCCGGCGACGGACCGGATGATGCCGCCGAATTGAGCGATGTAGCAAGCCGGCGAGAAAGGCACTTCCGCCTGATCGGACCGACCCTGCAGTCGCTCGCTCGGGTCACCCAGGGTCCATGGAAACGCGATCGACGCGGACCAGCCTTACGCTCGACCCATGCTCGGCGAGGAGGTTTCAGGATCGTGGCGGCGACGCACGCTGGGACGCCTCGGCTGGTCGGTCCTGGCGCTCGTCAGCATCATGCTGGGGCTCGCGTTCATCGTCGGCGTCCTCACGACCGGTGAGGGCGCCCCCGTTTCCCCTGCTTTCTTCATCACCTTCGCCATCTTCCTCATCGTCTGCGGAGTCGGCCTGCTTCTGATCAAGAGCATCGGTCCGATGAGGTCGGCCGCCGTTCGACGGATTCGTCGCACGAGCGGACTCGGCGACGTCGCCGGGGTCGAAGTCCGTCTCAGACGTGTCGCGGAGATCTTCGGCGCGCTCGTCATCTTCTGCCTGTTCGCCCTCATCGTCGAGGCCGCCGCTGCGGCGATCCATGCCGGTCACCCGCTGCTCGCCGCGCTGGTCGGCGTCCTCGCCGTTCCCATCGCGCCGGTCATCGTCGAGACGCTCACCACGTGGCGCTGCCGTCGCGCTCTCGTCCTCACACTCCAGACCCTGGACATCGAACTCGGCAACGCCAGGATCACGCTGGACTGGGACGACGTGGACAGCGTCGATATGGACGTACGCACCGTGCGTATCCAGGGCATCATCCCGTTCCGCTATACCTACGTGGTGGTCCGACCGAAGGCCGACCCGGCCTCGCTCACTGTGACCCGGCGCCGCCGATTTCGGATCCTCCCCCGCCGCTTCCAGCGCGACGGAATCCTGATCAGCACCGTGCTGTTGGACCGTCCCGAACGGGTACGTCATCTCCTCGACACGATGCGCCGCCGATCCCGTCGCGGGAAGCCCGAGCAACAGCGCCAGGAGATCCTGTCCGCCGCGGTCGATTTTCTGAACGGCCGAAGCGGGAGTCTCTGACACGTCGACCGCGGGTGGTTGACTGAGCAGGTGTCCTCCAAGCCAGCTCCGCACGTACTCGTCCTCTTCGGCGCGACCGGCGACCTCGCCGCGCGCAAGCTGTTCCCCGGGCTGTACCGACTCGCCCTCGCCAAGCGCCTTCCTGACCACCTCGCCATCATCGGCAGCGGGCGGCGCTCGCCCGGCACCGACGACGAGTTTCGCGACCAGGTTCGCCAGGCGCTGAACGAGTTCGTCAAGGAGGTCGACGAGAGCGTCGCCGGGCCACTGCTCGAGCGGATCCGCTTCGTCGCCTCCTCCGCCGAGGACGGCGCCGAGCTGGCCGAGGCGGTGCACGAGGCCGAGGACCGGCTCGCGCTGGAGAGCGAGCAGACCGTGGGCGACGTACAGCGCCTTCTCTATCTCTCCGTACCGCCGCAGGCGGTGGAGCCGATGGTCGGGATGCTCGACCGCGAGGGGCTGAACGTCCGCAGCCGGCTGGTCGCTGAGAAGCCGTTCGGCACCGACCTCGCCTCGGCGCGCGAGCTCGACGCCGTGCTCGGCGAGGCCTTCGACGAGAAGCAGGTCTTCCGGATCGACCACTTCATCGGGAAGGAGGCCGTGCAGAACCTGCTGGCGCTGCGCTTCGCCAACGGTCTCTTCGAGCCCGCCTGGAACAGGCACAGCATCGAGTCCGTCCAGATCGACGTCCCGGAGACGCTCACCGTCACGGGGCGCGGCAGCTTCTACGAGGGCACCGGCTGCCTGCGCGACATGGTCACCACCCACCTGTGCCAGCTGCTCGGGTTCGTGGCGATCGAGGACCCGCACGCCTTCCGGGAGGGCGCGATCCGCGCGGCGAAGGCCGCCGCCTTCGCGGCCGTTCGACCACTGGATCCCGAGCGCGTGGTCTTCGGGCAGTACGACGGCTACCGCGAGGAGCCCGACGTCGCCGCCGACTCCGACGTGGAGACGTACGTCGCCATCGAGGCGTGGATCGACAACGACCGTTGGCGCGGGGTCCCGTTCTACCTTCGCACCGGCAAGGCGCTCGCCGCCGGGCGACGGACGATCACAATCCGGTTCATCGACCCGCGGCACCAGTGGCTGCAGCCGGCCGCCCCGGGTCGGGCGGAGCCCAACGAGCTGGTGATCGAGCTCAGCGACGAGGCCCGCATCGAGATCGAGGTCCGGGCCAAGCGACCCGGTCCCGGCATGGCGCTGACCGAGGGAGTCTTCCGCCTCGACCTCGCCGAGGACACCCCGGATGCCGGGCCGCTGGAGGCGTACGAGCGGCTTCTCCTCGACATCATGAACGGGGACCGGACGCTGTTCACCAGCGCGCGCGAGGTCGAGCGGCTGTGGGAGATCTGCCAGCCCGTCCTCGAGCATCGGCCCACCGTGGAGCCTTACCAGCAGGGATCGTGGGGCCCGGAGTCGGCGCTCGAGCTGCCGATCGGCGGCTGGCGGCTGGGAAGGAACCAGTCGGCCTAGGCCGCGTACGGCGCTCGGACTCGGGCGCGGAAGCGACTCTGTTGGTCTCGACACGCCTTCGCCTAGCGGCTCCGGCGGCTCGACCAACGCTGCGTCAGGCCCGATCTCGGCGCCCCCTCTTGCGGCGGCTCGCGCGCTCTCCCTGAGGCGTCGCGAGCACGCCAGCCGAGGCGACCTCGAAAACTCTCTTGTCGAACACGGCTGTTCAGGTTAATCTCGAACAGTAGTGTTCATGTTAAGCGAGCCGAGGAGACCCCATGACAGACAAGACAGCCGAGAACGCGGCGATGGAGCAGACAGCGGATCCACGCCGATGGCGGTTGCTCGGTCTACTTGGGCTGGCGCAGTTCATGCTGATCCTCGACGTCACGGTGGTGGCGATCGCGCTGCCGCACATGGGCGCCGACCTCGGGTTGGGGCGGGATGCGCTGACCTGGGTGGTGAGTGCGTACACGCTCGCGTTCGGCGGGTTGATGCTCCTCGGCGGCCGGATGGCTGATCTGTTCGGGCCGAAGCCGGTGGTACTGGCGGGGCTCGCGACGTTCACCGTGGCGTCGCTGGCCACCGGTCTCGCCACGAGCGCGGAGCTGGCGATCGGCGGCCGGGTGGCACAGGGCGTCGGAGCGGCGATGCTCTCCCCCGCTGCCCTCTCGACCGTGGTGCGGCTCTTCGACGGCGATGAGCGCAACCGGGCGCTCGGGATCTGGTCGGCGCTCGGCGCGGGCGGGGCGGCGATCGGCGTACTTCTTGGCGGGGCCCTGACCGCGGGGCCGGGCTGGGAATGGGTCTTCCTGATCAACGTGCCCGTAGGCATCGTCGTGGCACTCATGCTCGCCCGACAGCTTCCGGCGCTGCCGGCATGGGGAGGCAACGCACGTCTCGATCTCGCCGGCGCGCTCGTCGTCACCGCCGCCACCGGGCTGCTGATCCTGGGCTTCATCGAGGCCGGCGACGAGGGCTGGACCTCGAGCCGCACGGCCCTCCTCCTCGTCGGTGGCATCGTCGGGTACGCCGTCCTGGGCGGTTGGCTGCGGCGTACGCGACACCCGCTCATCGACCCGGCGCTGCTCTCGCGGCGACCGGTCCTGTCCGGCACCTTCGTGCTGTTCGTCGCGACCGGGCTGATGGTGGCGGTCTTCTTCCTGGGGACGTTCTATCTGCAGAGCGCCGCCGGACACGGGCCGCTCACGACCGGGCTGCTGTTCCTGCCGGTCGCCGCCGCGACCATGGTGGGCGCGCAGATGGGCGGCAGGTTCATCGGGCGCCTCGGCGCCCGCACCCTCGGCGTCATCGGGCTGCTGATCGCCGCCGCCGGGCTCGTCGTACCCGCCTTCGGCATGAGCACACTGACGACCGTCGTCGCGGTCAGCGTCGGCTCCGCCGGTCTCGGCACCCTGTTCGTCGTCGCCGCCGCGACCGCCCTGAGCCAGGTCGAGCCGCATCTCGCGGGCGTCGCCTCCGGCATCCTCAGCACCTTCCACGAGCTCGGCGCCTCGCTCGGTGCGGCGGTGATGTCCGGCGTCGCCGCGGCCAGCCTCGTCGACGGCACCACCGCCGGCTTCGAGCGGGCCTACCTGGTCGCAGCCGTGATCGCCGCGCTCGCCGCCGTCGTCGCCGGCGTTCTCATCCCCGGTCGCCCGGCATCCCCTGAGATCCACCAGTGAACCGACAAGGAGACGGAGTCATGACGAAGACACGACGCCCGAGATCCCGCGTCCGATCGTTCGCGGTCCACTACGTCCAGATGCTCATCGCGATGGCCGTCGGGATGATGGTCCTCTACCCGCTCTGGCACCTCGCCGTCGGCGACCAGCCGGCGAGCGCGTGGGTGCATCGCGCCGACGTCGACTCGCTGGTCATGGCCACCACGATGGTGGTCCCGATGGCAGCGTGGATGCGCTTCCGCGGCCACGGATCGAGGGCGGTCGTCGAGATGTCAGCCGCGATGTACGCAGGCTTCGCGCTCCTCTTCCCGTTCCTCTGGCTCGGGGTCATCGACGCGGACGGCCTGATGCTGCTCGGCCACGTACTCATGCTGCTCTTCATGCTCGTCGCGATGATCGCCCGTCCCGAGGAGTACGCCGTCAGCCACGCGCACCTCGCCCACGCCAACACCCACACCGCCACCGCCACCGCCACCGAGCAGGAACCGGCATGACCGAGCAGGCACGATTGGAGATCGTCTTACGCGACGCCACCCCCGACGACGCCAAGACCGTCCACGCGCTCATCAGCGAGATCGCGGCCCACCAGGCCCAGTCCGCCTCGGTCACCGTGACCGCCGAGCAGTGGGCCGGCTACCTCGAGCGCCCGGAGATCACGGTGCTGCTCGCCGAGGCCGACGGCGAGCCGGTCGGCTACGTCTCCGCCGTACGCCGCCTGCACCTGTGGTCGGGCAGCGACATCGTCGCCCTCGACGACCTCTATGTCCGCCCCGGGCACCGCGACGCCGGCGTCGGCCGACTGCTCATGACCGAGCTGGCGAAACGCTCCGGTGACCTCACGATCACCTGGGGCGTACAACCCGACAACGACGCCGCCATCCGGTTCTATCGTCGCCTCGGCGCCACCGTCCGCGCGAAGGTGATGTGCGCGTGGCCGGCCGGACGGCGGTGACCGGACCCGGAGACCCTTAACCTGTACGTTGACGTTCACTATCTCAGGGGAGGACTCGTCGATGACGACCGTGAAACGTGCCGACGCGCTCAAGAACATCGAGTCGATCATGGACGCGGCGACCGCCTGCCTCGCCCGCGACCCCGACGTCAGCGTCGCTGACATCGCCAAGGCCGCGGGCGTCGGCCGGGTCACCCTCTACGGCCACTTCGAGTCCCGCGCGACGCTGGTCACCCAGGTCGTCGAGCGGGCCATCCAGCAGTCCGACGAGGCGCTCGGCGCCGTCGACCTCGACGGCGACCCCCGGGCCGCCCTGCGCAGGCTGCTCGAGGCGTCGTGGCAGTTGACCCAGCAGTACGGAGCGCTGATCGTCGCGGCCGAGCAGAGCATGCCCCACGAGCAGTTCCAGGCGATCCACGTCGGGCTGATCGACCGCTGGAGGCCGCTGATGGAGCGCGGCCGCAGCGAGGGCAGCTTCCGCGACGACCAGCCGCTCCCGTGGCAGCTCACCCTGGTCCAGAGCGTCCTCCACGCCGCCTCCGGCGCCGTCTACCGCGGCGAGATCGACGCGGCCGACGCCGCCGGGCTGATCGACGGCACCATCCAGGCCGCGCTCACCCCGGGCGCAACCGACTAAGCCGGCTCTGCCCAACCGGCACTCACGTGCACCCGCCGCGCCGCGCCCGCGCGCCGGATCCAGTGGCGGTCGTGCGTGACCGTGACGACGGCTCCCGGGTGATCGTCGAGGGCATCCTCGAGCTGGTCGACGAGCTCGGGGTCGAGATGGTTGGTCGGCTCGTCGAGCAGCAGTACGTCGCCCGGGTCCGCCAGCGCGATCGCGAGGTCGAGGCGGCGACGCTGCCCGACCGAGAGCGCCCGCACCTGGCGCCTCAGGTCCTCCTCGCGCAGCAGCCCGAACCGGCGCAGCCGCTCGACTGCGTCGTCGCGGTGGATCCCGACGGCGCGTGCGAACACGGCCACGACCGACCCTGTGGGCGGCACCGCGACATCCTGCCGCAGCCACGAGACCCGCATCCCCGGAGAGCGCTCGACGACGCCGGCATCAGGAGCGATCTCGCCGGCCAGCAGACGCAGGAGCGTGGTCTTGCCGGCGCCGTTCGGTCCGGTCACCAGCCAACGGTCCCCTGGGCTCAACGTCCACCCGGCGATCCGCAGCCGGGCGCCCTCGTCGCGGCGTACGTCGTGAAGGGCGAGGTAGTGCCCCTCGGGCGGCTGCTCCTCGGATCGGAGCCCGGCGGAGAACCGGAGCGGCTCAGGCGGCGGTGCGACGGGTTCGGCCCGCAGCCGGGCGACCCGCTCCTTCGCCATCCGGATCCGGCCCATCGCCCCGTGGTCGCCGCTGCGCGCGCGGAAGGCACCGTGACCGAAGCCATCGAGCTCGAGCTTGCGCGGGATCGCCTCCAGGCGGAACGCGTTCGACTCGACGAGAGCCTCGTTGCGGGCCAGTTCGGCCTTCCACTGCTCGTGCCGCTCGGCCTGGCGGCGTCGCTCCGTCGCCCGCGCCACCAGGAAACCGGCGTAACCGTTGCCGTAGCGGCGCAGTCCACCGTCGCGTACCTGCACGATGTCATCGGCGAAGCGCTCGAGGAAGGCGCGGTCGTGGGTGACCACCACCAGTGCTCCGCGATGCGCGGCCAGCCGCTCCTCGACCCAGCCGAGCGCCGAGTCGTCGAGGTCGTTGGTCGGCTCGTCGAGCAGCAGCAGCTCGGCGTTGGACGAGAGCGCGACGGCGAGGGCGAGCCGTGCACGCTCGCCCCCGGAGAGCCCGGCGACCGGGCGATGCCGGTCGAGGCCACCCAGGCCGAGCTGATCCAGTGCGGCATCGACGCGCCGGTCCACGCCATAGCCGTCGCGGGCCTCGAACCTGTCGATCAGTTCGCCGAGCTCCTCGAGGAGCGCACGCTGCTCGTACGCCTCGGCGGCCGACAGACGCTCGGAGCAGTGCTGGATGCGCGACTCGAGCGCTCGCAGGTCCGCGAGCAGGAGGTCGACGGCATCGTGCACCGTCGCCCCGGCCGGGAACCGGAGTGCCTGCGAGGCATGTGCGATGCCGCCGGGGAGTACGACACGGGTCTCCCCGCGACCGGCGCCACGACGCCCGCGAGGAGGTCGAGCAGGGTGGACTTGCCAGCGCCGTTGTCGCCGACGACGGCGAGCCGGTCGGTCGCGCCGACCACGAGATCGACACGGTCGAGCACGACCCGCTCGACGAAGCGGACCGTGGCCGAGCGCAGCTCGCAGACGCGGTGGCTGCGGACGGTGGAGGTGATGGAAGCAGACGGGAACAAGAGGACTCCTCTGCGCGACGGTCGACCGCCGCGGCGATACGCATCAGCAGATGCGGGACCGGAACGGACCTCGAGCGCGCCGAGCAGACGACGCGGTCGCTCAGGACCCGCTGCGGAGAAACCTCGACGCAGCGTCCCGATCGATTACTTCAGAGTTCCCATCGCAGACAACGATAGCGGGCAGAGCGCCCGCGCGCGATGCAATTAGTCAAGATGCGCAGAGGCGTAGACTTCGGCGCATGACGCAGACAGTTCCGGGATTCGACCGGCTGACCGTAGAGCCCGACAAGCTCGGTGGCCAGCCGTGCATTCGCGGCTACCGGTTCGGTGTCGACCAGCTCCTCGAGCTCTTCGCAGCAGGGATGACCTTCGAGGAGATCCGCGAGGACTTCCCGTTCCTCGAGCCCGAGGACGCCCAGCAGGTCTTCGCCTACGCCGCCGCGCTCGCGCAGCGTGACTTCTACCTTCCGCTGCAGGAATCTGCGTGAGACTGCTCCTAGACCAGAATCTGCCGTACTCCATCACCAAGGCGATCGCCGACGACTGGGACGTCATCCACACCGAGGACGTCAACCTTCAGCGGGTTACCGACCCCGAGATCTTCAGCTACTGTATTGAGACCGACCGCGTGTTGGTCACGGCGGACAAGAAACTCACGAAATTCCTCGCGTCCTCAAGGGCATCCTCCCCGAGCGTGGTGGTCCTCCGGGGATTCGTACCTCACAAAGTGGTGCTGGCCGACGCCTTGGTCCGGCACCTTCCACAGATCGAGGAAGCGATTGAGATGGTCGGCGACGCCATCTTCTCCATCGCGCCCGACCGTCCAGTTCGAGTCCAGCGGCTTCCCCTCGGAATCGCCGCTCCCGTCGTGGAGTAGTTGCGCTCAATCTTCGCTCAACGGCCGCGCGAAGGGGAAGTCATTTGAGTGCGCTCGCGATCGTGCCGAACGTCGCCACGAAGAGACCTAGGGTTGCAACCTGCTGCTGGGGCCCGCTGAACCACCCACGAAAGGCGTTACGAGCGGTGTCGAGTCGGGTGAGAGCCCGAAAGCGCTGCCACTTGTGTTGCCGGAAACTGCAGCCACCAAGGAGGCCGTAGGAGTTGTTACGACAGGTCGTTCCATCCCGGTTGGCGGCCCCGCACGAGGTCGGCGCTCTGAAAAGCAACCATACGAAGCACAACAAGAACACCGAGGACAACACGAGCGGTCCGACGTCGAACCCAAACAGCAGAAGCACCGCAACGGCAAGGAGCAGGTAGCCCCAATAGCGGCGTACGAGCTTGGACGTCTTCTTACCCATAACAGCGGCCTCCCGAGAATGTGACTACGTCTCAAAGCGTATTGACGTTCTCGTGAGCGAGTTCGCGCTTCCCGAGGAATCCCGTCGAACTTTCCGCCTAGCGGACCGTAGCTCGGGAGCATGAGATGAAACTGCCGTTCCCGTCCGCCTGAAGACAGCGCCGAGACGGTCGGGGGCCGCTGGAGCCGGCGACGACGCAGTCAGCGACCGTGCCTCGACATGGCAAGCGCCCCGAGGACAGGACCAGGCACCAGGAGCAGGAAGGCGTACTGCCAGCTGGAGGCGGCAGCCACGAGCGGGACCAGCTGGATGCTCACGACGGTGAGGGCGAAGCCGATGGCGGTCTGGGCGCTGAGCGCGGTGCCGACGAAGCGGCTGTCGACGACCTCGGACAGAGCGGTGGAGAAGACGCCGGAGTCGGCGATGACGGATGCTCCCCACACGGCGCAGAAGATCGCGACCACAGGTGCCGGCGCGAGGAAGGCCAGCGGCGACAGTACGCAGCAGGCGCCGCTGACCGACAGCGCGGTGACGGCAGCGGCGCGCCGGCTGTACCGGTCGGCCGCCCACCCGCCCAGGAGACAGCCCGCGAGGCCGAACAGTCCCATGCTGACGAAGACGAGCAGCGAGCGAACATCACCCAGCTGCTCGGAGGCACGCGAGTGCAGCAGGTACGCCGGGATCCAGGTCCACAGCGCATACAGCTCCCACATGTGGCCGAAGTAGCCGAGATTGACCAGTCTCGGCCCACGTTCGGCGAACATCGTGAGCACATACCGCGGATGCAGCGTGACCGGCCCGCGAGCCAGGTGCGGACCAGGCCGGACGACCGCGATGGCGAGCACGGCGCCCAGCACGCCGACGACCGACGTCACCAGCAGCACGTCACGCCACGGAAGCGTCACCAGGCCGCCGATGAGATGCGGAAGCGTCGACCCGATGGTGAGCGCACCGATGAGCAGCCCCATCGCCAGGCCGCGGTTCGTACGGGGAGCCCAGGACGCCATCAGCTTGATGCCGACCGGGTAGACGCCGGCGAGGAAGAAGCCGGTGGCGAACCGCAGGACCAGCGCGACGGCGAGACCGTCGGCGAACCACGCGAGCAGAGCCGTACAGACCGCCGCGAGCAACGAGCTGGCGCCCATGAGGACCTGTGCGGACCACCGATCGGCGAGGTTCAGGACGGTCGAGGTCAGCGCACCCGTGACGAATCCCAGCTGCACGGTGCCGGTGAGCCACACCGCCTGGGTGCTGCTGGTCCCCCACTCCGCCTGGATGCTCGGGACCACCGCCGAGACCGAGAACCACACGGCGAGCCCGAGGACCTGAACGGCTGCGATCGTGGCTCTCTGCGCGGCGGGGGTCATTCGGTATCAGCCTCTCGAGCGCCGTACGGCTTGGTCGTTGCTTGGGCAGCCAGCATGCCGTCGCACGGAGGTCGACGCCAGCCTTCGCGGCAAGACTGGAGTGCTCGACGGGCCACAGATCCGACGGTCGCCGGACCGGCGGTCTTAAACTGCCGGGACGCACCGCCCGACGATGGAGAGGTTGAGCGTCATGACCGACCTCGCTGCCTGGTTGACGGCTTTTGCCGACGAGCAGCGCCGGCCGGACGAGGTCGCCCGGTGGGCTGCCTCGACCGCTGACGCGATCCTGGTCGACGGCGAGATCGATCTGGCCGATCTCAGACCCATGCTCCTGAGGGCCGTCGAAGAGCACTGGTACGCCTTTCTCGACCGGATCACGCTGCCGGACACGGAGTTCGAGTTGGTCCCGTCCGCACGGGCCATTGCGCTCGAGGCCGCCCGCCGCCATCTCGGCCTCCCGCTGCTGCTCAAGGTCTACCAGCGGGCCCAGGAGGAGAGCTGGGGCTTCGCCGTGCAGGTCGTCCGGCAGGCGCCCAGCGATCTCGACCACGAGGCCCTGCTGGTCTGGTTCTGGACGAAGGCCACCACCTGGTTCGGTTCCTCGGTCGAGCAGTCGGTGCTGATCTACCAGACGGAGTCGAACCGGATCCGGCAGCGCGGCGACGCCCGCCGCTTCGAGGTCGTCTCGGAGGCGCTACGCGACCGCAGCGTCGCTCCCTCCGAGCTGTCCGCCGCCCTCGACGGCCACCCGATCAACATCGCGGGCCACATCGCCCTGGTGGCGCACGCGCTCACCGCCGACTCCATCGAACAGCTCGAGCCGGCCCTCTCCGCGGTCACCCGCAGGATCGGTCCCGCTCGGTCGGTCCTGGTGCGCCCCGGCGGCCGGGAGATGTGGGCCTGGCTCGCGCTGGGCGAGCACCCGGACACCGTGACCGACACCGGGATCGACCCCACCGCCGTCCGGGTGACCCTGGGCGTCGGCGGGAGCGGTCTGGACGGCTTCGTCGCCGCGCACCTCGACGCGCAGTCCGCCCAGCGGGTCGCGCTGGCACCGGGACGGCGGGAGCCGCTCACCGCCTACGACGATGTGGCCGCACTGGTCCTCATCGGGCACGACCCTGCTGCCGCCGAGCGGTTCACCCGGGCGACGCTGCGGGGTCTGGCCGACCCGCCCCATGGCCGGCTCCGCGAGACCGTCCGCGAGGTGCTCACCTCGGCCGAGACGGCCGACAGGATCGCCGAACGGCTGGGCATCCACAAGAACACCATCCGCTACCGCCTCACCCAGGCCGAGGGCCTGTTGGGCCGCCCGCTGCGCGAGCGCGCGGGAGACCTGCTGCTGGCGCTCGACTACCACGACGCATTCCTCACCGCGCCGACTGTGAAACCTCACAGTTTTCCGTGACCGATTCGGCTTGATCGGCCAGAGACTTCGCTGCTGCGTACGTCCATTCTGACAGGAGACGTAACCGACCTCACAGGAGGCAGCAGATGACACTCGACGCCAGCGGCGCCGTCGACCAGAGCTCCACCGGGAGATGGCGGGACCGGAAACGCTATCTGTGGCTCCTCGGCCTCATCGTGCCGTCCTTCGCCTTCATCGCGGTCGGCGGCTACGCCCTGACCGGCTGGGGCGTCTTCCTGTGGGTCGGCCCGATCGTCGTCCTCGGCCTGGTCCCGGCCATCGACCTGGTGGCAGGTCTGGACCGCTCGAACCCGCCCGACGACCTCATCGAGGAGCTCGAGGAGGACAGGTACTACCGCTACATCACCTTCGCGTTCCTCCCGATCCAGTACGCCGGGTTCGTCTTCGCGATGTACCTGATCGCGACGCAGGACTGGCCGCTGGCGCACAAGATCGGCCTCGCCCTCACCATCGGGTTCATCGGCGGCATCGGCATCAACACCGCCCACGAGCTCGGCCACAAGAAGGAGAGCCACGAGCGCTGGCTGTCCAAGATCGCGCTCGCGCAGAGCTTCTACGGCCACTTCTACATCGAGCACAACCGCGGTCACCACGTACGCGTCGCGACGCCCGAGGACCCGGCCTCCTCCCGGGTGGGCGAGAACCTCTACACGTTCTGGTTCCGCACCGTGTCCGGCTCCCTCAAGAGCGCCTGGGGCCTGGAGGCCAAGCGCTACCGGCGCAAGGGGACCCACCCGTTCCACCTCGGCAACGACGTCCTCAACGCCTGGCTGATGAGCGCTGTCCTGTGGGCCGGCATGACGCTGTGGCTGGGCGTCGGGATCCTGCCCTACCTCGTCCTCCAGGCGGTCATCGGCTTCTCCCTGCTGGAGGTCGTCAACTACCTCGAGCACTACGGGATGCTGCGCCAGAAGACCACCTCCGGGCGATACGAGCGGGTGCTGCCGATGCACTCGTGGAACTCCAACAACATCGCCACCAACGTGCTGCTCTACCACCTGCAGCGACACAGCGACCACCACGCCAACCCGACCCGGCGCTACCAGACCCTGCGTGACTACCGGGAGTCCCCCGCCCTCCCGACCGGGTACGCCGGGATGATCGTGCTGGCCCTGGTCCCGCCGCTGTGGCGCCGGGTGATGGACAAGCGCGTGGTCGATCACTTCGACGGCGACGTCCGGCTGGCCAACGTACGCCCCGGCCGGCTCGACAAGCTGCTGGCCAAGTTCCCGCCGCCCGCCGCCGAGCCGGCGCTCGAGGAGATCGACGACGTGACCCGGCAGACCTTCGACGACGAGATCGCCGCGGGGCGCTGCCCCGGCTGCGGCTACGTCTACGAGGTCGCGGCCGGCAACGAGCTCGAGGGCTTCGCGGCAGGCACCGCCTGGCGAGACATTCCCGACGACTGGTGCTGCCCGGACTGCGGCGTACGCGAGAAGGTCGACTTCATCCCGCTCAAGGAGTCGACGCTGTGAGTGCCATTCAGGCTGACAAGACCGTGTGCGAGGGCATCGGCATGTGCGAGGCGCAGGCCGACGACTACTTTCAGGTCGGCGACGACGGCCTCGTCGAGGTCCTCACCGGCGAGGTGCCCGAGCCCGACCACGGGTACGTCAAGGCTGCCATCGACTCCTGCCCGGTCTCCGCGCTCCGCCTCCTCGGCTGAGCCCGGCCCGACGAGACGGAACCGAACCATGACATCTCCCCACCACCGTCATCTCCTCGTCGTCGGCGCCGGCCTGGCTGGGATCCGAGCCGTCGAAGGGGCGCGTGCGGCCGGCTGGACGGGGCCGGTCACGGTCGTCGGCGACGAGCCGCACGCTCCGTACGACCGGCCGCCGCTGTCGAAGGCCGTGCTCTCCGCCGAGGAGCCCCCGGCCGTGCCGACACTGCGGTCCGGCGAGGTGCTCGAGACGCTGCAGGTACGCCACCTGTCGGGAGTGCGCGCAGAGGCCCTCGACACGGAGCACCGGACGGTGACCACCACCGCCGGTGAGCTCGGCTACGACGCCCTGATCATCGCCACCGGCAGCGCCGCGACGACCTTGCCCGACCTGTCCGGGGTCCGCGGGGTGCACGCGCTACGCAGCTACGACGACGCGCTCGCCGTGCGGGAGGCGTTGACCCGCTCGCGAGAGGTGGTGATCGTCGGCGCCGGGTTCATCGGCTCGGAGATCGCCTCGGCCGCCCGTGCCCGCGGCATCGACGTCACCCTCGTGGAGGCGGGCGCCCGCCCGCTGGAGCGGGCGATCGGGGCCGGCGCCGCCGCGCGGCTGATGCAGCTCCACACCGACGCCGGCGTCCGGCTGCTCACCTCGACGACCGTCTCCGGCATCCGCTCGACCGACGTCGGCCTCGACAAGGTCGAGCTGAGCTCAGGCGAGACCCTGGCCGCCGATGCCGTGGTGCTCGGCATCGGCGCGCGCCCGGCCACCGGTTGGCTCCGCGACAGCGGTGTCGCCCTGGACCCGCGCACCGGCGGCGTGCTCTGCGACAGCCGCCTCGCCACGAGCGCTCCCGACGTCTGGTCCGCGGGCGACATCGCCTGCGTCGACGGCGTACGCAGCGAGCACTGGACCGCCGCCGGCGAGCAGGGCCGGGTCGCCGGCGCCAACGCCGCCGGAGCCGCCGAGGCCTTCGCCTCCGTCCCGTTCGCGTGGTCGACCTGGCACGGCCACCGGATCCAGGTCGTCGGCGAGACCACCGCGACCGACGAGGAGGACCACGGCGACGGGTTCGTCCTCTACCGGCGCGACGGCAGCGCCGTCGGCGCCGTCGGCATCGACAGCCCCGGTCCGATCGCCCGCCTCCGTCGCGCGCTGTCCGCTCAGCCGCCCCTTGACGAGTAGATCAATAAGTGATTTAGTCACTTACTGTGACCAGCAACACACCCTCGCTCTCTGAACGCATCGCTGACGGGATCGTCGCCATGATCGAGGCCGCCGGCCTCGAGCCTGGTGACGCCCTGGCGTCCTCCCGCGACCTCGCCAAGCGGTTCGAGGTGACCACGCCGACGATCCGGGAGGCGCTGCGCCGCCTCGAGGCGACCGACGTGATCCGCTTCCGCCACGGCTCCGGCACCTACGTGAGCGGCGGGGTGAACCGGCGGCTGCTGGTCAACCCGCACGTCTCGGAGTCGCGCAGCGAGTCCGTCCTGGAGCTCCTCGACGCCAGGATCGTGCTCGAGCCGCCGGTCGCGGCCGCCGCGGCCGCGCAGCGTACCGACCACGACCTGGCCGCGCTGACCTCCTCGGCCGACAACGCGCTCAAGCCGCAGTACGCCGACGAGCGCCCCGAGCTGCACTTCCACGTCGCGCTCGCCGGCGCCTCCGGCAACCTGCTGCTGCGCGAGACCGTCGAGGCGCTGCTGCAGGTCAGGGCCCGCGACCAGATCGAGATCCGGCACCGCTACACCGACCGCGACCGAGACCATGCCGACCACCTCCGCATCGTCGAGGCCGTCCGCGACGGAGATGCCGACGCGGCGGCCGCGCTCACCCGCGAGCACCTGCTCGCGATCCGTGAGGCGCTCGCCGCCACCCTCGGCACGGAGCAGTCTCGATGACCGCGAAGCTCGCCGAGATGACCACCCTCGAGGCCGCGCAGGCGGCCGAGAGCGGCACCGTCGTGGTGATCCCCGTCGGCGCGTTCGAGCAGCACGGTGCCGGCCTGCCCTTGGCCACCGACCAGATCCGCGCCGAGGCGCTCGCCGACGCCATCGCGGAGGCACTACCCGGGAAGGTGGTGATCGGCCCCGGCGTACCGGTCGGGGTCTCACCGCACCATCAGGCCTTCGCCGGCACGGTGAGCCTGCGTCCCGCGCTGTTCGCCGCCGTCGTACGTGAGTACGTGGAGTCGCTGGCCGCCCACGGCTGGCACCGATTCCTCGTCATCACCGGGCACGGCGGCAACAACGCCACCCTCGGCACCCTGGCCCAGGACCTGCTGCGCGACCGGCCCGACCTCGAGCTCGCCTGGGCGCCGGTGACCGTGCTGGCCAAGGACACCGTGGCCGCCATGGAGCTGACCCCGGTCAGCGGCCACAGCGGCGAGGCCGAGACCTCCCAGATGCTGCACGTCGCCCCCCACCTCGTACGCCGCGATCTGCTCGCCCCGGGCACCACCACGCCCGACGAGCTCGACCCGTTCGCCCGGCTGGCCCGCTCGGTGAGCCATCCCGCCGTGGCCCTCCCCTACGACCGGCTCTCCCCCAGCGGCGTGCTCGGCGATCCTCGTCGCGCCACCGCGGAGGACGGCCGGGCGATCTTCGCCGAGGCCACCGACCGCGTCGTCGACTTCATCGAGGAGTGGCTCGACACCTAGGCCACCGGCCCACCACCCACACGCTCGGGACCCGACCGGGACGCACACCGCGTCGCCGGGCGATCCAGCACACCCGAAATCGAATCAGCTGCCCCGAAAGGAGCACGACATGTCCCCACGACACCTCCGCTTCCTGGCACCGGTCATCGCCGTGACAGCCGTTGCCGCAGCGTCCTTGGCCCCCAGCGCCGTCACTGCCCTGGCTCCCGCCTCATCCAAAGCCGGAGCCGAGACCGCCGCGAGCAGGACACTGTGTGCCAAGCCCACGGACCAGGAGCCCGACAGCAGCCAGAAGCACAAGCTGACCAGCGGCGACCTCGAGCGCAGCTACGTGCTCCGCCTTCCCGAGGGCTACGACCGCCGCGACGACTGGCCGTTGATCGTCGCCTTCCACGGTCGCGGCAGCACCGGCGTGGAGGTCGAGGGCTACTCCGAGCTCTCCGACCTGCCCGCCGTGGTCGCCTATCCCGACGGCGCGATCGGCACCGGGTCCGGATACCGCAAGGCCTGGCAGGGCGCACCGTACGAGGCCCCCGGCGTCGATGACGTCGCCTTCACCGCCGACCTGCTCGCCGCCATCGAGGCCGACCACTGCATCGACACGACCCGCGTCTACGCCACCGGGAAGTCCAACGGCGGCGGGCTGGCCGCCCTGCTCGCGTGCCGGATGCCGGGTACGTTCGCCGCCGTCGCACCGGTCGCGCCCGCGCTCTACCCGGGCACCCGGGCCGGATGCGCCGACGCACCCCCGACGCCGATCCTGGAGACCCACGGGGTCGCCGACGCCACCATCCCCTACGCCGGCGACGCCGACCGTGACCTGCCCTCGATCCCCGAGTGGGTGCAGGGCTGGGCCGACCACAACGGCTGCACCACCAGCAGGACCCGCACCAACCGCGACGTCGCCACCACCCGCTGGGCCGGGTGCGACCAGGGCGCCGACGTCCAGCACGTCGCCGTCGACGGCGGCGGCCACGTCTGGCCGGGCGCCGACATCTACTCCGGTGGCGGTCACGTCACCCGCACCATCGAGTCCGCGACGGTGATCTGGGACTTCTTCTCCCGCCACCGACTCACCAGCGAAGGGTGATCCCGATGACCAGCACCGCAACTCCCACGGGCAGCGACAGACTGCCGTGGATCATCCGCGCCATGGGCGTGATCGAGCGCGTCGGCAACGCCCTGCCGCACCCGTTCTGGCTCTTCTGGATCCTCGCCGCCATCCTCGCCGTGATCAGCGCGATCTGCGCGGCCGCCGGGGTCTCGGTGATCTCCCCCAGCGACGGCGAGGAGGTCGTCGTCCAGAACCTGATCAGCGGCGACGGCCTGGCGATGGCCGTCTCCACGATGGTCTCCAACTTCGCCGAGTTCCCGCCGATGGCGACCATCGTCGTGGTCATCATGGGTGTCGCCGTCGCCGAGCGCACCGGCTTCCTCACCGCCGCGATGAAGGTCGGCATCTCGCGGGTGCCGGTGGGTTGGGTGGTCTTCGCCGTGGCTTTCACCGGCACCGTCGCCCACGTGGCCTCGGCCGCGGCGTACATCATCCTGGTCCCGCTCGGTGGTCTCGCCTTCCGGGCCGTGGGGAAGTCCCCGATCCTCGGGATCGTGGTCGCCTACACCGCGATCGCGAGCGGGTACGACGCCAGCCCGGTCCCGACCCCCAACGACGCGATCTTCGCCGGCATCACCACCGCCGCGGCCCAGATCGTCGACGAGAGCGCGTACGTCTCCCCCGTCAGCAACTGGTTCTTCAACATCGCCTCCTCCGTGCTGCTGGCCGCGGTGATCACCCTGATGACCAAGCTCGTCCTCTCCAAGCGGCCCGACCTCGAGCCCGACGAGGACGCCGACGACGGCGACTTCGGCACCCTCGAGCTCGACGGTCGCGAGCGCCGGGCGCTGCGCTGGGCGCTGCTCACCCTGCTGGCCGCGATCGTGGTCATCGCCGCCGTGGTGATCCCGCCGTCCTCTCCCCTGCGCGGCGAGGACGGGTCGCTGACCGAGTCGCCGTTCCTCACCGGCATCGCCGCGATCGTCGCCATCCTCTTCGGCATCGCCGGCACCGTGTACGGCACGCTGTCGGGTGCGATCACCAAGGCCGGTGACGTGCCGACGCTGATGGGCCAGGGGATCAAGCAGATGGCTCCGGTGCTGGTGCTCTTCTTCGCGATCGCCCAGTTCCTGGCGTACTTCGACTGGACCCATCTCGGCGACGTCATCGCGGTCAACTCCGCCGAGGCGCTGCAGACCAGCAGCATCCCGGTCTGGGTGATCTTCCTGCTCGTGCTGGCGCTGCTCAGCATCGTCAACATCATGGTGACCAGCGGTTCTGCGATGTGGTCGATCGCCGCACCGGTCCTGGTGCCCATGCTGATGCTGCTCTCGGTCCCGCCCGAGACCACCCAGGCACTCTTCCGGATCGCGGACTCCGGCTCGACCGCGATCACCCCGATGAGCCCCTACTTCGTGATGGCCCTCGGCTTCCTGCAGCGCTACCGCAAGGACGCCGGCATCGGCACCCTCGCCTCGTACACGCTGCCGCTCGCGATCACGATGAGCCTGGCCTGGACCGCGCTCTTCTTCCTCTGGTGGGGCCTCGGGATCCCGCTCGGGCCAGGGGCACCGGTCCGCTGAGCGGATCACGGCGCGCGCAACATCGCCGCATGTAACACGTTGTTCGTAGGACTATCCGGTCGTTATAACGACCGGATAGTCCTACGAACGACGTGTTACACGT